>NZ_CP064655.1:1572916-1887500 GCF_018141525.1 Miltoncostaea marina
GCGCTGCCGCCGCCCGACATCGACCCCGAGGCCGGCGACCGCAGCCTCGCCCGCCTGGCTGACCTGCGGCCGGGATCGCTGATGCTCGGGCACTTCGGCGCGGTCGCCGACCCGCTCGGCGACATCGATCTGGCCCGCAGGCAGCTCGCGGCCGCGGCCGCGGCCGTCCGTCGCCACGGCCCGGGGCCGGGGCTCGGCGAGGCCATCGCGCGGGCGCTGCCGCTCGAGCCGGCCGTGGCCTCCCCGGCGGGGCTGGCGCGGTGGCGGGCGCTCGGATGGGCCGAGGCCAACGTCGACGGCCTCGCCGGCTGGGCCGCGGCGGCCGCGGCCGCCGACGGGCCCGCGGAGCCCTCGAAGACGGGCGGCGGCGACGGTACCGTCGGGGCGGCATGAAGGACGTCCGCGTGGAGCTGGTGGTGGTGAGCGTCCGCGACCGGGCGGCGAACGCGCTGCTCGTGCGCCTGCCCGGCAGCGTCTGGGCGCTCCCCGGGGCCGCCGTCGCGCCGGGGGTGACCCTCGAGGCGGCGGCGCACGCGGCCCTCGCCGACCAGACCGGCGTGCGCGGGGTCGCGCTCGAGCAGCTCTACTCGTTCGACCGGCGCGGGGGGGAGGCGGTCTGCGTGGCGCACCTCGGGCTCGTGTCGGCCGGGCGCCACCCGCTCGCGCCCGGGCCCGCCGTCGTCGAGGTGCGCTGGTTCCCGCTCGACGACCTGCCCGCCCTCGACACCGATGCGACGCAGGTGCTGGAGTACGGCCGCTCGCGGGTGCGCGCGAAGGCCGCCTACGCGCCGATCGCCCTGCAGCTGCTGCCCGAGATGTTCACGCTCGGCGAGCTGCAGACGGCGTACGAGGCCGTGCTCGGGCACGACCTCGACACCCGCAACTTCCGCCGCGACGTGCTGGCCGCGGGCATCGTGGAGCCGGCCGGTCGCTCGCGCGCCGACGGCCCCGGCCGGCCGGCCGGCCTCTACCGCTCGTGCGGCGGCGACTTCCAGGTGCTCGCGCGCGAGCGGCGCATCGCGCGCGCGATCGCGGGCGCGCCCGAGCCCGAGCCCGACCCGGAGCCCGCCGGCGGCTGAGCCGCGGCCGGCGGCCGCCAGGGACGAAGCGCCCGCGCCGCCGGGGCGCGCGGGCCGCCGAGGCGATCCGGGCCCCGTGGTAGCCTGCGGGCGGTTCGTCGACGGGTGAAAGGGGCGCGATGGCGCACGATGATTCGAGGTACGAGGGCCTGCCGGCGACGTGGCCGTTCCGGGTCGCGGGCACCGTCTTGATCGTGGCGTTCTGCTGGTTCTGCTTCGGCTTCGCGGTCGAGGACATGGGCGACGAGCTCGCGAACCACCTGCCCGTCTTCTACTCGCTGATCCTCGTGGCGATCGTCTTCGTCGTGGGCGGCGCGGCGTACAACCTGGCCCAGTCGCGGAAGCGCAGGCAGACCGGGGTGTGAGCGCCCCGTCCGCGGCGGCGGGCGGCGACGCGCGGACCTTTCACGACGTCGCCCGCACGGGCGTCGACCGCCTCGTGGCCCTCTCGCGCGCGGGGGCGTGGCCCGAGGCGGTCGACGTGGCGCGCTCGCTGAAGGCGACCTTCCTCGAGGCCCGGCCGGTGCTGGGCCCGATCCCGCCGGAGGTGTTCGACGGGGCGCTCGCCGCCTGCCTCGCCCGGGACGCCGAGGAGCTGGACGACTTCCTCGACCTGGCGCGGGAGATCTTCCCATGAGCGAGCCGCCCGGCAACCGCCGCGGGCGGCTGCTGGTGGCGGCCCCGGCGCTGGCCGACCCCAACTTCCACCGCGCCGTGGTGCTGATGCTCGAGCACTCGGAGGAGGGGGCGCTCGGGCTCGTGCTCAACCGGCCCACGCCCCTCGTCTCGCGCGAGGCGCTCCCGCCGCACCTGGCGGAGGTCATGCCGGACGACGAGCGCGTGCACCAGGGCGGCCCGGTACAGCCGGACGCGGTGATCCTGCTCGCCGACTTCGGCGACGTGGCGGCGGCGGCCGGCGTCGCCTTCGGCAGCGTCGGCATCGTCGACCCCGAGGGCGATGGCGCCCGCGACGGCGACGTCCGCGCCATCCGCGCCTTCGGCGGCTACGCCGGGTGGGGCGAGGGCCAGCTCGAGCAGGAGCTGGCGGAGGAGGCCTGGCTCGACGCCGAGCCGCGCGTCGAGGACGTCTTCACCGACGACCCCGACGGGCTCTGGAGCCGCGTCCTGGACCGCAAGGGCGGCTCCTGGCGCTTCATCGCCCGGATGCCGGAGGACCCCTCGCTCAACTGAGCCGCGGTCCGGTCCGGCGGGCGGGCCCGGCGGCGGCCGGCGCGCGGGGCGCCGGCCGCCGGGGCGGTACCGCTGCTACCCGAGGCGCCCGGAGTCCGGGAGCGAGCCGAGCTTCTGCAGCGACTGGCTCTCCACCTGGCGGATGCGCTCGCGGGTGACGTTGAACATGCGCCCGAGCTCGTCGAGCGTGCGGGGCTTCTCGCCGCGCAGGCCGTAGCGCAGCTCGAGCACCCGGCGCTCCCGGTAGGAGAGCTGGTCGAGCAGGTCGCGCAGGGCCTGCTCGCGCAGGCTCGTCTCCGCCGAGACCTCCGGCGGCGGGCTGTTCTCGTCCGCGAGGAAGCGCCCGAGCTCGGACTCCTCCTCCTCGCCGACCGGCTTCTCCAGCGAGACCGTGGGCTGCGCGCTGCGCAGGATCTCCTCGACCTCGTCGGGCGGCAGGCCGGCGGCCTCGCCGATCTCCTCGACGGTGGGCTCGCGGCCGAGCTGGCCGATCAGGACGCGCTCGGCGCGGCTGATCTGGTTCAGCTTCTCGACCACGTGCACCGGGATGCGGATCGTGCGGCCCTTGTCCGCGAGGGCGCGGGTCACGGCCTGGCGGATCCACCAGGTGGCGTAGGTCGAGAACTTGAAGCCGCGGCGCCAGTCGAACTTCTCGACCGCGCGCACGAGGCCGAGCGTGCCCTCCTGGATCAGGTCCAGGAAGGGGAGGCCGCGGCCGCGGTAGCCCTTGGCGATCGACACCACGAGGCGCAGGTTGGCCTCGACCATCTGCTGCTTGGCCGCCTGGTCGCCGAGCTCGATCCGCTTGGCGAGGCGGACCTCGTCGGCGGCGGTGAGCAGCGGCACGCGGCCGATGTCCTTCAGGAAGAGCTGGAGGGCGTCGGTCGTCGCCTCGACGGTGGTGGCGGTCTTGCGCGGGCGCTCGACCTCCTCGGCCATCTGGGCGGCGCGGGCGCCGGCCTCCGACTGCTCGAGGAGCTCGACGCCGGCCTCCTCGAGGTGCTGATAGACCGCCTCGACCGCCTCGGCGTCCAGCCCGAGCCCGTCGAGGACCTCGGCGACCTCCTCCATGCCGAGGAAGCCCATCTCCTGCCCGCGGACGATCAGCTCTCGGAGCTCACCGTCGCGCGTCAGCCCGGTAACCTGCTGCGTCGTCATCCGCCTCCGTTCCCGCGTGGGGTCCCCGTACGTGTCGCGCGGTGACGATCCGCCGGCGGGCGGGCGGTCTGGCCCGGCGCGCTGTCGGAGAGCACCACGGAGCCGATCCCGGGTCGAGCATCGCGGGCAACCGCAAAAAGGGACCCCTCCTCATCCGCGAGTGGTCCCCCCTCGACCGCGACCGGCCAGAGCGAGACTATGTTGCGCCCGGCGCGTGTCGTCAAGTCCCGCCGCCCGTGACGAACGGCCATGCTCACCGGTACCCGCAGACCGGCCAGGGGGCCGGGCCGCGCTGGGCGTAGAGCAGGGCGGCGAGCCGATCCTGCTCGGCCTCCGGGGCGGCGGCGGGGTCGCCGGTGCCGCCGAGCGACTGCCAGGTGCCCGGGTCGAACTGGTACTTGCCGCGGTACTGGCCGCTGGCGGAGACGGCGCGCGGGTTGCCGCCCGACTCGCACTGGGCGATGCGCTCCAGGTGTGCCGGGGCGCCGCCCGACGAGGGCGCCGGGCTCGCGGGCGCCGCGGGCGCCGCGGGCGCCGGGGCGGAGGGCGCGGCGGCGGCCGCGGGGGCGGGGCCGGTGGCGGCGGGCGCGCCGCCGCCGGCGCGGTCGCGCAGGGCGCGCTCGGCCAGGGCGTCGGCGGCGGCCGCGGCCGCCGCCGCCCGGCGGCGCTCGGCGGCCGCCGCCTCCGCGGCGACCAGGCGGTCCAGGCGCGAGCGCGCCTGGGCGAGGGTCGAGCGGCGGTCGGCGATCAGCCCCTCCAGCTCCTGCAGGCGCTCCCGCGACTCGCGGACGCTGGCATCGACCCCCGCGCGGCTGCGCTCGAGCTCGGCGCGCAGGGCCGTGAGCCGCCCCCGCGTGCGCTCGAGCTGCTCGACGACCTCGCGGTCGCGCCGGCCGATCGACTCCAGGGCCCGCTGGGCGTCGACGGCCTCGGTGAGCCCGCCCGATGTGAGCATGATCTCCACGAGCGTCGGCCGCTCCTGGGCGTAGAGCGCTCGCAGCCGCTGCCCGAGGCGCTCGACGCTGACGCGGTGGGCCCGGCGCGCCTCGGCGAGCGCGACGTCGGTCTCGGCGATGCGCCGGCGCAGGTCCTCGGCCCGCCGCACCGCGGCGGCGTGGGCGTCCGCCGCCTCGCCGGCGCGGGCGTCGATCGCGAGCACCTGTGCCTCGAGCTCGCGCACCTCGCTGCGCTGCGCGTCGATCACCTGGGGCGCGGCGCTCGCGTGCACGCCCAGCACGGCCAGCGCGCCGGCCAGGGCGAGGCCCGCGGCAAGGAGGAGCCGACGGTGCATGGGGCGCCGTCCCTCGACGGGGGCGCTGACGGGTGGGCAGTCCATGACGGTCTGTCGCGGTGGCGCGGGGGCGGTCTGGGCGTACCTGCCCGGCGCGGGGCGCACCGTACCAGAGGCCCGGTGGTGGCGACGCGGGCCGGGCATCCCCGGCGCTCATGGCGCGGGCCCGCGGCGCCGATGTCCCCGGGGCCGTGCAGGCACCGCGCCCACAGCCGGGACCCACCCGGCCCGTCGCCCTGGTCGTCTCCGACGCCGCGCTGACGCGGCACCGCCTGGCGCGGCGCCTGGGGCGCGCCGGCGCCGACGCGTCGCGGGCGGTCGACCCGTGGCGCGCGGCGGACGAGATCGCCCGCCGCGCGCCCGACGTGGTCGTGTGGTCGGCGCCCGCGCACGAGGCCCTCGCCCGCGAGCTGCTCGGCGGCCCGGCCGGCGGAGCGATCGTGCTCGTGGCCCCGGCCGGGGCGGCCGCCGGCAGGATCGTGGCGGCGCTCGAGGCCGGCTTCGCCGACGTCGTGCGCGCCGACGCCCGCGGCGCGGAGGTGGTGGCCCGCGCGCTGGCCGTGGCGCGACGGGCGGGGCGGATGGCCGCGGCGGCGGCCGACGCGGACGCCCTGCGCGCCCTCGTCGACGCGAGCCCCGACATCCTGGCGCGGGTGGCGCCCGACGGCAGCCTGCTGCACGTGTCCGCCGCGGTGCGGGACGTCCTCGGCGACGACCCGGGCCGCCTGGCGGGCGCGCGCGCCGCCGACCTCTGGCACCCCGACGACCGCGAGCGGACGGCCCGCGCGCTGGAGGGCGACGGCGGGTCGCTGCTGCACCGGGTGCGCCGGCGGGGCGGCGGGTGGGTGTGGCTCGAGACCACGGCGCGCGCGCTGCGCGATGATCACGGGCGCCTGCGGGAGACCCACACGGACTCACGCGACGTCACCGAGCGCGTGCGCGCGGAGGCCGAGCGCGAGGCGCTGGCCCGCGTGACCGCCGCCGTGGCGGCGGCCGCGCCGCTGCCGGAGGTGGCCGGCCTGGTCGCGGGCGAGGCGGCCGCCCTCTGCGACGTCGACGGCGCCGCCGTGGTGCGCTTCGCGGGCGACGAGGGCGTGGTGGTCGCCGCGGTCGGCCCGGCGCGGAGGGCGGGCGACCGCATGCCGCTCGCGACCCTGCCCGGGGGCGACCTGGTGCTGCCGGTGGTGGCCGACGGCCGGCCGTGGGGGATGGTCCACGCGCCCGGCGCCCGCTCGGGCCGGCCCGACGGGCCCCGCCGGGCGCGCCCGCTGGCCGACCTGCTCGCGCTCGCCGTGGCCAACGCCCGGGCGCGGGAGCGGCTCGTGGCCCTCGCGACCACCGACGGGCTGACCGGCCTCGCCAACCGGCGGGTCTTCCACGAGCGTCTGGCGGGCGAGGCGGCCCGGGCGCGGCGCGCCGGCCGGCCGCTGAGCCTGGTGATGATCGACCTCGACCACTTCAAGGCCGTCAACGACACCCACGGCCACCAGGCGGGCGACGAGGTGCTACGCGCGATGGCGACGCGCCTGCGCGAGACCAGCCGGGCGGGCGACGTGGTGGCCCGGTTCGGCGGCGAGGAGATGGCCTGGCTGCTGCCGGACGCCGCGTGGGCCGACGCGCTCGAGGCGGCCGAGCGGCTGCGCTCGCGCATCCGCGGCGAGCCGGTCGGCGCCGCCGGGCGGGTGACGGCGTCGCTGGGCGTGGCCGAGATGGACGGGCGCGGGCCCGAGGACCTCGTGCGCCGCGCCGACCTGGCGCTCTACCGCGCCAAGGCGGGCGGGCGCGACCGCTGCGTCGCCTGGGCCACCGGGATGGAGGCTACGGCAGCTCCGTCCGGGTGAGCCGGCGGGCCGCCGCCCAGGTGGCGAGGGCGCCGATGATCAGCAGGATCGCCACCGCGGCCCCCGCGGAGGCGTCGGGCGCGTTGACCCGCTGCACGCCCTCCACGGCGATCGCCCGGCCGTAGGCCGCGATCGAGAGGCGATCGGCCGACGCGGCGAACGTCGCGATCGAGCCCTCCCAGAGCAGGATGTAGAGCACCCCGATGACGACCGGACGGCGGGTGGTCATCGACAGCCAGGCCGAGACGGCGCAGTAGCAGAGCGACGACAGCGCGACGCCGGCCAGCGGCCACGCGAGCTGGCCGGCGGTGAAGCGGTCGCCCAGGCTGATGGCGGCCGCGGCGACGATCGAGGGCACCAGCAGCGCCAGGGCCAGCGTCCAGGCGGCCAGCACCTTCGTCAGCACGAGCGTCGTGCGCGAGAGAGGGGTGGCGGCGAGGTACAGGATCGTGCCGTCCTCGCGCTCCTCGCCGATCGCGCTCGCGCCGATCACCACGGCGACGAACGCCGTCACCGTGGGGATGACGAGGCGCTGCAGCAGGCGCGCCCAGAAGATGCGTGGGTCGATCTCGCCGGCGCTCGCGAAGACGATGGCGGCGACCACCGGCACCAGCACCAGCACCGACAGCGCCACCAGTCGGCGCCCGGCGACCAGGCTGCGCAGCGTGAGCCGGTAGACCGGCCACGAGACGCCGGGCGGGCCGGTCACCGGCCCACGCCCCGGGCGCGCTCGTGCAGGTAGGCGTAGACGCTCTCGAGGTCGTCGCCCACCGGCTCCACCCGGCGCAGCCGCGCGCCGGCGTCGCGCGCCAGCGGGGCCAGCCCGCGGGTGAAGCGCTCGACGTCCTCGCACTCGACGACGATCGCGCCGTCGTCGAGCCGCACCGACTCGACGAGGCCCGCGCCGACCAGCTCGCGCGCGAGGGCGCGGGCGGCGCCGGGCGCCTCGATGCGGAAGCTGCGGGGCCGCTCGGCGATGAGCTCCCGGATGGCCGCGGTCGCCCCGCTCGCCACCAGGTGGCCGTTGACCAGCACGATCACCCGCGGCGCCATCCGCTCCACCTCGTGCAGCACGTGAGAGGACACGAGCACCGTGCGCCCCTCCTCGCCGAGCCGGTGGACGAGCTCGACCACGTGGCGGCGGCGCCCCGGGTCGAGGCCGTTGAGCGGCTCGTCGAGCAGCAGCACCTCAGGATCGTGGGCCAGCGCCTGGGCCAGCTTCACGCGCTGGCGCATGCCGTGCGAGAAGCCCTTCAGCCTGCGGTCGGCCGCGTCCGCCAGGCCGACCTCGGCCAGCGCGCGGTCGGCGGCGGCCTCGGGGTCGGCGACGCCGCGCAGGCGGGCACACAGCGCGACCATCGCCCGCGCGGTGAGGAACGGCCACAGCGCGTCGCGGTCGTGCGCGATGCCGATGCGCCGGTAGGCGGCCGGGTTGGCCGCCAGGTCTTCGCCGAGCACGCGCACGGTGCCGCTGCTCGGGCGGGTGAAGCCGGCGCAGAGCTTCAGCGCGGTCGACTTGCCGGCGCCGTTGTGCCCCAGCAGGCCGGTGACGCCGGGCTCGAGGGCGAACGAGACGTCGGCCAGGGCGACGGTGTCGCCGTACCAGCGCGAGACGCCGTCGAAGACGAGGGGCGCGCTCATCCCTCGGCGCCGCGCCGGTAGCGGAACAGCAGCACCGCGGCGGCGACGCCCACCACCACGGCGTAGACGAGCCCCCACTGCCACAGGTCGTTGGGGATGTCGTCGCTCGCGTCGGGGAAGAGCTCGCCGGCGAACGAGATGGGCAGCACGGAGAGGTTCATCAGCTGCACCGCGTCGCTGTCGGGGAAGACCTCGCTCAGCAACCCGCCGACGATCGTCGGCGCCACGAGCAGCAGCAGGTAGCCGCCGACGGCGAACGCCCGGCGCGTGGTGAGCGACGCCACCGCCAGCCCGATCACGGCGTAGTAGACGGCGTTGACGAGGCCCGCGGCCACGATGCGGGGCAGCTCGTCCCACGTGTCCTGCAGGTAGGCGAGCGGGAACTCCTCGAAGACCAGCACGCCGCAGTAGAGGACGAGCAGCGGCACGAGAGTCACCAGCAGCAGCGGCACGACCGCGGCCAGCAGCCGCCCGGCCAGGTACTCGCGGCGGCTGACCGCGGTCGAGAAGTAGAGCGCCAGCGTGCCGTCGCGGCGGTCGGGGCACAGCAGCTCCGGCGTGGTGACCGCCGCGAACACGAGGATCACCACCCCGATGATCGCCTGGTACTCGGAGTAGGGCAGGGCGTCCGAGAGGTCGATGCCGCTCTGCTCTGCGAACAGCGCGCGCACGCCGAGCACGATCACCGCCGGCGCCACCGCCAGCAGGATGAGCGCGATCGGGATCGCCTTCGCCCGCCAGCCGCGCCGCGCGCCCAGGGAGCGCAGGGCGCCCCAGCGCGCCAGCGACAGCACCCCCGCCCAGCGCCCCCGGCGGACGCCGGAGTAGCGCGAGTAGCGGACGTCGCTGACCTGGGCGTCGCCGGCGCCCGTGCTCACCCGATCGCCTCCACCAGGGCGTCCTCCAGCGACGGCCCGGCGCCGCGCAGCTCGCGCAGGGCCACGCCGGCCTCGGCCACCGCGTCGCGGACGCCGTCGAGCAGCGCCTCCTCGGAGGGCCCGGCGACGGCGACGGCGTCGCCGTCGCGGCGCTCCGCGCGCAGGCCGCGGCGGACGAGGGCCTGCTCGAGCGCCGCCAGGTCGCCCGCCACGCGCACGATCACCCCGTCGCCCGCCGCGCCGGCCATCGCCGCGATGGGGCCCGCCGTGACCACCCGCCCGTCGCGCAGCGCGACGACCGCGTCGCAGGTGCGGGTGACGTCCTCGAGCACGTGCGACGACATCAGCACCGCGATGCCGAGCTCGCTCGAGAGGCGGCGCACGAGGGTCAGCATCTCGTCGCGCCCCGACGGGTCGAGGCCGTTGGTGGGCTCGTCGAGCACCACGAGCTCCGGCGCGTGCACGAGCGCCTGGGCGAGCTTGGTGCGCTGCTTCATGCCGGTCGAGAACGTGCCGATCAGGCGCGAGCGCTCCTCCTCGAGGCCGACCTGGAACAGCACCTCCGACGCGCGCAGCACGGCGTCGCGGCGGGGCAGCCCGCGCAGCTCCGCCATGTGCACGACCAGGTCGCGGGCCGTCATCTCCAGCGGCAGGCAGTCGAGCTCGGGCATGTAGCCCAGCCGCCGGCGCACCTCGCCGGGGTGGCGGGCGGCGTCGATGCCGAGCACCTCGACCGAGCCGGCGTCCGGCTGCACCAGGCCGAGGATCGTCTTCATGAGCGTCGACTTGCCGGCGCCGTTGGCGCCCAGCAGGCCGGTGGCCGCGGCGGTGATCTCCACCGAGACGCCGTCGAGCGCCTGCACGGCGCCGAACCGGCGCGCGAGGTCGCGGGTGGCGATCAGCCGCGTGGCGCTCGGCGCGGGGGCGGTGGGGGCGGCGGTGGTCACCCCCGTGCAGTCTAGAGACGGCCCCGCCCGCCCGCGTCGGCGCGGGCGGGGCCTCCCGCAGCTACTGGCGGACGGGCTCCTCGGCCTGGTGGCCGGCGGCGGGTGCCGCGCCGCCGGTCTGGCTCGAGCCGTCGCGGCCGGCGATGAACGCCTCGGTGAGGTCGTGCGCCTCGGCGTCCGGGTGCTGCACCGGCGGGCTCTTCATGAAGTACGACGACGGGCCCTCCAGCGTGCCGCCGATGCCGCGGTCCATCGCGAGCTTGGCGCAGCGGACGGCGTCGATGACGATGCCGGCCGAGTTGGGCGAGTCCCACACCTCGAGCTTGAGCTCGATGTTGATCGGCACGTCGCCGAAGCCGGCGCCCTCGAGGCGGATGTGGGCCCACTTGCGGTCCGTCAGCCACGGCACGTAGTCGCTCGGGCCGATGTGGACGTCGTCCTTGGCGATCTCGTCGTCGAGGATCGAGGTGACCGCGTTGGTCTTGGAGATCTTCTTCGACTCGAGCCGCTCGCGCTCGAGCATGTTGAGGAAGTCCGTGTTGCCGCCGAAGTTGAGCTGCGAGGTGTGGGCCAGCTTGACCCCGCGCTCGCGCATCAGGCGGGCGAGCTGGCGGTGCACGATGGTCGCGCCCACCTGGCTCTTGATGTCGTCGCCGACGATCGGCAGGCCGCGCTCGGCGAAGCGCTGCTGCCAGTACGGCTCGCGGCCGATGAAGACCGGCACGCAGTTCACGAACGCGCAGCCGGCGCGCAGGATCTGCTCGACGTACCACTTGGTGGCGTTCTCCGAGCCGACCGGCAGATAGCTCACGACCACGTGCGTGTTCGTGTCGCGCAGGATGCCCGCGATGTCGGCGGTCGGGCCGTCGGCTTTGGTGATGACCTCGGAGAGGTACTTGCCGAGGCCGTCGTGGGTCATGCCGCGGTGCACCTCGACGCCGAGATTCGGCACGTCGCACAGCTTGATGGTGTTGTTGGGCTCGGCGAAGATCGCGGCGGACAGGTCCGTGCCGACCTTCGTGGCGTTGATGTCGAACGCCGCCGTGAACTTCACGTCGCGGACGTGGTAGCCGCCGAGGTCGACGTGCATGAGCCCCGGCACGAAGCCCGCGGGATCGGCGTCCTTGTAGTACTCGACGCCCTGCACCAGGGATGCGGCGCAGTTGCCCACCCCGATGATCGCTACGTTGACGGTGTCGCTCACGCGTTGCTCCCTCTGCTGTCGGTGCGGCCCTTGCACGAACTCTTTCGCGTTTTTACACCAAACGGCCTTTAGTGTAAAGTCGCGGTCGTGGACCGGCCGCTCATCGGATACCTGCGCGTCGCGCCCCGCGAGCGGGCGGCGGACCGGCCGGGCCTGGACGCCCAGCGCGCCGAGCTGGAGCGCGCCGCCCGCGAGCGCGGGTGGCGCCTGGTGCGCGTGGAGGAGGACGTCCGCTCGGGGCGCAGCCTCCGCCGGCCGGGCCTGCGCGCGGCGCTCGCGGCATGCCGCGCGGGCGAGGCCGAGGGTATCGCAGTCGCCCGGCTCGACCGGCTGACCTACTCGCTCACCGACCTGGCCGAGCTGGTGCGCGAGGCGGTCGACGGCGGCTACACCCTCGTCGCGCTGCAGCCGGAGGTCGACATCTCGGCCGACGGCGGCCGGGCGGTGGGGGAGGTGCTCGCCGAGGCCGCCACCTGGCACCCGCGCGCGAGCACCACCGTCGGCCGCGCGCTGGCCGGCCGCCCCGGCCGGCCGTCCTCGACGCCGCCGCACGTGGCCGCGCGCATCCGCGAGCTACGGGGGCAGGGCATGACGCTCCAGGCGATCTGCGACACCCTGAACGCCGAGCAGGTGCCCACGCCGCGCGGCGGCGCCGAGTGGCGCCCCACCTCGCTGCGCTCCGTCCTGCGCTAGCCGCCGGCCGGGTCCAGCAGCCCCTCCAGGCCCGGGGCGGCGCGCACCGGCCGGTACTCGCGCACCTCGTACTCGGACATGCCGGCCGCGTGGAACGGGTCCTCGCGGATCATCTCCCACACCTCGTCGACGCTGCCGGCGCGGGCGAGGATGAGGCCGCCGACGAGCGGCTCCTCGCGGGCGGTCAGCAGGATCCGGTCGGCGTTGCGGCCGATCCAGGCCTTGTGCTCCTCGAGGAGGGCGTCGACCTCCTCGATCGGCCTGGTGTAGCGGGCGAGCAGCACGAACATCGGCACGGCCTCCCTGGTCGGCGGTTCAGCGGGGGATGGGCTCCCAGACGAGCTCGGCGAAGTCGATCACGAAGTCGACGCGGGCGCCCACCACGCCGCGCGCCTCGACGGGGCCGTCCTGCGGGCGGAACTCGCCCGTGCCCACGCAGACGACGTCGTTGAGCCAGGAGTAGCGCCCGTCGCCGCAGACGTGGGTCCCCGCGACGACGATCTGCCGGCCCTCCGGCGGGTACGGGCGGGCGAACCCGCGCCAGTCGAAGACGATCGTCGCGCCGTCGTCGGTCTCGATCGCCCCCTGGATGTCGGGCAGCGCGTTCTTGTCGACGCGCGAGCGGGGGTGGTTGGCGGCCGTCAGCCGGCCGGTGACCCGGCCCTCGACGGTCCCGTCGGCGACGAAGAAGTAGTGCCCCTCGCTGCCGGCCTCGCCCTCGAGGACGGTCCCGCGACCGCCGTCGGGGTAGCGGAACACGGCGCGGTAGAGCGGTTCGAGCCTCATGGGTCCTCCCGGGGGTCGGAGCGCATCGTACGTCGTCGCCGTCGGCGCACGGGCCGGCGCCGAGTGGCGCGCGGGGGGATCCGCGCCGAATGGCGCCCGCGGACGGCGACAAGTGGCGCGCGGGGGGTCCGCGCCGAATGGCGCCCGCGGACGGCGACAAGTGGCGCGCGGGGGGATCCGCGCCGAATGGCGCCCGCGGAGGGCGACAAGTGGCGCGCGGGGGATCCGCGCCGAATGGCACGCAGGAACGGCGCCACGTGGCGCGCTCGGCCGACGCGGAGCGGCCCGCCCCCGGCGCCGAGTGGCGCACGCGGTCGACGACGATCGGCGCGCGACCCACGGCGGCCCCCCGGGACACGCGCCGGCGGTCACCGCGCTGGGCACGCCACGCCCGCCCGCTCGACGTAGCCCTGCCAGCGGGCGGCGACGTCGGCGAAGCCGAGATCGGGATAGGTGACGGCCAGCCGTCCCAGTAGCCGGACGTGGTAGCAGTGGTAGTTGAGGTCGGCGAGGTACGAGCGCCAGGGCCGGCCGGGCGTGAGCAGACCGTAGAGGCTCCACGAGCCGGTGTCGTGGTCCGGGAGGTGGCGCGCCAGGCTGGCGGCGCCGCGGTCGGCGAGGTCCCGCGCCAGTCCGGCGGCCGTCGCGGCCACGGCGCCGCCGCCGGGGGCGCGGTCGAGCGCGGCGGCGGCGCCGCGCAGGTTGAGCAGCGTCACCATGAAGCCGTTGAGCGCGCCGCCGGTCCAGGGCTCCGCGCCCGGGTAGGCGCGCTCCACGTACCAGGGCGCCGGCGGGTGGCCGGCCGCGGTCGAGACCATGCTGCGCACGCCGCCGCGGTCGACGTCGACCGTGAGGGCGGCCAGCGCGAGCAGGGCGGCGCGGGCGAAGGCCGCGTCGCCCGTGCGCTCGGCGGCGTAGGCCATGACGAGGGCCACCCGGGCCTGCGCCATCCCGGAGGGGCCGGGCACGATCGCGGCCGGGTCGCCGGGGAGGTCGTAGTATTCCCACACCAGGAAGCGCCGCGCGCCGGCGCGCCGCTCCACGCCCATCGAGAGGAGCGCCGCGGCGAGCCCCTCGGGCGGCACGTCGGCGTTGAGCCCGCGCCAGCGGCCGGTGGTGGCGACGGCGTTGACCGCGAACGCCTGACCCGCCCGGTAGGTGAGGATCACCCCGTCGGCGTCGCGCAGCAGCACCCGGGCGGCGGGCGCGGCCCGGCGCGCGTACCACCATGCGTTGGCACGGAGGGCCCGCGCGATCGTCGCCCGCCGGCCCGGCGGGGCCGAACCCCCCGGCCCGAGCGCCTCGCGCCACAGCGCCAGCAGGCGCCGGATGTCCGCCTCCTCGACCGACCCCGGCGCCGCCCGCCCCAGCGCCGCCACGAGCTGCCGGCGCGCCGGCTCGTGCCCCGTGGGCGCCTCGCCGGCCGGGATCGCCACGCCCTCGGGGGGCGGCGCAGGCTCGGCCACGGCCCGCGGGGGCGGTGGCGCCGGAGCCGGATCCGGCTCCGGTTCCGGCGCGGGCGGGGCGGGCGCGCGCCCGCGGGTCGTGGCGGGAGGGCTGGCGGGGCCGGCCGGCGGCTCGGCTCGCGGCGGCCCCGGCGGGCCCGGCGGGAGCGGCGCCCCCTCCGGAGGCGGCACGGGGGCCGGCGCCCGCTCGCGCTCCCCCTCCGGCCGCGGCGGCGCGGGCGCGGCCGGCGACGGCCCGGACGGGGGCTGCTCGAGCAGCGCCTCCTCGGGCGCGGCGGCCGGCGCCACGGCGGCCGCGGCCGGCGCCGGGCCCGCCGCGGGCGACGGCTCTCCGGCCAGCCACGCGGCCCCGGCGAAGCCGATCACGGCCGCGCCGAGCCCGACCGCCGCCAGCGCGGCCAGTTGGCGCGGGGGGACCACCACCCCCTCATACCACGGGGGCGGTGGTCCCGGCTGCTACGCCTCCTCGGCCGCCGGCCGGCCCGGGGCCGCCGGGCGCGGGCGGTCGGCGTCGTCCACGAGCACCGTGGGCGGCTCGATCGTCAGGCGCGGCAGCGCCCGGTCGAGCCAGCGCGGCATGTACCACATGCGCTCGTCCATCAGGTGCATGATCGCCGGCACGATGATCAACCGCACCAGGAAGGCGTCGATCAGGATCGCCATCCCGAGCGCGAGCCCGAACTCCTTGATGATCCGGTCCTCGCCGAGCAGGAACGAGAGGAACACCACGGTCATGATCAGCGCCGCGGCCACGACCACCCGGCCGATCGCCGCGATGCCGCGGGTGATGGCGGGGCGGGCCCCGGCGCCGAGCGCGTACTCCTCCCGGATGCGGCTGGCGAGGAACACCTCGTAGTCCATCGACAGCCCGAACAGGATCGAGAACACGATCACGGGCACGAACGACTCGATCGGGCCGGTGCGGTCGAGGCCGATGAGGCCCTGCAGCCAGCCCCACTGGAAGACCGCGATCAGGATGCCGAAGCTCGCGAACGCCGAGCCGAGGGTGGTGATCGAGGCCTTCAGCGCGACCACGATCGAGCGGAACGCCATCGACAGCAGCACGAACGTGATGCCGATCACCGCCATCAGGAACAGCGGCAGGCGTTCGTAGATGCGCTGGGCCACGTCCTCGAACGCCGCCGTCGGGCCGCCGACGAACGCGGCGGCACCCGTGCCCTCCAGCGTGGCCGGGATCACGTCGCTGCGCAGCTCCTCCACGAGGTCCTGCGTGGCCGCGTCCTGGGGCGAGGTGGTGGGGTAGACCGTCACGATGCCCGTGTCGCCGGCCTCGTTGGCGATCGGGTCCGGGACGTTCTCGACGCCGTCGACCCGGCGGAACGCCGCGGCGAGCCGCTCGGCGCCGTCGCCGCCGGCGCCCTCGTCCACCGCGACCAGCAGCGGGCCGTTGAAGCCCGCGCCGAAGCCGTCCACGAGCAGGTCGTACGCCTTGCGCGTCGTCGTGTCAGGGGGGGCCGACCCGGCGTCGGATGCCCCCAGCTGCGCGTCGAACACCGGGATGCAGAGCACCAGCACGAGCACCGTGGCCGCGATGCCGAACTTGTGCGCGTTGCGCGTCACCAGGCGGCCCCAGCGCGCCACGGGCGAGCGCTCCTGGGCGGCGAGCGAGTCGTCCTTCGGCTTCATGAAGGGCAGCCGGCCCGTGTCGATGCGGTGCCCGAGCAGGCTGAGGATGGCGGGCAGGAGGGTGACCGCCGCGGCGACGGCGGTGACCACCGTGATCGCCGCCCCGAGGCCGAGCTTCGTGATGAAGTCGAGCCCGATCACGGCCAGGGCCGAGATCGAGATCGCCACCGTGATCCCGGCGAACAGCACGGCCCGCCCGGCGGTGGCCGCCGCGATCGCCGCGGAGTCCTCCGGGGAGTGCCCGTCGTGGAGCGCCTGCCGGAAGCGGGTGACGATGAACAGCGCGTAGTCGATGCCCACGCCGAGGCCGAGCATCGTGGCCAGCACGGGCGTGATGGTGTTGAAGTTGCTGACCGCCGCGGCGAGCAGCAGCAGGGAGGTGCCGAGGCCCACCGAGATCAGCGCGAGCACGATCGGCAGCCCCGCGGCGACCGCGCTGCCCAGCATCACGATCAGGATGATGATCGCCGCGACGATGCCGAGGAGCTCGCTGGTGCCGGTCTCGACCGGCTGGGCGGCCTGGATGACCTGCCCCGCGAACTCGAGCTGGACGCCCGAGCCCTCGACGGCCGCCAGCGTGTCGTCCTGGAAGCGCTCGACGTCGTCGACCGGCACGTCGAACGCGGCCTCGGAGAACTGGACGTCCGAGAACGCCACGCGCCCGTCGTCGCTGAGCTGCCCGCCGGTCCCGGCGAAGGGGTCGCCGACGTCCTCGACGCCGGGGATCCCGCCGGCCGCCGCCAGCGCGCGCTGCACGGCCTGGCGGGACGCGCCGCCGTCCAGCCGGCCGTCCTCGACGGCGAAGACGAGCTGGGCCGAGTCGCCGGCGCGCTGCTCGAAGCGCTGCTCGAGCAGGTCGGTGGCGCGCTGGGCGTCCGAGTCGGGGATCGTGAACTCGTCCACGAGCGTGCCGCCGGCGGTGGCCGAGGCGGTCACGATCGCGGCCGCCGCCACGATCCAGATGAGCACCGTCCGCCAGCGGTGACGCGCGCACGCGCGCGCCAGGCCCGCGAGCGCGCCCTCGTGCCGGTGGTCCATCTCTCGGTGCTGGCTCATGAGGTCCCCGGTGCTCGTCGTGCGGGGCCGCGCGGGCCCCCGGGCGGCGGCATGCTGCCACAGGCCGCGCGCGGCTGGGTAAACCGGGCGCAAAGACGGCGCTGCCGCCGGTAAAGGGCGCGCAAAGCCCGTCGCCGCCCGCCCGGCTCTGCGCACGGGAACTGATGTTATGTCGCACAGGGCGGACGGGTCGCCCTCGCCCATTAGGATGCGGTCGACCAGGAGGTGCCGCCCCCATGGCGTCCGCGACCCGATCCGTCTCCGCCGTACCCGACCGCCGCCGCGCGCCGCGCATCCCGGTGGACACGCAGGTGCGGATCAGCGCCGCGTCTGGCGGCTGGGTCGCGACGGCGGTCAACGCCTCCGAGCGCGGCCTGCTCGTGGGCGGATCCGGGCCCGTGCGCGCCGCGCCCGGCGAGGCCGTCAAGCTGCGCCTCGAGCTCGACGGCGGCCCCACGGAGGTGGCCGCGGAGATCGTGCGCGTGGAGCCCGGGGCCGGCTGGGTGGCCTTCCGCTTCACCGGCGAGCCGCAGCGCATCGCCGGCGGGCCGCGGCGGCGGGTCCGCAAGAGCCGGGCCATGCCCAGGGAGCCGCGGCCGCGGACCGCCGTGCGCGCCGAGCTGCGCTCCCTGTCCGCCCTGGTCTACGAGCAGGCGCTGATGGACGCCGAGGCCGCGCCGGTCGAGACGCTGCTCGCCTGGGCCGACGGCCTCGCCGCCGAGCTCGGCGTGGCGGGCGTCGGCGACCCGCACGACAACCGGGCGTTCCTCCACGCCATGGTGCAGGTCTCGCACGACGCCGACCGCGACCTCGGCGGCTGAGTGCGGCTCACGCTCATCCGCCACGCGACGCTGCGCCTCGAGCTCGGCGGCCGCACCCTCATGGTCGACCCGATGCTCGACCCGCCGGGCGCGCGCGGGCCGGTGCGCGGCACCCCCAACGAGCGGCCGAACCCGCTCGTGCCGCTGCCGCTGCCGCTCGAGCAGGCGGTGGCCGGCGTCGAGGCGGTGCTGCTCACCCATACCCACGTGGACCACGTCGACGCCGCGGGCGTCACCGGCGTACCCGCGGGGGTGCCGTGGTTCTGCCAGCCCGCCGACGTGGCCGACCTCGGCGATGTCGGCCTCGAGCTGCGCCCCGTGCCCCACGGCGCGTCGGTCGACTGGGCGGGGCTGCGCATCACGGCCGTCGGCGGCCGTCACGGCCGCGACGAGGCCCTGGCCCAGGCGCTCGGCCCGGTGACGGGCTGGGTCGTCGCCGCGGACGGCGAGCCGACGGTCTACGTCGCAGGCGACACGGTCTGGTGCCCCGAGGTCGCCGGGGCGATCGCGCGGCACGCGCCCGCCGTGGTCGTGGTCAACGCGGGCGGCGCGCGGTTCGTGGAGGGCCGTCCCGTCACGATGACCGGCGAGGACGTCATCGAGGTCTGCCACGCGGCCGGCGACGCGCGCGTGGTGGCCGTCCACATGGAGGCGATCAACCACTGCCTCGAGACGCGCGCCGAGCTGAGCGCGCGCATCGACGGCGCCGGGCTGGCCGAGCACGTCGTCATCCCGGCGGACGGCGAGACGGTCGTCTGAGGGCTCGCCCGGCCGCGGCCGGGTCTGGGATCATCGGCGTGTGGCCGCCCGACGCAAGCTCACCCGCGACGCGGTGCTCGGGGCCGCGCTCGCGGTGATCGACGAGCGCGGCCTCGAGGGCTGCACGATGCGCGCCGTCGCCGCCGCGCTCGGCGTGGAGGCGATGTCGCTCTACCACCACGTCGACGGCAAGGACGCCCTGCTCGACGGCGTCGTCGAGCGCATCCTGCGCGAGGTGCAGGGCGACGGCGGCCAGGCGGGCGACTGGCGCGAGGGCCTCGAGCTGTTCGCGGCGGCCTTCCGCGGCGTGATGCTGCGCCACCCCCGCGCGGCCCCCCTGCTGGCGGGCCGCGCGCTGGGCGCCTACGCGGCCGCCGCCGGGATGCTCGAGCGCGGCATCGCCACGATGCAGGCGGCGGGCTTCGACCGCCCCACCGCCGTCCGCGCCGCCCGCACGGTGGCGCGCTACGTCGTCGGCTTCACGATGGCCGGCGCCGGGCCGGCGCCGCCGCCGGCCGCGGCGCCGCCCGGCTCCGCCCTCGCCGAGGTCCTCGACCAGGTCGCCGCGGGCGACTCGGACGGGCTGTTCGCGTTCGGGCTCGAGACGATCCTCGACGGCCTGGAGGTCCGGCTCAGGCGGGCGTGACCCGCGCGCCGAGGCCGTGCGGCATGACGGCGTCGTGCAGGCCGTACAGCTCCTCCGAGTAGCGCGGCGCGCCCACGGTCGCCGAGGTGCCGCCGTCCACCGCGACCACGGCGCCGGTCATGTAGCTGGAGGCGTCGGAGGCGAGCAGGAGCAGCGGGCCCACGAGCTCCTCGGGCCGGCCGGCGCGCCCCAGGGCGGCCTGGTCGTCGATCCGGGCGCGGAAGACGGGCGCCGCGAGCACGGCCTCGGTCATCTCGCTCGGGAACCAGCCCGGCGTCAGCGCGTTGACGCGCACGCCGCGGTCGCCCCAGCTCGCGGCGAGCTGCTGGGTGATGTTGATCAGCGCGGCCTTCGAGGCCTGGTAGGCCGGCGGGAAGTTCGGCACCCCGGCCACGCCCGTGTACGAGGACACCACGACGATCGAGCCGCCGCCGTGCGCCAGCATGTGACGGCCGGCCGACTGGCAGGTGTTCCACGTGCCGATCAGGTTGACGCGCACGCTCTGCTCGAAGAGCTCGCCCGGGATGCGCTCGGGCATCGAGAAGCCGTCCGGCACGGCGCCGGCGTTGGCGACCACCACGTCCAGCCGACCGAGCTCCTCGGCCGCGGCCGCGACGGCGGCCTCCATCTGGGCGGCGTCGGTGACGTCGCACGCGACGGGCAGCGCGCGGCGGCCGGCAGCCCGGATGCGCCCGGCGACCTCCTCCAGGCGGTCGACGCGACGGGCGGCCAGCACGACGTCGGCGCCGGCCTCGGCGAGCGCCTCGGCGAAGGTCACCCCCAGGCCCGACGAGGCGCCCGTGACCAGGGCGACGCGACCGCTGAGGTCGAACAGGGACGGCAAAGGCATGTGGGGCTCCCCCGTGACGTGGCCGTACGGCCGTAAACTTACGACGTAAGGCTAGCGCGGCGGGCGGCCGTCGCGTACCCCCCGTGTCCACGACCTCGACGTCGGCTCCGCGCAGGCGCCGCAGCCGTACCGGCAGTCCCAACCGGCGGCAGCGCCGGGTCGGAGGACGACGACGCCGCGTGGCGGGCAGGTGCGTACGCCCGCCGGGTGCGCGGCGCGGTGAGCCGCAGCGCGCGGCGGATGCCGCCGCGGGCGAGCTCGTCGTCGCGGGCGAGCCCCGGCAGGATCGGCGGGCCGGCGGCGTCGGCGCTGGTCCGGCCGGCGCGGCGCTGCCGGGGCGTGGAGCGGCCGACGAGCGTGACCGGAGGGCCGTGCCGGCCGCGGTCGCCGGCGTCCGGGTGCGGGGGCGCGCCGAGCCCGATCGAGCGCACGAGCCGCGCCGGGTCGGCGTTGCGGGGCAGCCCTCGACGCGCACGTTCCAGACGGTGTCGGCCGGCAGCACCGCACCGCGGCGCGCCCGGCAGGGGCGCGGCGAGCGGCCCCCGGGGGGCTCGGCGAGCCCGGCGGCGACGACCGCGAAGCTGAGGGGCGACGCCCGCCTCCCGCCGGCATCGACGCCCCGGCGCCGCGGCGCGAATAGACTGCGCCTCGTGCGGCTGCGCTTCGGAGTGTTCCTGGCCCCGTTCCACGAGCCCGGCGAGAACCCCACGCTGGCGCTGGAGCGCGACCTCGAGCTGATCGTGAGGCTCGACGAGCTGGGCTACGACGAGGCCTGGGTCGGCGAGCACCACTCCACCGGGTGGGAGATCATCGCCTCGCCGGAGCTCGTCCTGGCGGTGGCCGCCGAACGCACGCGCCACATCCGGCTCGGCACCGGGGTGGTCAGCCTCCCCTACCACCACCCGCTGATGGTGGCCGACCGCATCGTGCTGCTCGACCACCTCACGCGCGGGCGGGTCAACTTCGGCGTGGGTCCCGGCGGCCACCTGACCGACGCGCGGATGCTCGGCATCGAGCCGGCCCAGCTGCGGCCGCGCATGGCAGAGGCCCTGGACGTCATCGTGCGCCTGCTCACCGAGACCGAGCCGATCACCGTGCGCAGCGAGTGGTTCTCGCTCACCGACGCGGTGCTGCAGCTGCGGCCCTACCAGCGCCCGCACCCGCCGATCGCCGTCACGAGCATGGAGTCGCCGGCGGGCATGGTGCTGGCGGGCCGGCACGGCACCGGCGTGCTGTCGCTGACCGTGGCCAAGGGGCCGCGCGGCCCCATCGACCTCGCCGCCCAGTGGCGGGTTGCCGAGGAGGAGGCCGGCCGCTCCGGCGCGACGGTGCGCCGCGAGGACTGGCGCCTCGCGATGCCGATGCACATCGCCGAGACGCGCAAGGAGGCCTTCGACGATGCCCGCCGCGGCGCGGCGGCCTACCTGATCGACTACGCCGAGGAGGTCACGGGCCGCCCGCGGCCGGTGCCCGGCCCGCGCGACCTCGTGATCGAGCAGATGGTGGAGGCCGGCAGCTGGGTGGTCGGCACCCCCGACGACGCGATCGCGGCCATCGAGCGCCTCCAGGAGCGCTCGGGCGGCTTCGGCGGGATGATGATCTGGGCCAACGAGTGGGCGCCGCGGGAGAAGGTGCTGCGCAGCTACGAGCTGCTCGCCCGCCACGTGATCCCCCGCTTCCAGGGCTCGCTCGAGGGCATCGAGGCATCCAACCGCGTCGCCCGCGAGCGGGCGGAGATCACCGGCGAGCAGCGGACCGCCGCGATCGAGACGGCCCAGCGGGCCTACGAGCAGGCGCGCGCCTCGGGCTGAGGCGGAGGGTCAGGAGAGGCGCCGGGGCACCCTCTGGTACAGCCTGACGTCGCCCTCCTCGAAGACCAGCCGCCACAGGGGGCTGGTGCGCAGCTGTCGGATGCGCGCGCGGGTGCCCGGCGGCCGCAGGGTCGGGCGGTCGTGGGCGACGCGGCGGGCGCGCTCGCTGTCGACCACGAGGGCCCAGCGGGTGCCCGCGAGGTTCGGGAACAGGTTGATGCGCCGGCGGGCCGACAGGTGGGCGCCGGCCGAGTTGGTGGCCGAGACGGCGGCCCGCTCCGGCACCCGGTCGACCGCGTGCGCGATCGCGCGCGCCTCGGCGTCCTTGGTGAACTGGTGCAGGGGGCTCCCGTCCCACCCCCCGGGCACCCAGCCCCACAGGGGCAGCGGCCCCTGCCAGACGCCGGCGAGGGCGACCGCGCCCACCATCGCGGCCGCCACCCGGCCGGGGCGCGCGAGCGGCCCCTCGCCGCGGCCGGCGCCGGTGCGGGCGCGCAGGCGGGCCAGGCCGAGCATCGCGGCCGCCACGAGCACCGGCACGAGCAGCACCGCGTAGTGGTACTCGACCGACTGCGCGGGGCCCGACGAGGCGAGCAGGTTGATGAGCAGCTGGGGCACCGCGACCGCGGCCAGCAGGGGCGCGGCCAGCGGCAGCAGGAACAGGGGCACGAGCAGGCTCAGCAGGTAGCCCGCCCGGCCGGGCGTGGCGATGATCTCGACGACCTCCCACGGGCGCGTGAGGGCGGTCCTGATGATCTCCCCGGGCCCGTCGCCGAGCCGCTCGTAGCGGCCGATGTGCGGGCTCGTACCGTCGAGGGCGAAGGCGGGCATGACGACCGCGTTGGCCACGACCACCCACGCGGCGGCGCCGGCGGCGAGCAGCGCCGCGCCGAGCCGCCGCGACGGGTGGCGGAACCACATCCAGACCGCCAGCATCACGATGAGCAGGCCGACCTGCTCCTGGCACACGGCCGCCAGCGCCGCGCAGACGCCGAGCGTCACCCACCGCCCCTCCTCGGCCGCCCAGATGCAGAACAGCAGCAGCGGCGCGGCCAGCGTGACCGGGTGGAAGTCGAACAGCACCGCGCTCTGGAGGGCCGGGAAGAGCAGGTAGACGGCCGCGCCGGCGACCGCGAGCCGCCGGTCGCCCAGCCAGCGGCGGCCGAGCCGGTAGGCCGGCAGCGCCCCGCTCGCCACGACGACGGCCTGGACGACCAGCAGCATCTCGGGGGCCGGCCAGACCATCCAGAGCGGCGCGAACAGCGCCAGGATCGGGTCGACGTGGGCGCCCAGGCGCGAGAACTGCTCGCCCGAGACGTCGGTCGACTCGAGGAACCGCCCCTCCGTGGTGCTCCAGACCGCCTGGACCATGTTCCCGAGGTCGAAGCGCCCGGTGGCGAACGCGTGGTGACGCGCCACCGACAGCCAGGCGAAGACGGCGGCGTGGAGCGCGGCCAGGGCCCAGACGAGCGCCTCGGCGCGCTCGGGGCGGCGGGTGCGGCGACGGGCGGACGGGCGGTCGCCGGACCCGGTCCGCGGCGCGGCGGTGGTCAGCCGATGGCTGCCGGTGTCCCCGTGCGGGTCGACCTCGATCCTCGGCCGTGTGGCCACTCGCCCCCTCTGAGCCGACCCCGCCCGGGGCCATCGTTGCGCCGGGCGGGATCGTAGAGGACAGGGGCGATGTTACGAGGCGCCGAAGACGCCGTTGTACCCCTCGCGCCAGGCGGTCGCCTGGGCGCCGAGGTCGTAGGCGCCGGGGCCGTTGGCGAGCATCGCGCGCCCGGCCGCCGTGGAGCTGGCGAGGGACCACTGGCAGGCCATCGGCTCGCCGCAGCCCGTCGCGCCCTTCGGCACCGACGGGGACCCGGCGAACATCATGTGCAGGCGCGACGGGTCGACGCCGAACCGGCGACCGTAGGCCGTGAAGGCCTGCGGCACCGTCCGCCACTCCTTCGCGGTCAGCGAGTAGGTCGTCCCCGAGTGGTGGTACATCTCGACCCAGACGCCGCCCGCGCGGGCGAGCGCCGGCATCACGCCCCGCCAGGTGGCCCGGTGCGGCTTGCCGTCGTTGCCCAGGTGGCGGTGCGGCCCGCGGCCGGCGGCGATCGACGTGCCGAACGCCGGCGCGATGTAGAGGTGCACCCGCTCGGCGTAGGTGCCGCCGCTGGGGTGCGGCCGGGCGGCGAGGAGCTCCATCGCGGTGGACAGCTTGGAGCCGGGGCTGTCCGGGAGCACCTTGGGCAGCGGCGCGGCCACGCGCTTGAGCTTCCAGCCGCGCGCCGTGATCACCAGCTTGCGCACCGAGGAGACCTTGATCCGCTTGCCGTGGACGTTGACGTACTTGTAGGTGATCGTCGCCCGGCCGTCGTTGAAGGCGTTGCCGATCTCGTCGACCGCCACGAGGCCCGAGGTGCTGTTCGGGACCTTCGGCCGGTCGATCTCGCGCTGCAGCCGGTCGGCCATCGCCTCGGCGGGGAGCGGCGCCAGCTCCCGCGCGGAGACCTTCGCGATCCGGTGCGCGTCGTTGCGCGTCTCGTCCGGGTCGAGGATCCCGCCGCCGCCCGGGTCCTGGCGGAAGAGGCCGCGCGCTGCCCCGAGCGGCGCCCCCGGCCCCGAGGGACTGACGAGCGCCGCGACGGTCTCCGCACGGTCGTAGACGATCGACATCCGCTCGGCGGACGCGACCGCGGGGGCGACGGCGAGCGCGGCGACGGCGGCGGCCAGCGGCATGACGGGGCGGATCGGCTTCACGCGGGGGCTCCTCGGACGGGGTCTCCACCCCCTATCGGCCGCGTCGCGCCGGGAGTCGAGGGCTCCGTCCACCCGCGGCGGCGACGCTCCGGGCGCCGGGCGCTGCGGTATCGCGCGATTGGCGCACGCGGCTCGCGCCAAGTGGCGTCGACCGCACCGCGCGCCACTTGGCGCCGACGCCACGCGCCAATCGCGCATATCGCCGCGCGCCGTCCCGCCGGGGCGCGACCGCCGTAGGCTGCGCCGGTGCGCACCCCCGGCATCGAGCGCTCGGTCGAGATCGCCGCCCCGGTCGACGAGGTCTTCGCCTTCCACCTCGACACCCGCAACGCCGCGCGGATCGCGCCGCGGGGCCAGCGCGTGGTGGGCGTGGACGGGGTCTTCCCGGTGACGGCCGGCGGCGTCGTGGTGATGCGGATGCGCCACCCTCCCCTGCCGCTCACCATCACGTGGCGGGTGCGGATCGAGATCGTGGAGCCCCCGCACCGCATCGTGGACGTCGCGGAGCGGTCGCCGTTCGCGGCGTGGCGGCACGAGCACATCTTCCAGCCGCTCGGCCCCGGCCGGACCCTCATGACGGACCGGGTCACCTACCGCCTGCCGGGCGGCCCCGTGGGACGGGTGGCGGGCCGCCTCATCGTGCGCCCGCTGCTCGCGCGCGCCTTCGCCGGGCGCCACCGGCGCACCCGCGAGGTGCTGGAGGGGCGGGGATGACGCGCCGCCGGGCGCGTCGTCGGTCACGACGACGGCCCGGCGGGCGGGCGGACCCGGCCGGCGGCGCCCGCGGCGGCGGGGTGCGACGGGTCCCGGGTGGCGGCCGGCGGAGCGCCGGCCGCGGTCATGCGGCCAGCGGCTGCTCCCCGAGCAGGCGGAGCATGTCGAGGATCACCACGAGGCGCCCGTCGAGCTTGCCGACGGCCTCGACGAAGTCCGCGTCGGAGGTCCCGGGCGGCGGCTCCTCGCAGACGTCCGCGCTCAGCGTCAGCACCTCGCGGACCTCGTCCACGACGACGCCCACGGTGAGGTCCGGCATCTCGACGATGACGATCTTCGCCTCGTCGGGCCGCGCGCCGGCGACGCCGAACCGCTGCCGCAGGTCGACCACCGGGATGATCCGGCCGCGCAGGTTGATGACGCCCTCGACGTGCATCGGCGACCCGGGCACCGGCCGCGGCGGGCTGTAGCGGATGATCTCCTGGACGAGGGTGATCGGCACGCCGAACTCCTCGTCGCCCAGCGTGAAGACGACCAGGCGGTGCGCCTGGCCCTCGTCCAACGTCGCGTCGTCGCTCGCCATCTGGCCGTCTCCGATCCGAGGTGTGCTCACCCGGGGTATCGGCGCGTGCGCGTCGCGCATTGAGCCCGGCCGGGTGGTACCCTCCTCGCGGAGCAAGGGGAGCTGCCGTCGGGCGGCTGAGAGGAGGCGAACCGGCCTCGACCCTCACACCTGATCTGGGTAATGCCAGCGAAGGGAGCCATCACTCCGATGTCGGAGATCGCGCTCGTCGAGCGCATCGCAGCACGCGC
The DNA here is from genome assembly GCF_018141525.1 of Miltoncostaea marina. Classification (GTDB taxonomy): domain Bacteria; phylum Actinomycetota; class Thermoleophilia; order Miltoncostaeales; family Miltoncostaeaceae; genus Miltoncostaea; species Miltoncostaea marina. Next base: position 1,598,960 of record NZ_CP064655.1, read on the forward strand.
GGCCCTCCGCGACGGCACCAGCCTCGGGATCGGCGACGACGCCGCGGTCGTCGCGACCGGGGGCGAGGCGGTCGTCACGCACGACATGCTCGTGGAGGACGTCCACTTCCGGCGCGCCACCACGGGCATGCGCGACCTGGGCGCCAAGGCGCTGGCCGTCAACCTGTCGGATCTCGCCGCCATGGGGGCCGTCCCGGTGGCCGCGACGGTCGGCCTGGGCGTGCCGGCCTGGCTGCGGGACGCCGAGGCCGACGAGCTCTACGCGGGGCTGGAGGAGATGGCCGCCCGCCACGGGGTCACGGTCGCGGGCGGCGACGTCACCGGCGCGCCGGTGCTGGTGCTGGCCGTGACGGCGATCGGGCGGGCGCTCGACGACGTGCCGCCGGTGCGGCGCTCGGGCGCCGCCGAGGGCGACCTGCTCTGCGTCACCGGGGCGCTCGGCGCGGCCGCCGCGGGCCTGCTGCTGCTGGAGGACCCCACCCTGCTGCCGGACCTGGCGCAGCGCCCGGCCCTCGTCGCCGCCCACCGGCGGCCGGCGCCGCGCGTCGCGGAGGGGCAGGCGCTGGCCCGCGCCGGCGCCTCGGCCATGATGGACGTCTCCGACGGCCTCGCCCTCGACGCCCGCCGCCTGGCGGTGGCGAGCGGCCTGCGCGCCCGCATCCGGCTGGACGCCGTCCCGCCCGCGCGCGGCGTGCGCGAGGTGGCGGCGGCGACGGGCACGTCACCCCACCTGCTGGCCGCGACCGGCGGCGAGGACTACGAGCTGCTCGTGGCGATCACCGCCGAGCGCGCCGCCCGCCTGCGCGAGTCGGGGCCCCGCCTGGTCGTGGTGGGCGGGCTCATCGAGGGCGAGCCGGGCGTCGAGCTGGTCGACGCGGACGGCCGACCCGTGGCACCCGCGCGCCTGGGGTGGGAGCACGGTGCCTGAGCCGGTCGCCGGCCTGGAGCTCGGTGCGGAGGGCGTGCGACTCGCGCTCGACGGGCTGCCCGTGCTCGGCGGCGTCGACCTGCGCGTCGGCCCGGGCGAGATGGTCGCGCTGGTCGGCCCCTCGGGCTGCGGCAAGAGCACGCTGCTCTCCGTGCTCGCCGGCCTCGTCGAGCCCGACGATGGCGAGGTGCTCGTCGACGGCCGGATCGGCGGCGACCGCCTGGGGCGCATGACGCTCATGCCCCAGCGGGACGCGCTGCTGCCGTGGCGGACGGTGCTCGACAACGTCGCGCTCGGCCCCCGCCTGGCGGGGGCCGCCGCCGCCGACGCCGAGCGCGCCGCCCGCCGCGCCCTGATGCGGATGGGCCTCTCGGGGTTCGAGGAGCACTACCCGCACGCGCTCTCGGGCGGCATGCGCCAGCGCGCCGCGCTCGCGCGCACGCTGCTCGGCGGCGCCCGCGCCTGGCTGCTCGACGAGCCGTTCGGCGCGCTCGACGCCCTCACCCGGGCCGACCTGCAGGGCGTGCTGGCGGCGACGTGGGCCCAGGACCGGCCGAGCGCCCTGCTCGTGACGCACGACCTCGACGAGGCGCTGCTGCTCGCCGACCGCGTGCTGGTGGCCTCGCCGCGCCCCATGCGGGTGGTGGCCGAGGTGGCCGTCGACCTCGCGCGACCGCGCCGCCTGGACGACGCGGGCGGGCGGCGCTTCGCCGAGCTGCGCGGCGAGCTCCTCGGGGCCCTGCGCGCAGCGGGGGTGCTGGCATGAGCGCCACCGGCCGCGTCGCCGTCGCGGTCGACCGCCCGCGGGCGGCCGGCGCCGACGGGGCCCCCCGGGCCCGCGGGCGCCGGCTGCCCTTGCTGCTGCTCCCCCTGCTCGGGCTGGCGGCGTGGCAGGCTGCGGTCTGGATCGCCCGGCCGCGCGAGTGGCTCCTGCCGTCGCCGTCGACGGTGGCCGAGGTCCTCTGGGACGAGCGCGGACGCCTCTGGTTCCACGCCCAGGCGACCATCGCCGAGGCGGCCGTCGGATTCGCGATGGCCGCGGTGCTGGGCGTGCTCCTGGCCGTGGCGGTCGCGGGCTCGCGGGTGGTCGAGCGCACCCTCTACCCCTGGCTGGTCGCGAGCCAGGCGATCCCCGTCCTGGCGATCGCGCCGCTCGTCGCCGTCTGGCTGGACTACGGCGCGGCGCAGGTGATGGTCGCGTTCGTGATCGCCTTCTTCCCCGTGGTCGTGACCGGCGTCGACGGGCTGCGCTCGGTCGACCCCGCCCTCGCCCGCGCGGCGCGCACGCTCGGCGCCTCGCGCGGCTGGGCGTTCCGCCACGTCACCCTGCCCGCCGCCCTGCCGTCGCTCTTCTCCGGCATGCGGATGTCGGCCGTGTTCGCCGTCACCGGCGCGACCGTCGCCGAGTACGTCGGCGCCGACCGCGGCCTGGGCTACCTGTCCGAGTTCTCGACCGCCCAGTTCGAGACCGCCCGCTCCTTCGCCGCGATCGCGCTGCTCGCGCTCATCGGCCTCGCGTTCTTCGCGGCCGTGGGGCTCGCGGAGCGGATCGCCCTCCCCCACCGCCGCCACGCGGCCCGCCCGCCCTGGAGACGCCGATGATCCGCCGCCGCCACCTCGCCCTCGTCGCCGCCCTCGCCGCCGCGCTGCTGGCGCTCGTCGCCGGCTGCCGCGACGGCGGCGGCGGGACCGACGAGGGCCTCGAGCGCGTCCAGCTCGTCCTCGACTGGTCCCCCAACGCCGACCACGCGGGGATCTACGGCGCCATCGAGCAGGACTACTTCGCCGACGAGGGGCTCGACGTCCGGCCCTCGGTGCCGAGCGACCCGGCCGCCGCGCTGAAGCAGGTGGGCGCCGGGCGGGCGCCCTTCGCCATCTCCTACGAGCCCGAGGTGCTGCTCGCGCGGTCGCAGGGCATCCCGGTGGTCGCGATCGGCGCGCTGGTGACCCATCCCCTCAACAGCGTCATCGTGCGCTCGGACCGCGGCATCGAACGGCCACGCGACCTGGAGGGCAGGACCGTGGGCGCCGCCGGGGTGCCGTCCGACCGGCCGCTGCTCGACGCCGTCGTGCGCTCGGACGGCGGCGACCCGTCGAAGGTGCGCCTGCGCACCGTGGGCTTCAACCTCTCCCCGGCGCTCGCCTCGGGGCGCGTCGACGCCGTGATCGGCGCCTACTGGAACGTTGAGCTGGTCGAGCTCGAGCGCCAGGGGGTGGAGGCCTCGGCGCTGCGCCTGGAGCAGCACGGCGTGCCCGACTACGACGAGCTGGTGGTCGTCACCAGCGACGAGGTCGCGCGCGACCGCCCCGACCTGGTGCGCGCCTTCCTGCGCGGCCTGCGCGCCGGCCAGGACTGGGCGGCGACCGACGAGACCGGCGCGGTCGAGCACCTGCTCGCGGCGAACCCCGACCTCCAGGAGGACACGCTCCGCGAGCAGGTCCACCTGACCGCCCCCCTCCTGTCGCCCGACGACGAGCCGACCCTCCACCTCGATCGCGAGGAGTGGCGCGCGTTCGCCGGCTGGATGCTCGAGTCCGGCCTCCTGAGCCGCCCGGTCGACGTGGAGGCCGTCGCGCGGCCGGAGTTCCTCCCGGAGGACCGCTGAGCGGGGACGCCGACATCGCGGTGGTCGGCGCCGGGCCGTGGGGCCTCATGACGGCCTGGCGGGCGGCCGCGGCCGGCGCCCGGGTGCGCCTGATCGACGACGGCGAGGCGCCGGCCGGGTCCGTGGCGGCCGGGATGCTCGGCCCGTGGGCGGAGGCCGAGGAGGGCGAGCGGCCGATGCACGAGCTGATGCTGCGCGCCCTCGCCGCGTGGCCGGCGACCGCCCGCGAGCTCGGCGCGGCCGCCGGCGCCGACGCCGGCTTCCGCGTGACCGGGGCCGTGCTCGCCGCCGCGCGGCCGGAGCACGTCGGCGTGGTGCGCCGCCGGCTGGCCACGCTGGCATCGTGGGGCGAGCCGTTCGGGTGGCTGCCCGGCGGCCGCCTGCGGGCCGTCGAGCCTGGGCTCGGCCCCGCCGTCGCCGGCGGGGCCGACCTGCCGGACGAGCACCAGGTCGAGCCCCGCGCGCTGCTGCGCGCCCTCGGCGCGGCCTGCGAGGCGGCCGGCGTGGAGCGCGTCGCCGGCGCGGCCCGCGCCCTCCTCGGCCGGCCGGTCCGCGGGGTCCGCCTCGAGGACGGCCGCGAGCTGCGCGCCGGACGCGTGGTGCTCGCCGCCGGGCGGGCCGCCGGGCGCCTCGCCTCGCGGGTGCCGATCCGGCCGGTCAAGGGGCAGGTGCTGCGCCTGCGCGCGACGGCGGGGGCGCCGCTTCCCGTGGCCCGCACGGTCCGCACGCCGTCGGTCTACCTGGCCCCGCGCGACGGCGAGCTCGTGGTCGGCGCGACCAGCGAGGAGCGGTCCGATCGCACCGTGACCGCCGTCGCGGTGGCCGACCTGCTGCGCGAGGCGCTGCGCGTCGTGCCCGAGGTCGCCGAGCTCGAGCTCGCCGAGGCCGCCGCCGGCCTGCGCCCCGCCACCCCCGACGGCCACCCCGCGCTCGGCGCCGACCCGGACGACGGCCTCGTGTGGGCGGCCGGCGGCCACCGCCACGGCATCCTGCTGGCGCCCCTCGCCGCCGAGGCCGCCGTCGCCGCCGCCGCCGGCGGGCCCCTCCCGGCCTGGGCGTCCCCCTTCGCACCGGAGCGGTTCCCGGCGTGCGGGTGAGGGTCAACGGGGTGTCGCGCCAATTGGCGCCCGGCGCGAGCGTCGTTCGCGTCATGGAGCTCGTAGGCGTCGATCCTGCCGAGGCCGGCCTGGCGGTCGCGGTCGACGGCGAGGTCGTCCCGCGGGGCGAGTGGGGTCGGACGCCGGTCGGCGAGGAGGCCTCGGTCGAGATCGTGCGGGCGGCGGCGGGCGGATGAGCGACCCCCTCGTCATCGGGGGCGTGGAGCTGGGCTCGCGGCTGCTGCTGGGGTCCGGCGGCTTCAGCCACCCGCGGCGCCTGCTCGAGGCGATCGAGGCGGCCGGCGCCGAGGTCGTCACCGTGGCGGTCCGGCGGGTGGAGCACGCGCCCGGCGGCCTGCTCGAGGCGGTCACCGGGGCGGGCGCCCGCGTGCTCCCCAACACCGCCGGATGCCACACCGCCCGCGAGGCCGTCCTCACGGCGCGCCTCGCCCGGGAGGCGTTCGGGACCGACTGGGTCAAGCTCGAGGTGATCGGCGACCGCCGCACGCTGCTGCCGGACGCGGTCGAGCTGCTCGCCGCGGCCGAGACGCTCGCCGGCGAGGGCTTCACGGTGCTCGCCTACACGACGGACGATCCCGTGCTCGGCCGCCGCCTGGAGGACGCCGGCTGCGCGGCGGTCATGCCCCTCGGCTCGCCGATCGGCAGCGGCCTCGGCGTCCGCAACCCCCACGCCATCGCGCTCATGCGGGAGACCGTCTCCGTGCCGCTCGTGCTGGACGCCGGCATCGGCACCGCCTCGGACGCCGCGCTCGCCATGGAGCTGGGCTGCGACGCCGTGCTGGCGGCGACCGCCGTGTCGCGCTCGACGGACCCCGCCGGGATGGCCCGGGCCCTCGCCCTGGCCGTCGAGGCCGGCCGGCGGGCACGCCTGGCGGGGCGGCCGCCCCGCCTGCAGCACGCGATGGCGTCCACCGACGACGCCGGGAGGCCCGAGTGGTGAGCGACGACGCCGCCCGCCGACGCGCGCGCATGGCCGACGCGCGCCTGTACGTGGTCTCGGCGGCGCGGACGCCGTCGGGGCGGCTCGCGGACCTCATCCCGTCGCTGGCCGCGGCCGGCGTGGACGTCGTCCAGCTGCGCGAGCGCGGCCTCCCGGACGACGCGCTGCTGGACGAGGCCCGGGCGTGCGCCGCCGCCGCGGCCGCGGCGGGCGTGCTGTTCATCGTCAACGACTCCCCGGCCCTGGCCCGGGCGGCGGGCGCCGACGGCGTCCACATCGGCCAAGGGGACGGCGCGGTGGCCGAGGCGCGCGCGATCGTCGGCCCCGACCGCATCGTGGGCCGCTCGACGCGCGGCGGCGCGATGCTCGACCGGGCGGCGGCCGAGGGCGCCGACTACGCGTCCGTGGGCCCGGTGCGGGCGACGCCCACCAAGCCCGGCCGGCCGCCGGTCGGCCTGTCGGCGATCGCCGACGCCGCGCGACGGGCGCGCCTGCCGTGGTTCGCGATCGGCGGCATCGACGAGCGGCTGGTGGCACGGGTCGGCGCGCTCGGCGCCCGGAGGGCGGTCGTCGTTCGCGCAGTCTGCGACGCGCCCGACCCTGCCGGCGCCGCGAGGCGCCTCCGCGAGCGGCTCGTGGGCGCCGTGCCGCGGGTGATGACGGTCGCCAGCACCGACTCCGGTGGCGGCGCGGGCATCGTCGCCGACGTGAAGGCGATCACGCGCGCCGGCGGTTTCCCGCTCTGCGCGGTGGCGGCGGTCACCGCGCAGACGACGATCGGCGTCGAGGCGATCGCGACGATCGACGCCGAGATGCTGCAGACCCAGATCGGCTGCGTGGCGGCTGACATCGGGCTCGACGCGATCAAGAGCGGCATGCTCGCCGAGCCGTCACTCGTCGAGGCCGTCTGCGCCGCCCTCGACGCGCTCGATCCCCTCGAGGAGGTGCCGCTCGTGGTCGATCCGGTGCTGCGCGCCGAGTCCGGTGCGTCGCTGCTCGGGCCCGGCGGCGACGACGCCTACCGGCGGGAGCTGCTGCCGCGGGCGACCGTGACGACCCCGAACCTGTTCGAGGCGCAGGCGCTGCTCGGCACGGACGTCGACGACCCGGCCGCGCTGGCGCGCGAGCTGCACGAGCGCCACGGGTGCGCGGCCATCGTCACCGGCGGGCACGGCGCGACGGCGGACGACACCCTGTGCGACGCCGAGGGCGTGGTCGCCATCCCGGGACCGCGCCTGCCGGTGCGCTCGACCCACGGCGCGGGCTGCACCCACTCGGCCACGCTCGCCGCGCTGCTCGGCGGCGGGATGCCGCTGCGCCAGGCCGCCGCCGAGGCCAAGCGCACCGCGACCGCCGCGGTCGCGGCAGGTCGGCCCATCGGCGCGGGGGCGGGACCCGTGGACGTGGTCGCGGCCCGGTGAGCGCCGCCGTCGTGGAGGGCCAGATCGCGCCCCTCATCGGCCCGATCCTGCGCCACCCTTTCATCACCGGGCTGTCCGACGGCACGCTGCCGCGGCCGGCGTTCCGGCGCTTCCTGCTGCAGGACGGGCTCTTCCTGCGCGACTACGCGCGCGCCCTCGCGCTCGCCGCCGCCCGGGCCGGCGACTCGGGCGACGTCCGCCTGCTGTGCCGCCACGCCGCCGAGGCGCTCGACGTGGAGCGCGAGCTGCACGAGCACCTCACCGGGCGCCTCGGCATCGGCGCGGACGAGATCGCCGCCGCCGAGCGGAGCCCCACCTGCCTCGGCTACGGATCGTTCCTGATCCGCGCCTGCGCGGTCGGCGACCGCGCCGAGGCGCTCGCCGCGCTCGCCCCGTGCTTCCTGATCTACCGGCGCGTCGGCGAGGCTCTCGCCGCCGGCGGCTCCCCCGACCCCGCCTACGCGGAGTGGATCGCGACCTACGACGGCGAGGCCTTCGGTGCGGCCACCGACGAGCTCGCGGGCGCCTGCGCCCGGGCGCTCGTCGGCCTCGGCGACGGGGCGCTCGCCGCCGCCGCGGCCGGGGCGCGGACCGCCGCGCGCTTCGAGTGGATGTTCTGGGACGCCGCCCTGCGGGGCGAGGCCTGGCCCGTCGCCTGAGGGCCGCGGCCCGGCGGGCGCCGGGCGCCCGTCGCCACCGGCCAGCCACCGGCCCTCCGAGAACCAGCGCTGCATGGTGCGCCTGCTGGGCACCCGGGCGGCGTCCCGCGCGTGCCGGGCCCGCAGGTCGGCGATTACCGCCGCCGGCTCCTCGCCCGCGGCGAAGCGCGCCTCGGCCTCGCGCCGCAGGTCCGGCCAGGCGTACGAGCCCGGCTGCGGCGCCGAGCGCGCCCCGCGGCCCTGGATCCGGGCCAGGTGCGCGGCGAGGGCCCGGCTACGGCCGGCGGTGAGACAGCCGGCCGCCTGCCAGACCGCGGTGAGGCTCGCCACCAGGTCGCGCCCCGCACGCCGGGTCTGGAACTCCGCGGAGCGGTGGTCCGCGCACAACCACACGGTGGCGCCGAACGGCAGGTGCAGCGGCGCTCGCCCGCCGCGCCCCGCGCCGACGCAGATCGCGCAGGGCGGCTGCTTCCCCATCCCCCGGGCCTTGTAGAAGCTCCGCGCCACGCCCCCATGGTCGCCCGGCGGAGCCGGACGGATCACCGTGCAGGCGTCACAAGGGACGGCCACGGGTGCGCCGGGGGTCGACGTCGATCGACGCGCCGGGGTCGCGCCAATCGACGTCGACCGCGGGGCGGGCGTCCTCAGCCCCCGGCGGCCCCCGCGCCCCGGGGCGTCAGCCGGGCGCCGGTCGGGCGGGCGCCGAAGAGGGCGACGAGGTCGTCGCGCTCGAGCTCCTCGGCCTCCATCAGCCGCGACGCGGCTCGGTGGAGGAGCTCCAGGTTCTCGCGCAGCAGGGCCGTCGCCGCGGCGAGCCCCCGCTCGACGAGCTCACGCGTGGCGTCCTCGACGCGCTCGCCGGCCGCGGTGTCCGCCGCGCCGGGGAGGCAGGCGGCGAGGCTCTCGGCGGTCGTCGGGGCGGCCATGGCGAGATCGCGCACCATGCGGCGGGCGAGGGTCGTCGCCCGGTCCAGGTCGTCCGCCGCGCCGGTGGTGAACTCGCCGAAGACGAGCTCCTCGGCGGCGCGGCCGGCCATCATCATGGCGAGCCGCTCCATGCACTCCTCCCGGGTGGCGAGGAAGCGGTCCTCGGCGGGCAGGGCGATCGTCACGCCGAGCGCCTGCCCCTGCGGGATGACGGTGACCCGCTCCACGGCGTCGCAGGTCCGCGAGAGGTGCCCGACGAGCGCGTGCCCCATCTCGTGGTATGCGACGAGCAGGCGCTCGTCCTCGGACATGATCCGGCTGCGCCGCTCCGGGCCGCCGACAATGCGCATCAGTGCGCGCCGGAAGTGCGGCAGCGTGAGGGCGTCGGTGCCCGCGCGGGCGGCCTCGAAGGAGGCCTCGTTGCAGAGTGCCGCCAAGTCGGCGCCGGCCATGCCCACGGTGAAGGCCGCGATCGCGCCGGGGTCGGTGCCCGGCGCCAGCGGCCGGCCTCGCAGGTGGACGTCGAGGATCTCGCGCCGGGCCTCCCGGCCGGGCAGCCCCACGGCGATCTTGCGGTCGAACCGTCCAGCGCGGATGAGGGCCGGGTCGAGCGCGTCGAGCCGGTTCGTGGACGCGAGCACCACGACGGGGCGCGCGGGGTCGACCGCGAAGCCGTCCATCTCCGTGAGCAGCTGGTCGAGGGTCTGCTCGCGCTCGCTCGTGGCGGCGTGCCCGGTGCGGCGCCCCCCGACGGCGTCGATCTCGTCGATGTAGACCACCGCCGGGGCCGCCTTGCGGGCCGCGGCGAACAGCGCGCGGATGCGCTTCGACCCGAGCCCCGAGTAGACCTCGACGAACTCGGAGCCCGAGGCGCTGAAGAAGGGGACGCCCGCCTCGCCGGCGACCGCGCGGGCGAGCAGGGTCTTCCCCGTGCCGGGCGGGCCGTGGAGGATGATGCCGCGCGGCAGCTCGGCCCCGACGCGCCGATAGCGGTCGGGGGCCCGCAGGACCTCGGCGATCTCGCCGACCTCGTCGCGGATCTCATCGATGCCGGCCACGTCGTCGAACCTCGTGGTCGAGCGCACGGCGCCGACGCGGTGGGCGAAGCGGGCGCCGCCCGCCATCCGCAGGGCCAGGGCCGACACGATCACGAGGCCGGCCAGCAGGATCATCGGGCCCCACGTCTGCATCCATGCCTCGACGTCGAAGCCCCCGCCCTCAGGGACGGGCTCCGGTGCCGGCTGGGGGGCCGGCTCGACCACCCGCAGCGGCACGCCGCCGGCCCGCGCGGCGTCGATCACGCGCTCGGTGAGCCCGGTCGGAAGCGCGGTGCCCCGGTCGCGCCCGCCCACGCGCAGGATGAGACGCTGGGCCGCCGGGCCGCCGGTCAGGCGCGCGGACTGCGCATCGCCCGCCTCGAGCAGCTCCAGGGCGCGCGACAGGGCGATCGGCGGGCCGTCCGCCGCGCCGGCCGCCCCGGCGCCCGGGCCGCCCGCGTGCGCGGTCCCCGCCATCGCGGCCATGCAGAGCGCTGCGACGGCCAGAAGGCGCGCCAGGCCCCCCCTCGCCGCCGCCGTCCGTCGTGGGCCATCAGGTCGCGGTCGGTCGTGCATTCGCGCAGTAGAGCGCGCCGCGCCTCCTGCGAGTACCGACCTATGGACGTCCCGGGGCTCCCCGATCGGGGAGTGGGTACGATCGGCCGCGTGATCATCGGTCGTGCGGAGTTCGAGGAGCTGGTCGCCGAGGCGATGGACGCGGTCCCCGAGCCGTTCGCCTCGGCGCTCGACGAGGTGGCCGTCGTGGTCGAGGACCACGCGCCGCCCGGCATGGGGCGGCTGTACGGGCTCTACACCGGCGTGCCCCTCATCGAGGGGGTGGTCCCGTCGGGGATGCTGCCGCCGCGGATCGCCATCTACATGCACCCTCTGATGGAGGACTTCGACGACCCCGCGACCCTCGTGGAGGAGGTCCGCGTCACCGTGCTGCACGAGCTGGGGCACCACCTCGGCATGGACGAGCGCCAGCTCGACGAGCTGGGGTACGGATGAGCACCCCCGCGCCGGGCGACGTCGTGCTCGAGGCCATCCACGGCCGCCGCAGCGTCGGCAGGGTCGACGGCGGCGAGCTCTCGCGCGAGGTCGTCCGCGAGCTGCTGGCGGCCGCGATCGCGGCGCCCAACCACCACCTGACCGAGCCCTGGCGCTTCGTGGTGCTCTCGGGCGCCGCGCGGCGGGAGGTCGGCGAGGCCCACGCCCGGGCGGTGCTGCGCGAGCGGCCCGACGTCCCGCCGGAGGCGCTCGAGCGCGAGCGCGCCCGCCTGGAGCGCGCGCCCGTGGTGATCGCGTGCTGCGTGGCGCCGGGCGACGAGCCGGTGCAGGCGCGCGAGGACCGCGACGCCGTCGCGGCCGCGGTGCAGAACCTGCTGCTCGCCGCGCACGCCCGCGGCCTGGCGGCCATGTGGCGCACCGGGGTGATGGCCGACGAGCCGGAGGTCGCCGAGGCGCTCGGGCTCGCCCCGGGCGAGGCGGTGGTCGCCTTCGTCTACCTCGGCCGCCCGCTCGGCCCGGCCGCGAAGCGCCCCCCGCGCGAGACCGACCCGGACGCGTTCACCGTGTGGCGCGACGGCGGAGGCGGCGATACGGTGGTCGCCCGACCCGCGGCACCAGGGAGGAGCTGAGGTGGCCACGACCGTCGCGGACCAGGTCTACGAGCGCGTCGTCGCCTTGATGGCGGACGGCGCCAGCCAGACGGAGGCGATCCGCCGGGTCGCCGAGGAGATGGACCGCTCGGTGCCGGCGACGTCGTCCGCCTACACGGCCGGCGCGCGCCGGGCGAGCGCCGACATGGCGGGCGACGATGCCCCGGCCACCAGCCGCGCCGCCTCGCCGCAGCTCTTCGCCGAGATGCTGCCGCTCGTCGAGGCGGGCGCCACGGTGGAGCAGGCCGCCCGGCGCTTCGGCGACGAGGACGCCGTCGAGGAGATCGCCGCCGGCTTCACCCGGTGGGCGCGCCAGGAGTTCGGCGATGACTTCGAGCTGCCCGGCGACGGCGAGGCCGACCCGCTCACCGAGGCGCAGGACCGCATCGACGAGCTCGAGGCCGAGGTGCGGCGCCTGCGGCACGAGGTCGCCCGCGCGCGCCAGACGCTCAGCCGGGCCCGCGCCATCATCGACGCGGGGCTGGGCGAGACCGGAACCTGAGCGGCGGCGCGCCGCGCGGCGCGCGCGGTCGACGCCATTCGACGCCGGGGGGCGACGCCAATTCGACGGGACCCCGGTGGCGCCGAGCGAGCGATGAGGCGACGCCAATCGACGCGACCCGGCGACGCCGAGTGGCGCGACGGGCCGGCGCCGAGTGACGCGACCGGGCGGCGCCGAGTGGCGTGAGCGTGCCGCGTCGAGTGACGCGGTCGGGTCGACGCCGAGTGGCGCGACGGGTCGACGCCGAGTGACGCGACCGGGCCGCGCGCCCGTGGGACGCGCGGCCCGCGCCGGGGTCAGACGGGGCGCTCCGGGGCGCTCTCGAGGCCGGAGATCGACACGCTGGCCTCACCGCCGTAGCGACGGTTGAGGTTGATGATGAGCGCCGTCATGCCCTCGAGGATGAGGGCGTTGGCGAGGGGGCCGGCGTCCAGGGCGCGCGTGCCGGGGATCGCAGAGGTGAGCTCGATGACCTCCTCGCGGGCGGCCTTGCTCTTGCCGCACACGAGGACGTCGGCGCCGAGCGAGTGGCGCGCCTGCAGGCCGGCGGCCGGCAGGTTGTTGTAGGCCACGACCACCTTCGCCTCGGGGGCGAGGTCCTGGATCTTGTGGGCGCAGGAGGCGGCGCCGATGGCGTCGCCCTGCTCGGCGATCGCGCCGTTCTTGCCGAAGCGCAGCGCGTTGACCACGGAGACCACGATCTTGCCCGCGAGGGCATCGGCCATCGGGGGGATGGTCGACTCGATGCCCTCCCAGGGGATGGAGACGACCGCGAGGTCGCCCTCCTGCGCGGCGGCGACGTTCTCGCGCGGCGTGAACGTGCCCTCGGGGAGCGCCTCCCGCAGCGTCGCGGCGGCCTGGTCCGCCCGCTCCTGGCTCCGCGAGCCCACGACGATCTCGTGGCCCGCGGCCGCGAAGTTGATGGCGAGGCCGCGACCGAGGTCGCCGGTGCCGCCGAAGATCGCGATCTTCATCCTGTCACTCGTCCCCTTGTTCGGTGTCGTCGCCCTCGCGGCGCCGGGCCGCGGCGAGCGTGTTCGCCAGCAGGTACGCGATGGTCATGGGCCCGACGCCGCCCGGCACGGGCGTGAGCCAGCCCGCGACCTCCGCGGCCTCGTCGCCCGCGACGTCGCCGCGCAGCCCCGCGTCCGTGCGGTTGATGCCGACGTCGATCACGGCGGCGCCCGGCTTGATCCAGTCGCCCCGGATCATCTCCGGCCGGCCGACCGCGGCGACGAGGATATCCGCCGTGCGGCACAGCGAGGGCAGGTCGCGCGTGCGCGAGTGGGCGACGGTGACCGTGGCGGAGCGCGCGGTGAGCAGCAGCGCCATCGGCTTGCCGACGATCAGGCTGCGCCCCACCACCACCGCCGTGGCGCCCTCGATCTCCACGCCGGCGCGGTCGAGCAGCCACATCACGCCGGCCGGCGTGCACGGCACCGAGCCCGGCTCGCCGCGCACCAGCCGGCCGAGGTTGACCGGCGCGAACCCGTCGACGTCCTTCGCGGGGTCGATCCGGTTCGCGATCAGCACCTCGGAGAGCTGGTCGGGCACGGGCAGCTGCACGAGCATCCCGTCGACCTCGTCGTCGGCGTTGAGCCCGTCGATGACCGCGTCGAGCTCGGCCTGCGTCGTCTCGGCCGGGAGCACGACGCGGCGCGACATCATCCCGGCCTCCTCCGCCGCGCGCGCCTTGCCGGCCTGGTAGAGCTCGGACGCCGGGTCGTCGCCCACCTGGATGCCGACGAGCCCGGGCGGGCGCCCGTGGCGCGCGCGGAACGCCGCCGCGCCCTCGGCCACCTGCGCGCGCAGCTCCGCCGCCGCCGCCTTGCCGTCGATGATCGTCGCCGCCATCAGCCCACCTTCCGCATGGGCGCCGCGCCGGCCATCAGCCGCCGCTCCGCCCCGTCCTGCGAGAACCGCACCCGCACGAGCTCACCCCCGCTCTCGATCGCCGTCACGACACCCTCGCCGAACGTCGCGTGCAGCACCGAGTCGCCGGTGGCGAGCGCCGGCACCCGGGGCGCGGGCGGGCCGGACCGCCACCCGCCGCCGCCGTCCGCGGGCATACCCGCCAGATGCCCCCGTGAGCGCCGCCCGCCCGCGGGCTCGCGCAGCGCGTCGGCGGGCAGCTCGCCGAGGAACCGCGACGGCAGCCGGTAGTCGCGGCCGCCGTGCATCGCGCGGCTGTCGGCGTGGGTCAGCATGAGGTGGCGCCGCGCCCGCGTGAGCCCCACGTAGAAGAGGCGCCGCTCCTCCTCGAGGGCCTCCCGCGTGTCCGAGCGGATGTGCGGGAACAGGCCCTCCTCGAGCCCCGTGATCAACACGGTGTCGAACTCGAGGCCCTTCGCGTTGTGGATGGTCATGAGCGTGACGGCGCCGGTCGACTGATCGACCAGGTCCGCGTCGGCCTGGAGCGCGATGCCCTCGAGGAAGCCCGCGAGGGTCGCCTGCTCCTCCGAGGCGTCGTACTCGGCCGCCACGCGGACCATCTCCTCGAGGTTCTCGATGCGGCCCTGGGCCTCGAACGTGCCCTCGCGCTCCAGGGCGTCGCGCAGGCCTGAGCGCTCGAGCACCTCCTCGAGGATGCGGTCGAGCGGCGCGCCGGCCTCCGCCCGCTGCCGCACGTCGGCCAGGAGCGCCCCGGTGGCCGCCAGCGTCGCCCGCTGGCCGGGCGGCAGACCGGGCACCTCGTCGGGGCGCAGCACGCCCTCCGAGACGGGCGTCTCGCGGGCCGCCGCGAACGCCTCGAGCTTGGCCACGCAGCCGGGCCCGAGCCCGCGCTTGGGCGCGCCCAGCATGCGCGCCAGGCTGACCCCGTCGGCCGGGTTGGCCACGACCCGCAGGTACGCGAGCAGGTCGCGCACCTCGGCGCGCTCGTAGAAGCGCGGGCCGCCGACGACGGCGTACGGGACGGCGCGGCGCACGAGCTGGTCCTCGATCGCGCGGCTCTGGGCGTTGGTGCGGTAGAAGACCGCGACCTCCGACAGGCTCGCCCCCCGCCCGACCGCGCGGTCGATCTCCGCGGCCACCACCCGCGCCTCCTCGTGCTCGTCGCGGCACGCCATCACGGTGATCGGCTCGCCGTCGCCGAGGTCGGTCCACAGGCGCTTGGGGTGGCGGTGCGGGTTGCGCTCCACGACCGCGTTGGCGGCGCGCAGGATGGTGCCGGTGGAGCGGTAGTTCTGCTCGAGGGCGACCACGTGCGCGTCGGGGTAGTCGCGCTCGAAGTCGAGGATGTTGCGCACGTCGGCGCCGCGCCAGGAGTAGATGCCCTGGTCGTCGTCGCCCACCGCCACGACGTTGCGCTGCGGCTCGGCGAGCACGCGCACGAGGCGGTACTGCGCGTGGTTCGTGTCCTGGTACTCGTCGACCAGGACGTGCTCGAAGCGCGACTGCCAGCGCGCCCGCACGGCGGCGTCCTCCTCCAGCAGCTGCGCGGTGACCATCAGCAGGTCGTCGAAGTCCATGGCCCCGTTGGCGCGCAGCGCCTCGGCGTAGCGCCGGTACACCCGGGCCACCACCTCGTCGGCGAACGAGCCGGCCATCGCCGCCATCTCCTCCGGCCCCTGGAGCAGGCTCTTCGCGTCGGAGATGCGGGCCTGCACCGCCCGCGGCGGCGTGCGCTTGGGGTCGATCTCCTCCTCGACCAGGCAGCGGCGGATGAGCCGCAGCTGGTCGTCGGCGTCGTAGATCGAGAAGTCGCGCGCGTACCCGGCGGCGGGGGCCTCCACGCGGAGGATCCGCACGCACGCCGAGTGGAAGGTCGACGCCCAGATCGCGCGCGCCCGCGGGCCGACCAGGCGGCCGATGCGCTCGCGCATCTCGCCGGCCGCCTTGTTGGTGAAGGTGATCGCGAGGATCGCCTCCGGGCGCACGCCCGCCTCGCCGATGAGGCGGGCGACCCGGTGGGTCAGGACGCGGGTCTTGCCGCTGCCGGCGCCGGCCAGCACGAGCAGCGGCCCCTCCCCGTGGAGGACGGCCTCGCGCTGCGGTGGGTTGAGGCCGTCGAGCGGGTCGGACACCTCCAGGATGCTACCGGAGGGGTCCGCCGCCCCGGCCGGCTCAGCCCTGCAGGTGGATGCGCACCACGGGGATCACCCGCGAGGTGGCCGCCTCGTACTCCGCGAACTGCGGGTACTTGGTCTTCATCTCCTCCCAGATGCGATCGCGCTCGTCACCGGTGACCTCCTCGGCGCGGCCGCGCACCGTGCGGTCGCCCAGCTCGACCTCGACCTCCGGGTTGGCCTTCACGTTGTAGTACCAGTCGGGGTGCGCGTCCTCGCCGGCGCGCGACGCGAACACCACGATCGCGCCGTCCTCCTTGAGGTGCATGAGCGGGTTGAGCCGCTCCTTGCCGCTCTTCGCGCCCACGCTGTGCAGGATGACGAGCGGGCGGGTCGCGAACTCCTCGACGTGGCCGCCGTTGGCCCGGAACTCCTCGATGACGGCCCTGTTCCAGCCGGTGAAGTCCATCCCCATGGTGCACACCCCCTCGTCGTACGCCGGAGTCGCGAGCGTGTCAGAGGGAGGGCCGGCGCGCTAGATGCCGGCCCCCGGGTTGAGCCCCAGGATGGAGGCGATCTCGTCCTGCGCGCCGGGCGGGTCGCCCTCGCGCGCCTCGCGCGGGCGGGGCTCGCGGCCGGCCCGCATGTGCTCGATGTCGCGCTCCAGCTCGGCCACCCGCCGCACCAGGCGGGACATCGCCTCGGCGACCGGGTCGGGCAGCCGCACGTGGTCGATGTCGGGGTGGTGCACGTCGCGCACCTTCTGGCCGTCGACCACGACCGCGCGGCCCGGGTTGCCGACGACGGTCGTGTTCGGGGGCACGTCCTTGATGACGATCGCGCCGGCGCCCACCTTCGCGCCCTCGCCGATCTCCACCGGGCCGAGCACGCTCGCGCCCGTGCCGACGATGACCCCGTCGCGCACGGTCGGGTGCCGCTTGCCGACGTCCTTGCCGGTGCCGCCGAGCGTGACCCCCTGGTAGAGGGTGACGTCCTCGCCGATCTCGGTGGTCTCGCCGATCACCACGCCCATGCCGTGGTCGATGAAGAAGCCCGGGCCGATCGTGGCGCCGGGGTGGATCTCGATGCCGGTGAGCGCGCGCCCGACCTGGCTGACCACGCGGGCGGGCGTGCGCAGGCCGCGCCGGTAGAGGGCGTGGGCTCCGCGGTGCAGCCAGATCGCGTGCAGCCCGGGGTAGCAGAGCAGGATCTCGGCGAGCGAGGTGGCGGCCGGGTCGCGCTCGCGCGCGACCTCGATGTCCCGCCCGAGGGAACGCTTGGCGGCCCCGAGCCGCCCGAGCAGCGAGCGCCGGACCATGGTGGCTAGTATAGGAGCCTCCCCCGAGGAGGTGCCCCCTGACGCGCCGGCGACTGAAGCTCACGTTCCCGGAGCAGCTCATCCGCGAGCCGATCGTCTACACGCTCGGCAAGCGCTTCGACGTGGTGACCAACATCCGGCGCGCCGACGTGCGCGAGGACACGGGCTGGATCGTCATGGAGGTCACGGGCACCGAGCAGCGCCTCGACGAGGCGCGGCGCCACCTGGAGTCCCTCGGCGTGCGCGTCGACGACCTGGAGGCGTACCTCGAGTAGCGTCGCCGTCGCCGGGGCGTCCTGCCGGCCGGGACCCTCCCCCACCGCCCGCGCGATGCGCCTCGAGGGCCTCCGCGCCGACGGTCCCGAGTCGCTGCGCGCGCTGCTCGCGCAGGCCGGCGACCCGCCCTGGGACGCCGACGTGGCGGACGACGACCCCGTGCGCGCCCTCCTCGCCGCCGAGGGATTCGAGCCCTACGCGCGCGTCGCCGTCATGGCGCGCGCGGTCGAGGGCCTGCCGGCGCCGCCCTACGTCTCCGGCGTGAGCGTCGAGCCGTACCGCAACGAGTGGGCCGAGGCCTTCACCGCCGCGGAGGCCATGGCGATGGACGGCCTGGCGACCTTCGCCGAGATGGGTCAGCCCACCGGCTACGAGGCCGCCGAGGGCTTCGACGCCTTCGCGGTCGCGCGCGACCGCCGCGACATGCTGGGCTTCGCCCAGGCGATGGTGCCCGAGGGGTGGATCAACTGGATGGGCGTCGTGCCGCAGGCGCGCCGCCGCGGCATCGGCCGGCTGCTGATCGCCGACCTCGCCCGCCAGGTGCGCGAGGCGCGCGGCACCCACCTCGCCGCCCTGGTGGAGGTCGACACGCCCGGCCAGGCCTTCCTCGCCGCGCTGGGCTTCCGCGAGCGCGGCGCCCGGCGCACCCTGCTCATCCGCCGCGCCTGACGCGGCCGCGGCCCCGGAGGGGCCTCAGGCCTCGCCGAAGAGCGGCGTGCTGAGGTAGCGCTCGCCCGTGTCGCAGAGGAAGGTCACGATCGTCGTCCCCGCGTTCTCCGCGCGGGCGGCGAGCTGGAGCGCGGCCCAGACGTTGGCCCCGGAGCTGATGCCGACGAGGATGCCCTCCTCGCGCGCCAGGCGCCGCGACGTGGCGTAGGCGTCGTCGACCGTGCAGGTGACGACCTCGTCGTAGAGCGACGTGTCGAGCACGCCCGGCACGAAGCCGGCGCCGATGCCCTGGATCTTGTGCGGCCCAGGGGCCCCGCCGGAGAGCACCGGCGAGTCGGCGGGCTCCACGGCCACCGCCCGGTACCCCGGCTTGCGCTCGCGCAGCACCCGCGAGACGCCCGTGATGGAGCCGCCGGTGCCGACGCCGGAGACGAGGATGTCGATCGCCCCGTCGGTGTCGGCCCAGATCTCCTCGGCCGTCGTGGCGGCGTGCACGTCCGGGTTGGCCGGGTTGTCGAACTGCTGCAGCACGAGCGCCGACTCGGTCTCGGCGGCGATCTCCTGCGCCTTCGCGATCGCCCCCCGCATGCCGTCGGCGCCCGGCGTGAGCACCAGCTCGGCGCCGTAGGCCCGCAGCAGGGTCCGCCGCTCGACGCTCATGGTCTCGGGCATGGTGAGCACGCAGCGGTAGCCCTTCGCGGCGCAGACGAACGCCAGCGCGATGCCCGTGTTGCCGGAGGTCGGCTCCACGATGACGCTGCGCCCCGGCTCCAGCCGGCCGTCGCGCTCGGCGGCCTCGATCATCGCCAGGCCGATCCGGTCCTTGACCGAGCCCGCCGGGTTGAACGACTCGAGCTTGCCCAGGACCGTCGCCCCCAGGCCGCCGGCGACGCGCGACAGGCGCACCATCGGCGTCCGGCCGATGAGCTCGGTGATGGAGTCGGCGATGGGCACCGCGCGAGACCCTACCGCATCAGGTCGCCGGCGATCCCGCCAGATCGCGCAGCGGCGTCTCGGGGCGCGCGCCGTAGTGCGAGATGACCTCGGCGGCGGCCACGGCGCCGATGCGGGCGCAGTCGGCGAGCGGGGCGCCCCTGGTGAGCCCGTGCAGGAAGCCGGCCGCGAACAGGTCGCCGGCGCCGGTGGTGTCGACCACGTGCTCCACGCGCTTCGCGGGCACCTCGGCGACCGCGTCGCGCGTCACCACCAGGCAGCCCTCGGCGGAGCGCGTCACCACCGCGATCTCGCAGCGGCCGCGCACCGCCGCCACCGCGGCCTCCAGGTCGGTGCGGTAGAGGGCGCGGATCTCGGCCTCGTTGGCGAACAGCACGTCCACCCGCCCGTCGACCAGCTCGAGGAACTCGTCGCGGTGGCGCTCGACGCAGAAGCTGTCCGAGAGGGTCAGCGCCACGCGCCGGCCCGCCGCGTGGGCGGCGTCCATGGCGACGCGGAAGGCCTCCTTCGCCCGCGGCGGGTCCCAGAGGTAGCCCTCGAGGTAGGTCACCGCCGACGCCGCCACGCGCTCGCCGTCGATGTCCTCGGGCCCGAGGCCGGTGCAGGCGCCCAGGTACGTGGACATCGTGCGCTGCGCGTCCGGCGTGACCAGGATCAGGCAGCGCGCCGTGCCCGGGCCGTCGGCGGCCGGCGGCGTGTCGAAGGCCACCCCGGCCGCCCGGATGTCGTGGGCGAAGATGCGCCCGAGCTCGTCGTCGCGGACCTTGCCGATGTAGGCGGCGCGGCCGCCGAGCGAGGCGACGCCGGCGATGGAGTTGGCGACCGACCCGCCGGAGACCTCGACGCCGGGGCCCATGCGGTCGTAGAGCGCGTCGGCCTGCGCGGCGTCGATCAGCGTCATCGAGCCCTTGGCGAGGCCGTGCTCGCCGAGGAACGCGTCCTCCGAGCGCGCGAGCACGTCGACGATCGCGTTGCCGATCCCGAGCACGTCGAACTCCGCCTGCGCCATCCGCGCCTCTCCCCTCGTCGTGGCCGCCGGGCAGCCTACCCGCGGGGATCCGTTACGGGCCGGTGACGTTCCCACCGCCCCCTCCACAGGCTGTGGAGGGGGCGGTGGCGCGATCAGATGACGGCGGCCGCCCGGCACACCTCGCCGCCGCGCCGGGCGCGGGCGACGGCGGTGACGCGTGTGCGGGGGCTGCCCGGGGCCACGACGGTGCGCATCTCGAAGGAGCCGCTCGGCGCGGCGGTCGTCGCCGCGCGGGCCAGCACGCGCGCGGCGTTGCGGCGGATCACGACGCCCCAGCGCCGGCCGTCGCGGTTCTGGTCGACCTCGAAGTCGACCTCGATGGGGCCGTTCTCGGGGCTCAGCTTGAGCGTCGCCGTGCTGGTGGCGCTGCAGACGCCGCGCACCCGGACGTCCGTGCGGTCGCCCCGCCGGCCCGCGTCGTCCCCGCCCCGGCGGGCGGAGTCGTCGGGGGCGCCGCCCCCGGCGCGGGCGGGGGTGTCGTCGGAGCCGGGCGGGTCGTCGGCGCCCTGGCGGGCGAGCGCGACGGGGGCCGTCGCGACCAGGCCGATGGCGATGGCGGCGGCGCACGCCGCGCGGAGCGTGGCGGTGGGGGCGGTGGGCATCTCGCGTCCTCCTGATCGTGACGCCGGGGTGGCGCCGTGCGGGTCCACGGTCGCCCCGCCGTGGCCGGGGCGGCAATCGGACATCTGTCCTACGACCCGGCGACGGTCGCGGCGGCGGAGCACGTCTCGCCGCGGGGCGCCGCCGCGCGCACCCGCACCGCGTCGGGGCCGGTGTAGTCGGGCAGCGTCACCCGGAACGCGAAGCCGCGGGCCGACCGGGTCGCCCGCACGCGGGCCCGGGCGACGAGGCGCCGCTCGTGGACGACGGTCACCCGCCAGCGGCCCGCCGTCGGCGTGCGCACGCGCAGGTCGGCGCGGATCCGCCCGTCCTCGGCGCGCAGGCGCAGCTCCGCCCGGCTCGCGCGCCCGCAGGCGCCCGCCACGCGCACCTCCACGCGGTCGTCGTCCCGGCCGCGCCCGTCGTCGCGGGCCGCCGCGGGCGCCGTGCCACAGAGCGCGGCGGCCGCCGCGCCGGCGAGGGCCAGGGCGAGCAACCGGCTGGACGGGGTGCGGCCCACGCCACGAGGGTCGCCGCCCGCCGCGGCCGCCGCAATCGGACGTCGGTCCTAGGACCCCCCCGCCGGCCCGCCGCCGCCCGGGCCCCCGGCGACGCCGTTGCGGATCGCCCAGAGGGCCGCCTGCGTGCGATCGCCGACGCCGATCGCCCGGAAGATGCTCGTGAGATGCGCCTTCACCGTCTTCTCGCTGATCGCCAGGCGGTGGGCGATCAGCTTGTTCGGCAGGCCCTCGGCGACCAGCGCGAGCACCTCCCGCTCGCGGGCCGACAGGCCGGTCGCGGCGCCGGCCGGCGCCGGCGCCGCGGCGCCCGTCGCGGGCCCCGACCGGCTGGCGAGCAGCGCGCTGGCGGCCCGCGGGTCGAGCGGCGCCTCGCCCCGGGCGGCCGCCCGGATGCCGCGCTCCACCTCGTCCGGGGTGGCGTCCTTCAGCAGGTAGCCGATCGCGCCGGCGTCGAGGGCGGCCAGGATGCGGGCCCGGTCCGAGAACGAGGTCAGGATCACCACCGCCGTCCCCGGGTGGCGCTCGCGGATCATCCGCGTGGCCTCGATCCCGTCGGGCGCGGGCATCTCGAGGTCCATCAGCACGACGTCGGCGCCGCGCGCGGCGAGGGCCGCGAGGGCCTCGGCGGCCGAGCCCGCCGACGCGGTCACCTCGACCCCGTCGAACGTGCCGACCAGCTGCGCCAGGCCGGCGCGCACGACGGCGTGGTCGTCGCTGCACCACCCGGATCACGCCGGCACCTCGAGCTCGAGCACGGTGCCCCGCCCCGGCGCCGACGTCACGCGCGCGGCGCCGCCCAGGTGTCGCGCCAGCTCCTCGACGAGCTCGAGGCCCACGTGGCCCTCCGCCCGCCGCCGCGCCCGGGTGGCCGCGTCGAACCCGTGCCCGTCGTCCTCCACGCGCAGCCGGGCGCGCCCGTCGTCGACCCCGGCGCGGACCTCGATCCGCGCCGGCGCGCCGTGGGCGGCGGCGTTGCGCAGCCCCTCCGCCGCCGCGCGGTAGAGCAGCTCCTCGCTGCGCTCGGACAGGGCCATGCCCGCCGGCACGTCGACGGTCACGGCGATGCCGCGCGCCCGCAGCGGGGCGGCCAGGTCCTCGAGCGCCGCGCCGATGCCCTCGTCGTGCAGGCGGCCCGGGTTGATGTCGACGACCGCCGCCCGCAGTCGGCGGGTGCCCTCCCGCGCCGCGTCGGCGCCGGCGCTGAGCGCCGCCACCGTCGCCGGGTCGGTCCCCGCCGGCGCGCGGCTGGCGGCGGCGGCGAGGCCGAACGAGAGCCCGGCGAGGTCCTGCAGCGGGCCGTCGTGCAGGTCGGCGGCCACGCGCCGGCGCTCGAGCGACGACGACTCGAGCGCCGTCTCGAGCAGCGCCTGGCGCTCGCGCATGCCGTCCCGCAGCCGGCGCGCCATCGACCAGGCGAGCGGCACCTGGACCAGCCACAGCAGCAGCAGCGCGCCGAGGATGACCGGGGCGAACGCCGTGATCACCTCGCGCCCGCTGGCGGTGATCTCGCTCTCGCGCCGGTAGGCCTCGAACAGCGCCTGGCGACCGCCCGGCGTGCGGATCGGCAGGTAGACCTCCAGCAGCGAGCCCTGGTCGCGCTCGAAGGCGTTCTCCGGCTGCGACAGGTCGCTCACCTCGGCCTCCGTCTCCCCCGTGCCCAGCACCGCCCGCTCGTCGGCGCCCAGGCCATACCGGCGCCCGATCAGCCGCGGCTCGTCGCTGTAGGCGATCCGCCCGGCGGGCGTCCAGATCTTCACTCGGACGACGTCCTCCCCGAGCACCCGCTCCTGCACGACCCGGTCCAGCCGCTCGAGCGCCGCCGGGTCGCCGTCGAGCGCCGCGTCGGTGAGGGCCGGCTCCACGACCCCCCGTCCGGCCAGCGTGGCGAGGCGGCGGGCGTCGTCGACCGCCTCCCTCTCCCCGATCGGCCGCAGCACGAGGAAGCCCCCGGCCGCGAGCGCGGCCAGCGCGAGCAGCCCGGCGACCATGAACCGGGCGACCGCCCCCCGCACGGAGGGGCCGCGCCCCGCCGCCGCCACCGCGACCCTCATGGCGGCGAGGCTACACGGGGCCCGAGGGAGGGCCGCGGGAGTCGACGCGATCGACGCGCGCGGTCGACGCCAATTGGCGCCGACGGCGCCTGCTCGCGGGGCGACGCCAATTGGCGTCGACGTCGTGCGTCGATCGCGCCTATTCGGCCAGGGGGCCCGAGGACATCCGGTGGCGGGTGCCCCTTGGCGCTCAGTCGAGGAGACCGTCGAGCAGTTCCTGCTCGGCCGCGATCCAGCGCGCGACGCCGTCCCGGGCCGTCGCCATCGCGTCGGCGCCGAGGTGCTCGGCGCCCGCCTCGGTGATGCGGGCGACGTCGATCTCGAAGCCGACGTTGGGCGAGGTGACGCTCAGCGCCTCGATCACGCGGACTGCGGCGAGGACGCCGTAGCCGACCGGGCGCTCGGTCATCCGGAAGTGTGCCAGGAGCGCGCCGGCCTGCTGGGCCATGGCCGCGCCGCTGCCGATCGCGTGGAAGCCGATGTCCTCGTACCGGCCCACCAGCCCGTTGGGGTTGATCTCGACGATGAAGGGGCCGGTGCGGCCGTAGCCGGCGGCGAGGACGTAGGCCGAGGGCGTCGCCTGCGTGGGCTCGCCCGGGATCTCCGGGATGAAGTGGTCGTAGTGGTGGCGGAGGATCGGCAGCGCCACCTCCTGGAGCGCGTGGCCGATGTCCAGGGCGGCGAGCACCTCGTCGGCGCGCGCGGTGAGCGCGGCGTCGATGTCCCTCAGCACGCCGCGCGCGCCGCTGCCGGCCCAGGCGGCGTGGTCGCCGAGGTCGTGGAGCTTCTGGGCGGGGAAGCTCATGCCGCGGTCGTCGTCGGTGATCTGGCTGTCGGACGCGATCACCAGGCCGTCGGCGCACCGGATCGCCAGGACGACGGTCATGGAGGGCCCTTTCGGTCGGGGACGCACCCTGCCCTACCCGCTCGCGCTGCCCATCCACCGGGGCGGGGCTGCGGCGCCGGCGCGCTAGATGTGGAACATCGCCCGGGCGCCGGGACCGATCGGGCGTTTCTCCTGCAAAACGGCTCCTTCACCGATCGAAGCGAGCTAGCAGGACCACGCATAGCGGCGCATATTGGTCCACGATTGGTCCATTACGCCCGGAGCGTCACCACGGACGTGGTGCGGGTCGTGCCGCGGTTGATCGCCTCCACCACGGCGGCGCCGAGGTTCCGCTCGTAGATGGCCGCGCCGTTGACGGTCATGAAGACGTTGACCGATCCGCCCGGCTGGTCGATGTCACCCGAGCCGCGCAGGGCGTTCGTGAACGCCTCGGATGCGCGGGCGCTCTGCTCCGCCGCGTCGGCGCGCGCGTTGGCCTGGTCGATCTGCGCCTGCTGGTCCGGCGTGGGGCCGGCGTCGGCGGTCGAGTCTCCCTCAGGCGCGCCGGCCGACTCGGCGTCCTCGAGGCGGTCGAGCTCGGCCTCGTAGAAGATCTCGTTCAGCTCCTCGACGATCGCCTTCTCGACCTCGCGTAGGCCGTCGATGTCCTCCTTCAGGCGCTTGCGCGCGGCGCGCATCTGCGTGATGAGCACCCGCTTTCGTGCCGGCTTCAGGTCCTTGCGACCGCCGACCTTCTGGATCTGCTCCCACAGGGTGCGGCGGCGGTCCTGGTACTTGCGGATGAGCCCCTGCACCTGGGCGAGGTTCTTCTGCAGCGCGATACTGGTGGCGCTGCGCTCTGCGTCCTCGCGCGCCTCGGCTGCCCGGGCGACGGCGTCGGCGCCGCCCTTGGCGAGCTCGCGGGTCCCCGCTGCTCGACCGATGCTCGAAACGCCACGCTGCTGAGCATCGGAGAGCGACGTACCGCGCACGCCGCTCGCGGGGTCTCCGGCGCCGGCCGAGAGGATGCTCCGTGCGGCTGCCATCGGGTTCGCCGCGCCGGCGGCCTTGAAGGCGCGGGCGAGGCGCTGCTGTGGCGTGAGGGGCGGAGCCTTCTCGCTCTGCGGCGTTTCGTGGCCGCTCTCACCGGCCACGCTTCGCTTCGCCGCCGGGGCACGCACCATCGCGCTCAGAGCGCCCACGCTCGTCGAGCCGAGGTGGAGGTGGGGTCCGCCGTTGACGCCCGTGCCGAGGTAGCCGAGCACCTGTCCGGGCTCGACGCGCTGGCCGGAGCGCACGGTGACCGACTTCAGGTGCTTGTAGTAGAGCTGGACGCCGTTCGTGTTCAGGTAGACGGCGTGGCCCCAGAAGCGGGGATCCGACGAGAACGGCCGGATCGCCCCGATGACCCCGGGGCCGGCGGCGACGACGGCGGTCCCGTCGCTGCCCATGAGGTCGTATGCGGCGTCCGACTGCCAGTTGTTCGGCGGGGCGCTGTAGGAGTGAGTGCCCTGGCCGGGACCGCCGCCGATCCGCGTGCCCGGTGCAGGGTGAACCCAGCCGCCCGAGGCGAAGCTGTCGCCCCCGATGACGCCGCCGGTGGCGACCAGGGCGGCGATGATCCGGTCGATGCCGACGATGCGCTGCTGGCGCGGGTTGAGCACGACCTCGCCGGCGTGCGCGGTGATCGGGATGGCAGCGCCAGGAGGGCCGGGGATGGTGCCGCCCATCTGGCGGAACAGGCCGCGGGCGCCACCGCCGGCGCCGCCGAAGCCGGCGAAGGTGCTCGCCTGCGCCCGGGCGCCGCTCGAGGAGCCGCCCTCGATGAAGCGGCGCAGCGGCCCCGGCACGAGGCCCCAGATGAAGTCGGTGATCTGCCCGCCGATCGCCCGCAGGCCGCTCAAGATGCCGCGCACGATGGCGTTGCCGATGTCCTTGCCGAGGGCGAGCACCTGGCGCGGGATCGTGCGGATGAAGTCCATGATCCCGCCGAAGACCTCGCGCACGACGCCCTGCAGCGAGCGCCACGCCTTGCCCCAGTCGCCGCGGATCACGGCGAGGACCGTCTCGATGATCCCGCGGATGATCCGCAGGGCGCGCTCGATGGTGCGACGCACAAACTGGAAGACCGTGTTGATGTCGTCGCCGAACTCGTCCCAGAAGCGCCGGGCGTTGCGGACGATCGAGCGGATCGTCGGCATTACGTTGGCGTCGATCCACCGCATGACCCGCTGGATGACCCGGCGCGCGCCCTCGAAGGCGTCGGCGGCGGCCTCGCGGATCCCGGGCCAGTTGCGCTTAATGAAGTTCACCACGTCGCGGATCCGCGGGATGAGCTCGGTCTGGGCGAACCGGGCGAAGCGGGTGATGATTGGCAGCAGGCCCGAGGCGAATGACTCGGCCGCGTCCTCGGTCATGCGCTGGAGCTGCTGCAGGGCCTCGGTGCTCTCGCCCTCGGCGGAGGCCGCGCCGCCGAACTGCGCCTCCAGCTCGCGCAGGATGACCTTCTGCGCGTCCATCGTGCGGCCGGACTCGACGAAGTTCTTGATCTGCTCCCGCTGCGTCTCGTTGAAGGTGATGCCGACCCGCTGGAGCGCCGTGATGCCGCGGACCGGGTCGTTCAGCGCCTTGCCGACCTGGATCGACGCCTGCTGCATGTCGGTCCCCATCGCGACCGACAGGTCGTTGGTGATGCGGACCGTCTGGTTGAAGATGTCGTTGCCGGCGCCCGCCTCGTTGCGGATGTTGCGGAAGGTGAGGAGCATGTTCGCCCCCGCCTGGACCGCGTCGTCGGCAGAGCCCGTCTGGCGCTGGATGGCCGCCGCGAGCTTCTCGACCTGGGCGGCGGTGACGTTGGCCGCGCCGCCTGTCGTCTTGATGACGTTCGCCGTGCGGGCGGCGACCGCCTCCTGCTCGCGCGCCTCGTCCAGGCCGAGCTTGCCGAAGGCGCCGACGGCCGCCGTGCCGGCCGCGGCGGCCGCGCCGAGGGCGATGCCCATCGACTTGCCCACCCGGCCGATGCGGCTCTCCGCCTGGCCGAGAGCCTTCTGCAGGCCGGAGGCGTCGCCGTCGATGTAGTAGCGGATGCCGCCGGAGCCGCGGGCCACTACGCCTGCTCCTGCTCCCGCCGGGCGGCCTCCGCCGCCGCGCGCTCCTGCTCCACGATCATGGCCGCGAGATCACGATCGACGATCCATGCCTCAGCGCTTCCCGGTCTTAGTCCGAGCAGCGCGCTTGGGCTTGTCCTCCACACCCGCGCCATCTGCGCCGTCGTCTCCGCTTCCGGCGTCGTCGCGAAATCGGGCGGCCCGCTCGGAGCGCTCCATGAACAGCGACAGCAGCTCGTCGATGTCCAAGGGGTCCAGGTCGATCCACCGCACGCCGTCCGGGGCGTCCGGGTCCTCCTCGCGCAGCAGGCGCGGCGTGACGAGCATGGCGCGCACGATCTCCTCGCTGATGCGCAGGCCCAGCGCGGGATCCTGCAGCGATCCGGCCAAGTAGTCGGTGAGGTGCGGCGCGATGTCCTCAGCCGAGAAGATCGCGTAGATGTTCGGCGACGTGCGGACCGTGCCGACGCGCCCGGAGGCGAACGTGTGCTCCTCTGTTGAGGGGCTCCAGCCGTTGTCGCTCACGGGCGCTTTCCTTTTTGAAGGGGGAGTCCGAGCGAGTTTCCGTCAGAAGCGACCTGACAGCGGGGTGTGGGCTGGGGCGCCCTGGAGATCTGACCCGCCCCCGCCCCGACCTTGACGCCGCTCACGGTGACCCGCGCCGGCTGCACGTAGAGCACGCCGCAGACGTGCTCGGAGCGCAGGACGCCGTCTCGGGCCATGGCTTCAATTCCTGAACCGGAGGCGCCCATCTGGGCGGCCGCCTCCTTCACGGTCACGAAACCGGCGTCGCCGCGCCCCCAGGAGGTCACGGCGCCGGCTCGGTCAGGTCGACCTTGCAGAAGGCCTCGGGGTAGTCGATGCCGAAGCCGGCTCGCAGCTCGGCGCGCCCGACGACCTGGTTCTTGCCGAACAGGTCCGAGTGCTGGTCGCTCACCTCGAAGCGCACCGGGTCTACCTCGTAGAGCGTCGCGCCCTGGCGGAACGCGCCGACCAGCGCCGTGCCCTCCGGGATGACCGTCGAGGGGACCGCCCGCTTGCCCCAGATGGCGCCGAACTCGCCCTCGGTCATCGGGCCGGCCAGGTAGGCCCCGTCCGAGGTCTTGTCGAGCCGCATCACCTCGAGGTCGCTCGGGTGGATGACGACCGCCTCGGGCTCGATGTGGTCGAGCCGGATCTCGGTGATGCCGCGGTGGATCGCGTCGGCGTACGTCTCGCCGGTGGCCCGCGCCGCGGTGTTGATGTTCGCGTTGGTGAGGATGCCCTCGAAGTCGGGTGCCGTGCCGTCCCCGGAGAGCATCTGCGCGTCGAGCTCGAGCAGCACGCCAAGGATCATCTGCGACTGGATGAAGGACTGCGCCTGCTGCCAGTCGAGCAGGATGGCGCGGTCGATCGGCTCGGTGAGGTGGGCGATCCAGACGGCTGGCGTCGTCTGCTGGTCGATGGTGTAGATCGACGTCGGCTTCTGCGCCCCGCCGGTGGGCGCGACCGCCGCGGCGTTGTGCGTGGCGACCGTCTGCTGCAGGTAGGCGATCTGGGGGCCGTCGGCCGGCTTCACCTGCACGAGGCTGCGCAGGAAGGTGCCGGCCTGGGGGAGCAGGCGCAGCGCGTCGTCGAAGAAGCCCGGCAGCGTCGCGACGGCCGTCCCGGCGAGGAGCGCCTTGGCGCCCACCTGGCCGTTGGTGCCGCGGAAGTTCTCGATGACGCTCTTGGCGAGGTCCTGACCGGGCGCCGGCCGGGCGGCACGGCTGCCGCCCTCGAGGTGGGCGATCCACCGCTCCTGCGCCTGCTCGGCCATCTTTGAGGAGGCCTCGAAGGCGGCGTGCAGCTCGTGCAGCTCCTTGAACTCGGGGCTGCCGCCGCTCTTGATCTCCGCGGCGAGCTGCTCAGGGGTGAGATCCGCGTTCACCTCGCCACGACGCTTGGCGAACGCGGCCCACCTCTCCTTTGCCTCGTTGGTCAGTCGATCGACATCGGCGCGGAGCTCGTCGCGCACGGGGTCCGGGGGTGCGGTGAGGGCGGGGTTCATGGAAGCGCTCCATGGAGGGGGGCGGGACCGGTCACACGCGCCCGATGGTAGCACTGAGCGCGGGCGACTCTGTCGTCACCCTTGCGCGGCATTGTTACCACTGGTAGAAGTAGGCCGCTTCCTACTCCGAGGAGACAGTCATGGTGAAGGTCCGGGGGCGAACGCTTGCAGCCCTGAGACAGCGGGCCGGCCTCAGCGAACGGGCCGTCGCGCCCGCGCTGCGCCCGCTCGTGACCCGTGCCAAGGCGAACGAAGGCCTCGACGCGGCCCGCCAACACCTTCGGCGCCTTGAGCGGGGCGAGGTCACCGAACTCGACCAGGAGACAGCCGAGAAGCTCGCCGCTGCGCTGGGCGTAGAGGTTGAGGACCTTGAGACTGAACTCCTCTGGGCGCTCGCGAGCACCAGGGGCCTGATCGACCTCGCCGGCCACCTCTTGGCCTGGTCCGACCCGGCGGAGGCACAGGCACGCCGTGCCGCGCTCGGCATGTCGGGCTGGCCGGCAGCCGAGACCTTCGTCGCCCCCTTCTCGCGAGAGATCCTCGAGCGGTGGATCGCTGACTCGCTCGGCGTGCCGCTCGACCTCGTGGAGCACGAGGGATCGCTCGTGATCGACGCGGCCGGCGAGAAGTTCATGGCCCTGGTCGATCTCGAGCTCATCATGCAGGACGCGGAGCTGACGAAGCCACGTGTAGAGGTCGCCCTGACCATCAACGAGCAGTTTCGCAACGAGGGCGGGCTCGTTTACCTGGCGGCGCGTCAGTACGAGCGGACCCGCCGGCTCGACAAGGCGGACCACCTAAGCGCGGAGGCCGCCGACGCGGCGCGTCGCCTCAAGGTGCTTACAGGCCTCCTGGAGGACGTCGTCAAGGAGTTCAGCTACCCCAAGTAGACCCCGCCCCAGAAACGCGAAAGGCGCCCCTGCGCTGGGCGCCCCTCGCTCGATCCTGCTCGAAAGGACCGTGATGGCTCCGCATACGAAGAGTAGCAGCAGCATCGGCGCCGACACGCTGCGCCGAGCAGCCGCGACAGAAGCGCGGTGGTTCGGTACCGCGGCCCGCTTCGGTCAGATCACCGTCACCGAAGCGGTCGAGGCGTGCCACGCCCTGCTCCGCAAGCACGCCGCCCCGGAGATCGTGCGCATGGTGCAGCTGGCGGGCACGCCGCGGCCACGCAACGCCCGGCGCCCCGCTTGCTCGACCCGGTCACGCCGGCCGCGGCGCCGGCAGACGTCCACGCGCAAGGTCCCGCGCGGGCCCGACGACGACTCGCCCCCGGAACCCGTACGGACTGCGAGCGACCTGACTAGGGGGTGTCGCTCTGAGCGCCGCAGCGATGCGATGCGCCCCTCCCGGCGGGTGACGGTCCTGCGGGCGCTGCTTGAGGCGCTCGAGCGGGCGGAGGTGGCGCCTTGATACCGATTCCGCCGCCGCCCGACGTCCTGGCCGCCGAGCTCGCGCATGACCCTGAGCGCGCGTGCGAGTGGATTGTCCACATGTGGTACGCCGCCCTCGAGCTCGAGCGCGAGGTCGACGAGCTGCGCGCGCACGTCGCCGACCTGCAGCTCGAGGTCGGGCTGTGAACCGCGAGGACGGCTACCGGGCCGACGCGCTCCTCGATGCGTGGACCCGCGACAACGAGAAGCTGTTCACCGAGGAAGAGCGCCGGCTGATGAACCGGCGCCTGATCGAGTTCGACGAGCCGCCGATCGAGATCAAGACGCCGCGGGCGATCGCGGCGGCCGCCATGGAAAAGTACGAGGCGGCCGCCCAGCGACCCAAGGCGGTCGAAGGACTCAGCTCATGGGAGCCGGCCCTCGACTGGGATGCGGCGCTCGCGCCTCCGCCGCCTCCGTCGATCCTCAGCGGGGAAACCGGCGCCCTGCTCTACGCCGGCAAGCGGCACATCGTCTCGGGCGAGTCCGAGACGATGAAGTCGTGGTTGGCACTCGCCGCGGTCGCCGAAGTGGCCCGCGAGGGCCTCTTCGCGGTGTTCGTGGACGCCGACGACATGGGGCAGGCGTCCGTGATGGAGCGCCTGCGCGACGACCTGGGCGTGCCCGAGCGTCTTGTGCGCGAGCACGTGCTCTACATCGCTCCCGAGACGCGCTTCGACCCGGAGGCCGACCGGATCGTCGCTCGCCTCGTCAGGGATCACGCCGTGGTGCTGGCGGTCATCGACGCCCTCAACCCTGCGCTCCGGCTGCAGGGTCTGTCCAACCTCGCCACGGACGACATCGAGGACTTCCTGCGGCTCGTGGTTGGCGCTTTCCATCGGCGCGGGGTCGCGACGCTGATCGTGGACCACCTGCCGAAGAACTCCGAGAACCGCGGGCGGTACTCGATCGGCTCGGAGCGCAAGTTGAGCGGCGTCGATGTCGCGTTCGGCGTCGAGTTGGTGGGCGAGGCCATGACGCGGGATCGGCCGTTCGCGTCCGTGGCGATCAAGTGTCATAAGGACCGTCCGGGCTGGCACAGACGCTCGAGCGGGCGGCGCCTCGGCACCTTCGAGATAGACCTCCGGGAGTCTCCGCAGTGGGCGCTGAAGCTCGCCGCGGAGGGGGTGGGCCAAAGCAAGGTCGCGGAGATGGCCGAAAGGGTGGGCCAAGTCATGGGCCAACACCCGGAGGTCACACAGACCCGGTGTGCCGAGATCCTAGGCGTGGAGCGGGATAACGGCACATTCCGTAGGGGGTGGGCCATGGCCCGGGCCAAGTGGGAATCTGGCCCGGGCGGGCCATCCGCCCCCCTATACGGGGGCGGTGGCCCCCGGCCCGGCCCGGAGGGCGGCCGATGAGCGCCCTCCTGACCCTCGCCCAAGCCGCCCCGCTCGTCGGCTGCCGAGACCCGCGGACGGCTCGGAAGCGGCTCGCGGCTCTCGGCGTCCCTGTCGTGACCTTCGATGGCCGGCACTACGTCGATGAGTCCGAGGTCCGGCGAGCCCTCCGGGCCCACGCCACGCCCCTAACCGATGGTCGCCCCCCGATCGGTCAGGGGGTCCAGCTTGCCCGCGGCGCGCGCCTGTGGGACGTTCGGCCGGAAACAGAAGTGGGGCCGCGCGGTGGGAGCCGCCGACCCCGTGGCAGCCGGGAGCGCGAACTCCAGGCCGCATCGAGAGCCTACGCGACCCCGCAGGCTCCCTTGGCGACCTCGTCGACCTCCTCGGCCAACCGATCAGAGGAGGAACGATGACCACCCCCACGAGCGCGACCATCGAGGTCGTCGCGCGCACCGCCGCAACGACGGTGGGCGAACTTGCCGCCGGCTGCCAGCTCCGGCCGGAATGGATCAGCGTCGCGCTTCACGCTTGCATGTCGCTGTATCTCGCGGATCGGAAGTTCTCCCCTGTTGAGCTGCGCGGCGAGAACCTGCGGTCGGTGCTCGCCTGCGCCGAGTTCGTGCGCGAGGAGAACCGGCAGACTCTCGACGGTTCGGACGGGAGCTGGGACACGTCGTCGTTGCGATCGCAGCTCGAGGCGGCCGAGTCCCTGCTCGAGTACATGGAGGCGGTCCGATGACGTCGCGCCCATCCATGGCCGACCTCGAGCGGATGCTGCTCATCGCCCTGCGCGACCCCGCTGCCACCCTGGTCGAGAACTCGTTCCACGACTCGACCGCCTTGGTGGCCGAGTTCGCCGACGCCGGCCTCGTGCTGGGGTGGCTGCGCGCTCGCGCGGAGCCGGACTGGTGGGACATGCTCGCGGTCGGCGCCGCGATCGAGCGCTCGGCCCGCCGCTTGATCGCGGCGAACAGGCAGATGATCCGATGGATCGACGAAGAGGACGAGCGCGGAGAGCTAGCCGCCGAGGACGACGACCGCGCGCGACAGCGTGAGGAGATCGCCCTCGCGGAGGCCGTCCTCGCTGCCCTCACCGAGGCCGAGAAGGCGGTTTCCGCATGACGATCGACGCCCGCGGCGGCGCGTTCCGGGCGCGGGTGCGCCGCCGCGGGGTCAACCTGACCCGCACCTTTCCCTCGCTCGCCGAGGCGCAGGCGTGGCGCCACAGCGTCATCGCGGCCCTCGAGCGAGGCGGGGCGCCTCCCGACGTGGCGCCGGTATTCGAGGAGGACGCGACCCCGCTGGTGACGTCGGAGCCGATCACTGTCCTCGATGCGTGCCGCGAGTGGGCCGTCGGCGCCCTACGCGGCACCGTGCGGACACGTAGCGGCCGTCGCTACCGGGAGTCGTCGGTCCATACCTGCGAGTACCGCCTACGGCTGCACGTCCTTCCCTACCTCGGTCGCCTGCCGGTCGGCGCCCTCACCGCGGGGACCGTCCGCCGCTGGCTCGAGGAACTGGAGGCCGACACGAGCCCCACGACCGCCCGGCTGGCGCTGGACGCGCTGCGACCGGCTATGCGGCGCCTGGTGGAGCACGAGGTCATCCCGGTCAACCCGTGCGCCGGGGTGCGCCCCCCGGCCGCCGGCGAGGAGGCGCGGCCGATCCGGTTCCTGACGCCCGACGAGGGGCGGGCGCTACGCAATGCCGCGGACGCGGACGGGCACCCGCGCATCGGAGCCTTCGTGGACCTGGGGCTCGCCACGGGGGCGCGCCGGGGTGAGCTGCTCGCGCTCCGATGGGCCGACGTGGACCTCGAGGCGCGCGAGGTGATGGTCCGGGCGTCCTTCAACCTGCGCACCCGCGAGACGGGGCCCACGAAGTCAGGGAAGGGGCGCGAGGTCCCGATCGGCGCCCAGGTGGCCGCACGGATGCGGCGCTACCGGCTCGCGGTCGGTCGGCCAGGCGACGACGAGCGAGTGTTCCCGTTCGACCCCCGGGAAGCGTTCGGACGGGTCCGCACCGTCCTCCCCGCCCCCCTGCCGACCATCCACTCGATGCGGCACTCTGCGGCGACGTGGTGGCTCGCCAGCGGCCTCACCGTCCACGCGGTCGCCGAACTGCTCGGCCACGCGGACCCGACGCTCGTGCTCAAGCGCTACGGCCACGCCCTGCCGGCCGAGCGCAGCACCGCCGGTGAGCGCCTCGAGGCGTTCCTCGAGGGCGCCGGCGGCCCCTGATTGGTCCACGATTGGTCCAAGGCGCCCGGGAAGTAGCCCGTTTGCAGGGGCTACCTCAGATGTGGAACATGGGCGCGTCCTGCGCCCGCGCCTCGCGCTCGACCATGTCGGCGATGGTGAGCCCCTCGAGCAGCTCGGCCAGGGCGGCGCGGGCGGCGGTCCAGACGAAGCCCGAGCCGTTGGCGTCGGCGTCGGGCGGGGCGGTGATGCGGCCGTCGACCGTCTCGACGACCTCGAGGATCGTCACCTCGGCCGGCGGGCGGCGGAACGAGTAGCCGCCCTTCACGCCCCGCTGGCTCCCGAGCACCCCGGCCCGGCGCAGGCCGGCGAAGAGCTGCTCCAGGAAGTGGAGCGGGATGCCGCGGGCCTCCGCGACCTCCATGATCGGCACGGGCCCGCCGGAGCCACGCTGCGCCAGCTCGGTGAGCGCGAGCACCGCGGAGCGGCTCTTCTCGGTGATCGTGATCAGGGTGAACTCCCGGAAACCTGGACCTGTTCGGGAGTTTAGCGGAGGAACCCCCGCCGGGCGATCAGGCGTCGTCGAGCAGCACGTTGACGTAGCCCTCGCGCGTGAACGTCGGCTCGTGCGGCTTCCCCGCCTTGACGCGGCGCTGGTAGATGCGCTCGAGGGAGTCGATCCAGGCGTCGAGGTCGCCGACCATGAACTCGTAGACGCACTCCGAGGTGTGCAGGAGCAGGCGCGGTCTGCGCCCGCCCTCGGGCATGTCGCCCGGCGAGCGCGGGAAGCGCTCGACCTCGAGGATGTCGTCGAGCGGGATCTCGCGCCGCTTGGCGCGCATGATCGTGTCGAGGATCGTCGGCACGAACACGAGCCGGTCGTCGGTCGCGTACAGCTCGCCGTGGCGGGAGAGCCAGCCGTTCTGCAGGTCGGCGCCCGAGCGCTTGAGGATCGTCTCGTCGTCCCGCGGGCGGTCGGCGTTCGGGACGCGCGGCAGCCTGCGGCTGGCCTTGGCCGCGCCGGCCATCAGCGCCACCGGTCGCGCGATGCGTGGGCGGGGCGTGGTGATGCGGCCATCTGTCTGTGCTCCTTCACCGGGCTCCGGGCGGACACCGGCCAGTCTAGCGGGGCACCCCGACGGGCCGGGGCGCCCCCCGCCGGTGGTGGGGGGCCGTGCCGTCCGACCCCACCGGTAGCGTCACCGGCGGAACAGGCCGCCTCCGCCAGCGGGGTCATCCGATGGACACGTACGACGCCTGGCTCGCCGACTTCAGGACCCGCCTCGCGCAGCACGACGCCGGGGTGGCGGCCCTGGCCCGCGACCTGGCCTCCCGGACGCCCTGGAGGGTGCACGCGGTCGGCAGCCCCGGCTTCGACGCCCCGCCGGCCACGGCCGGGCAGCCGGCCGACGTCCACTGCGAGCGCGAGGGCGTGCGGCCGCCGCTCTGCTTCGAGGTGGAGCTGCCCGAGACGCTCGTGCGGCGCTCGACGCTCGCGCGCCTGCGCGCGCTGACCGACCACGGCATCGAGCCCCGGGTCGTGCTCGTGGCCTCGCCGTGGGACCACGAGCAGCGCATCGCCGAGGCGCGGCGGCTGCTCGCCCGCGCCGGCCTGGCGCTCGCCGTGGCCGCGATCGCCCCGGACGAGGAGCGCATCACGGGGGCCGACTGGTAGGGGGTCCGAC
Organism: Miltoncostaea marina; assembly: GCF_018141525.1. GTDB lineage: Bacteria > Actinomycetota > Thermoleophilia > Miltoncostaeales > Miltoncostaeaceae > Miltoncostaea > Miltoncostaea marina. The sequence goes on from NZ_CP064655.1 coordinate 1,634,806, forward strand.
CGGGGCGCCGCGGCCGTCCCCTTCCCCCTTCGGCCGCGGCACCCGCCCGGAAACGGCGAGGGCGCCGGTCGGACGGCGCCCTCGCGATCCCCGCGTCCCGCCCCGGGGTCAGTCCAGGAACGGGATGATGAGCAGGGCGACGATGTTCGCCACCTTGATCATCGGGTTGACGGCCGGGCCGGCGGTGTCCTTGTAGGGGTCGCCGACCGTGTCGCCGGTCACCGCCGCCTTGTGGGCGACGGAGCCCTTCCCGCCGTGGTGGCCGTCCTCGATCATCTTCTTGGCGTTGTCCCAGGCGCCGCCGCCGGAGGTCATCGAGATCGCGACGAAGATGCCGGTCACGATGACGCCGAGCAGCAGGCCCCCGAGCATCTCGCGGCCGTTGCTGACCCCGAAGATGAACGCGGTGACGATCGGGAACAGGATCGGGATCGCCGCCGGCAGCAGCATCTCGCGCTGCGCCGAGGCGGTCACGATGCGCACGCAGCGGGCGTAGTCCGGCCGCTCGGTGCCCTCCATGATGCCGGGGTGCTCGCGGAACTGGCGGCGCACCTCCTCCACCACCTGCCCGCCGGCCTTGCCGACCGCCTCCATGGAGTAGGCGGCGAAGAGGAACGGCATCATGCCGCCGATGAACAGCCCGATCACGATGAACGGGTTGATGAGGCTGAAGTCGACCACCGTGCCGGGGTCGATGACCGCCCCCAGCTCCTCGACGTAGGAGACGAACAGCACCACGGCCGCCAGGCCGGCCGAGCCGATCGCGTAGCCCTTCGTCACGGCCTTGGTGGTGTTGCCGACCGCGTCGAGCGGGTCGGTGATGGCGCGCACGCCCTCGGGCAGCTCGGCCATCTCGGCGATGCCGCCGGCGTTGTCGGTGATCGGGCCGAAGGCGTCGAGCGCCACGACCACGCCCGCCATCGAGAGCATCGCCATCACGGCCACGCCGATGCCGTAGAAGCCGCCGAGCTCGTACGAGCCCGCGATCGCCAGGCCGATCACCACGATCGGCGCGGCGGTGGCCTTCAGGCCGACGGCGAGGCCGGCGATGATGTTGGTCGCGTCGCCGGTCTCCGACGCCCGCGCGATCTTCTTCACCGGCGGCCACAGGGTGCCCGTGAAGTACTCCGTGATCGCCACGAGGGCGATGGTCACGCCGATGCCGATGACCGCGCACCAGAAGTAGTCGAGCCACTCGCCGGCGCCCTCGACCACCTCGGCGCCGTCCATCAGCCAGTAGGTGACCGGCAGGAAGCCCGCGATCGCGAGCAGCGCGGCGACGCCGAGCCCGGTGTAGAGGGCCCCCGTGACCGAGCCGTTCGGCCCCACCCGCACGAACCAGGTGCCGATGATCGACGCGATGATCGACACGCCGCCCAGGGCGAGCGGGTAGATCAGCGCGTTGGCGAAGTCGGCGAGGAAGAGCGAGCCGAGGAACATGACCGCCACGGTGGTGACCGCGTAGGTCTCGAACAGGTCGGCCGCCATGCCGGCGCAGTCGCCGACGTTGTCGCCCACGTTGTCGGCGATCACCGCCGGGTTGCGCGGGTCGTCCTCGGGGATGCCGGCCTCGACCTTGCCCACGAGGTCGGCGCCCACGTCGGCGCCCTTCGTGAAGATGCCGCCGCCGAGGCGGGCGAACACGCTGATCAGGCTCGAGCCGAAGGCCAGGCCGACGAGCGGCAGGACGTCGTCGGACCCCTCGCCCAGCACGAGGAAGTAGCCGGCCACCGACAGCAGGCCGAGGCCCACCACCAGCAGGCCGGTCACGGCGCCGCCCTTGAACGCGACCCCGAGGGCCGGCGAGAGGCCGTGCTTGGCGGCCTCGGCCGTGCGCACGTTGGTGCGCACCGAGACGTTCATGCCGATGAAGCCGGCCGCGGCCGAGGCCACGGCGCCGATCAGGAAGCCGATCGCCGCCTTCCACCCCAGCAGGTTCGAGTCGACCGCCTCGCCGAGGAGGCCGATGAGCACGAAGAGGACGGCGGCGACGCCGGCGATGATCGTGTACTGGCGCGTGAGGTAGGCCTGCGCGCCCTCCTGCACCGCCTTCGCGATCGCGCGCATGCGCTCGTCGCCGGTCGGCTGCTTGAGGAGATAGACCGTGAGCCCGATGCCGTAGGCAACGGCCAGCAGGCCGATGACCACAGCGAGCCATGTTGTGTTGTCCGACAAGAAGTCGGCCACGTCGCTCCCTCCGAGATCGGTTGGCGAGCGCACACCCCGGCCCACCGGGCCGAGACGCTCCGGTTTTGCTGTGGCTCGCGCCTCGACGGGAGAACGCTGCGCCGTACGCGGCGGTTTTCTACCACACCGCCCCGGACGTTGTGCCGATCATCACGCGCGTCCACGGCCCGCCGCGGCGGGCCGTGGGCTCAGGTGGCGGCGCCGCCCCCCGGCCTCGGGGTGCCCGGCGGCACCCACAGGCGCGACGCCGGGTCGGGCGCCGGCCGGCCCCGAGGCGCCTCGCCCCCGGGCGGCGGCGATCCGGCCCCGGGCGGCGGGGTGCCGCCACCCTGGTCGCCGCCGGCGGGCGGCTCCTCCACGGCGCGGGCGTACGCCATCTGCAGCACGGCCAGCGGCTCGCGGAACGGCCGCACCTGCGCGGCGCCGAGCTCGCGCTCGGCCACCTCGAGCAGCGCGCGCAGGGCCTCGATCGCCTGGCGGGCCTGGGTCAGGTCGCGGGCCTCGTCGCGCGTCGGCCCCATGCCGAGCCGGATGCCCGCCATGTCGATGAACGTCGCCATCGACTGCAGCAGCACGTCCCGCACCGGCGTGCGCGCGAGCCGCTCGGCCATCATCGCCGCGAGCTCCTCCGGGCTGGGCGCGGCGCCGGCGCCCTGCGGCTGGTCGGTGCTCATGCCGCCCCCGCGGGGGTCGCCACGACCTCCTCGGCCGAGCGGCGGGTGCGCTCGACGTTCTCGGCGTGCATCGCGCGCGGGTCGCCGAGCGCCTCCAGCCGCTCGATCTGCCGCATGGCCCCGTTGCCCTCGGCCAGCATGCGCCGCACGCCGGCGATGTGGGGCTCGATGCCGAGGGGGCCGTGCACGTGGGCCGACCAGTCGATCAGCTCCTCGATGGCCGTCGTCGTCGGACGCTCGATGCCGCGGTCGAGATCGATGAGCCTGCCCTCCAGTCCGTTGCGCTGGGCGCGCCAGATGTTCTCCTCGATGAGGCCGGTCGGGTGCGCGGGCAGCGGCCGGCCCGCGTCCGCGTCGGCGGCGAAGGCCGCGACGCAGGCGAGCGCCATCGCCCCCAGGGCGAGCGCGTCGGCCATCTCGGTCTGGCCGTCGCAGATGCGCACCTCGACGGTGCCGAAGCTCAGATGCGGCCGCACGCTCCACCAGATCTGCGTGCCCTCCACGATGGAGCCGGTGCGCTCCAGCATGCCGACGAAGGCCGCGTACTCGTCCCAGTCGCGATAGGGGTCGGGCACGCCGCAGCGCGGAAAGCTCTTCGTGAAGACCTGGGTGCGCGTGGAGTGCAGCCGGGTGGCCCGTCCCAGGTAGACGGCGCTGTTGGCCGACAGGGCGAGCAGCTCGGGCAGCACGCTGCGCATCGCGGTCGAGACGGCCACGGCGCGGTCGGCCCCGCGCACGCCGACGTGCAGGTGCAGCGACCAGGTGTTGTTGGTCCACGCGATGTACCCGAGCTCGCCCTCGACGCGCCGGTAGTGCGGCGTGTCGATGATGCGCTGCTCCTGCCAGGGGCTGAACGGGTGGACGCCCGAGACGCCGAGCGCGATGCCCAGCCGGTCGGCGAGCGCCAGCGTGGCCAGCCGGCCCTCCACCAGCTCGCGACCCGCGTCGGCGTAGGTGGCGTGCGCGCGGGTCTTGAACTCCACCTCGCTCGCGATCAGCTCGCCCGCCAGGCGCCCGCGCAGCGGCTCCTCGGCGGCCGCCATAAGCTCCTCGTAGCGGTTCGTCAGCGCGAGCGTCGCCGGGTCGAGGAGCTGGTACTCCTCCTCGATGCCGATCGTGAAGTCGGTCGACTCCTCGAACCGCTCGCGCGCGCCGGACAGGACGCCGGGAAGGGAGTCGCCGTGGGCCATCCAGGGCGAGTCTAGCAACGCCCCGCCGGCCCCCGACCTGCCGCCGGGACCCCCGTCAGGAGAGGTAGAAGTACAGCGCGTGCAGCAGCTCGACCGCGGGGCTCGAGGTGTGCACGGTCACGTCGGACGGCACGGTGAGCAGGGCGTCCGAGTAGTTGAAGATGATCTTCACCCCCGCGGCGACCAGGTCGTCGGCCACCTCCTGGGCGGCCGCGCCCGGCACGGCGAGCACGCCGACCATCACCCCGTCGTCGCCGGCCACGACGTCGGGCAGCTCCCGGTAGTGACGCACCGGGATGTCGGCGAGCGTCGTGCCAACGCGCTCGGGGTCGACGTCGAAGATCGCGGAGATGCGGAAGCCGTGGTCGGCGAAGACGCCCGAGGTGGCGATGGCGGCGCCGAGGTTGCCGGCGCCGAACAGGGCGATGTTGTGCTGGCCCGACGTGCGCAGGATCTTGCGGATCTGCTCGATCAGCGAGTCGATGTCGTACCCGACGCCCCGCTTGCCGAACTTGCCGAAGCCGGACAGGTCGCGGCGGATCTGCGTCGGATTGACGTTCGTGTACTCGGAGATCGCCTGCGACGAGATGCTGGTCTTGCCCATCTTCTTGGCCTGGGTCAGGACCTGGAGATAGCGCGAGAGGCGTGCGGCGACCCCCAGCGTCAGACGATCGGTGGCCATGGGCCCGGATTCCCTTGGACGCGAGGACTTTGTGACAGCTTGGTCAATCTACGCCCCGGCGGCGGTCGTCCGCAAGAGCACAAGCGGGTGACGAAATTCCCGGCCCTGGTCAGCCGAGCCGGAAGGGCGCGCTCTGCCGCCGCAGCCGCGTGCCGTCGCCCGCCGACGCCGTCACGCGCAGGCGGTAGCGCCCCGCGGGCACGTCGAGCCCCGAGGCGAGCCGGCGGGCCACGAGGAACCGGTACGTGCCCGCGGGCCAGGAGGCGTCCTGCTCGCCGCCGGCCACGGGCAGCGGCGCCCCGCCGGCGGCGGGCACCAGCGCCAGCCGCACCCCGTGGACGCGGGCGCTCACCAGGCGGGCGCCCGCGCGCCGCAGCAGGCCCAGGCGCACCCGCACCTCGGCCAGGCCGCCGTCGGCGCGCACCTCCGGGCGGCCCAGCGCGTCCCGCCGCCCCCCGGCCGGCCGGAGCGGCACGACGGGCACCCGCGCGGCGACGGCGCCCGCGTCGTCGAGCAACACGAGATGGCCCGAGGTGGCGTCCGGCAGGCGCAGCGTCACGGCCCGCCGGCCGCCCGCGGGCACCGTGATCCGCGACGTGAGCACGGCCTCCCCGGCGCCGGCGCCGGGGTCGAGCAGCAGCTCGTAGTCGCCGCCGCCCCCGGTGAGGTCGCTGAGCACGATCCGGGCGCGGGCCTCGCCGCGCGTGGCGCGGGTGGCCACGACGGCGGGCTCCACCCGCACCGCCCCCCCGGCCGGGAGCGCCGCCACGCCGCCGCCCTGACGCTCGAGCGGGACGCCGCCGAGCGGCCGGCCGGCCTGCACGAGCAGCGAGTGGACGGCCCGCGGGCCGAGCTCGGGCCGCTCGACGCGCAGCCGCAGCGCGATCGCGGCCACCTCCGCCGCCGCGGCGCTCGTGCCGGTGAGCGGCGCCGTGGCGTGCCGGCCGTCCGGGCCGCGGCCCGGCCAGGCCGCCTCGCGGTCGACCGCGGGCGCCACCAGGTCGGGCTTCGGGCGCCCGTCGAGGGTCGGCCCCCACGACGAGAAGGAGGCGACCCCCGGCGCGGCCGCCGCCGTGGCGCGCGGGCGCAGGGCGACGCGCAGGTCGCCGCTGCGGGCGAGCAGGCGCGCCAGCGCGGCGCCCTGGGCGCGGCCCATCCCCACCACCGGCAGGGGCAGCCCCGACGACCCGGGGATCGCCGGGAACGCGCCGTCGCCGTCCTCGTCCCACACCGCGATCGCGGCCGCCCCGGCGGCCGCCGCCCGGCCGGCGGTCTCGGCGATCGGCGCCCCGCCGCGCGCGACGACCACCAGCGCCCCCTCGACGGCGCTCGTGCCGTCCGGCCGCGCGAAGTCCTCGGGCGCGCCGCCCTGCGCCACGCCGGCCTCGTCGCGCAGCACCACGACCGGCAGCGCGCGGTCGTCGGGCTGCGGGCCCATCAGCGGCAGCGGGCCGAGGCGCGCGCCCGCGGGGCCGAGCCGGGCCTCCAGGTCGGCCGTGCGGGGCGTCGCGGGCGCGGCGACCCCGCCCACCGCGATCACCGTCGGGCCGGCCGCCGGGCCGCCGACCGACCCCGGTCGCGTGAACGTGGGCCCGTCGTTGCCCGCCGGGGCCACGACGGTGGCCCCCACCCGGTCCGCCGCGGCCACGGCCGCGGCGACGGGGTCCTCCCCCGCCCCCTCGAAGCCGGCCGCCAGGCCGAGCAGCACGACCTCGGCCGCGTCGTCGGTGGCGCCGTCGCCGTCCGGGTCGACCGCCCGCTCGAGCGCCGCCAGCACCCGGTCGGTGCGCGCCAGCGGCCGCAGCCGGCCGCCGACCGGCTCGCGCGACACCACCCGGTAGGCGAGCAGGCGCGGCACGTCGGCGGGCGCGAGGCCCGCGAGCGCGGCGGAGCGCAGCACGAGGCTCGCCATCTGGGTGCCGTGGGCCTCTGCGGCCGGGTCGGCCGGGTCGGGCGACGGGTCGGCGTCCCCGTCCACCAGGTCGGCGCCCCCGATCACCGGGAACGTCGGCCCCATCCCGCCCCCGAGCCACGGGTGCGAGACGTCCACCCCGGCGTCGATGAGGGCGATGTGGGCCGGGCCCTCGGCGGCCCCCGGGGCGTCCGTGCCGATCGGCGTCGACGGCTCGCGCCGATCGGCGTCGACGGCGCCGTCGGTGCCCTCGGGCGCGTCGGCGGGGTCCGTGCCGATCGGCGTCGACCGCTCGTGCCAATTGGCGTCGACCCCCTCGCCGGGCGCCTCGGGCCCCTCGGCCCGGGCCGGGGCGAGGAAGCCGACCGGGACGACCCCGATCACGTCGGACAGGGCGGCCAGCGCCTCGAGCCGGCCGGCCGGCAGGGTGACGGCCACGGCGTTGACCAGCACCCGGTAGCGGAAGGTCACCGTGGCGCCGAGGCTCTCGAGGATCGGCACCAGCCGCTCCTGGCGCTCGGCGACGGCCCGGGCGGCGGCGGCGCGGTCGCCCGGGTCGGCGGCGGCCGCCGGCTCGCCGGACAGCAGCAGGATCACCGTCTCGGCGTCGCCCGGCGTCGGCAGCTGTGGGGCGCGGAAGGCCTCGAGGGTGTCGCGCCAGGCGCCGGCGGCCAGCAGGCCGGCGGCCGCGGGGGCCTGCGCGGACGGCGGGGCGAGGGCCGCCGCGGCGGCGGCGGCCGGGCGGCGGGCCTCCGCGGCGCCCGCGCCGTCGTCCCGGGCGTAGGCGATCGCGGGCGCCATGAGCGCGGCGGCGCCGATCGCGCCGATCGCGACCTGGGCCCGCCGGCGCGGACGCCGCGCGCTCACGCCGCGATGCCCCCCGGCGGGGCGGTCGCCACCGCGTCGAGGCCGAGGTAATCGGGCCAGGGCACCTCGTCGGTGAACTGGGCGGCCGCGCCGATCATCGCCGCGTTGTCGGTGCAGAGGGAGCGGTCGGGCACCGCGACGCGCAGGCCGGCCCGCTCGGCGCCCTCGGCGACGAGCGCGCGCAGGCGGCCGTTGGCGGCCACGCCGCCGCCGAGGGCGACGGTCGGCACGCCCTCCTCGACGGCCGCCGCGATCAGCCGGTCGGCCAGGGGCCGCACCACGGCCTCCTGGTACGACGCCGCCAGGTCGGCGCGCTCGGCGTCGCCGAGCGGCTCGCCGTCGCGCTCCCGGACGACGTAGAGCAGCGAGGTCTTGACGCCGGCGAACGAGAAGTCGCGCACGCCGGCGCCGCGCAGCGCGACGGGGAAGGCGTGCGCGGCGCGGTCGCCGCCTGACGCGAGGCGCTCGAGGGCGGGCCCCCCGGGGTAGCCGAGGCCGAGCAGGCGCGCGCCCTTGTCGATCGCCTCGCCCGCCGCGTCGTCGATCGTCTGCCCCAGCAGGACCGGCGCGCGCAGATCGCGCACGAGGTCGAGGCGGGTGTGCCCGCCGGAGGCCACCAGGCTCACGAAGGGCGGGTCGAGGGCGACCGGATCCAGCCAGGACGCCGCGATGTGCCCGTGGATGTGGTCGACCATCAGCAGGGGCTTTCGCGCCGCGTAGGCGATCGCCTTCGCCGTCGCCACGCCGATGAGGAGCGCGCCGATCAGGCCCGGCCGCTGGGTGACCGCGACTGCCCGCACGTCGGCCAGCGCGAGACCGGCCGCGGCGAGCGCCTCGTCGACGACCCCGTTGACCGTGCCCAGGTGGTGGCGCGCGGCCACCTCGGGGACGACGCCGCCGTACGGCGCGTGCATCTCGGCCTGCGAGGCGACCACGTTCGAGCGGATGCGCCGCCCCTCGACGACGGCGGCCGCCGTCTCGTCGCACGAGGTCTCGATTGCCAGGATCGGCCCGTTCACGTGTACGCGTCCTCCGGTCCGCCGCCGCGCCACATGATGATCGCGTCCTCCCCGTTGTCCGAGTAGTACCCCGGGCGGAGCCCGTGCTCCATGAAGCCCTTGCGCCGGTACAGGTTGATCGCGGTGCCGTTGGAGACGCGGACCTCCAGGGTGAACCCGAGGTGCGCGCGCCGCCCGGCCCGCTCGAAGAGCACGTCCAGCATCCTGCCCGCGATGCCCTGGCGCCGGTGCGCCTCGCGCACGCAGACGTTGAGGATGTGCCACACGTCCGCGTACCGCGACACCATGACGTACCCCAGGATGTCGCCGCCGCGGTCGGCCACGAGGTCGATGGTGCCGGGCCGGCCGAGCTCCGACACGAACATCGACCGGGTCCACGGCGTGGCCGAGGTCGCGGTCTCGATGGCGACCACCTGGGGGACGTCCCCGAGCCGCATCTCGCGGATCTTCACGCGCGGCTCGGGCGGCGGGCGCTTGCCCCGCGGCACTACGCCTCCGGCGCCGCGGCGGCCGCCCGCCGCCGGTTGACCTCCGCGTCGGGCAGGCGCGCGTAGACCGGGCGGGCGGGCAGCCCGGCGCCGTCGCGCACGCGGCGCACGAGCGCGGCCGCGCGCACCCGGTGGGCCGCCGAGCCCGGCGGCAGGATGGTCCGCAGCGGCCCCGGCAGCGCCTCGCCACCCGCCGCCACGCCGTCGCCGCCGATCGCGACGGGCTCGCCGAGCCGCTCGAGCAGCGCCGACAGGTCGCCGGGCGCGATGGCCTGCGGGGGCGCAAGCTCGTCGAGCCCGCCCCCGCGCGGGCGGTAGACGGCGGCGAAGAGCTCCCGGCGGCGGGCGTCGAGCACCGGCGCCACCAGCGGCGCGTCCGGCGCGGCGGCGGCGAGCCCGAGCGCCAGTGCCTCGAGCGACGAGGCGCCCGTCACCGGCACGCCGAGCGCCTGCCCCAGCCCCAGGGCCGTCGCCAGCCCGATGCGCAGGCCGGTGAAGCCGCCGGGGCCGACCCCGACCACGATGTCGCGGAGGTCGTCGGCCGAGGCGCCGGCCGCGGTCAGGAGGCCGTGGGCCGCCTCCAGCACCCGACGCCCCGAGCCCGGCTCGGGGGCGAGCCACAGCTCGGCGACGGGTTCCTCACCCCGGACGAGCGCCAGGCTCGGGCTCGCTGTTGAGGTGTCGAGCGCGAAGGTCGGCAAGCTGGCGGCCGAGACCGGCGAGGAGCTGCGGATCCCGGGCGACCAACAGTACCAGCCGCCGGTCGCCGCCCCCGTGGCGCAGCTCAAGCTCGATGCGCGGCTCCGGCAGCGCCTCGAGGATCGCGTCGGGCCACTCGACGAACGCGATCGCGTCACCGGCCACGGCGTCGCGCAGCAGCTCGGCCTCCTCGTCGTCCGGGCCGCCCAGGCGGTAGGCGTCGACGTGCGCCACCGGGGCGCGCGCGCCCTCGTAGCGCTGGGCGACGGTGAACGTCGGGCTCGTGACCGGGCCGCTCACGCCGAGCGCCCGCGCCACCGCGCGCACGAGCGTCGTCTTGCCGGCGCCGAGCTCGCCGCGCAGCAGCACGAGGTCGCCCGGGCGCAGGGCCTCGGCCAGCAGCGCGCCGAGGGCCGCGGTGGCCCCCGGCCCGTCGCTCTCCCAGGTGAGCGGCGCCGTGCTCAGAAGAGGCCGAGCTGCTCGGCGGACGCGGACGCGGGCACGCCGGCGCCGGCGTGCACCGGCTGCGCGGCAGGGTCCGGCTCGCGCGCGGGCACCGCCGGGGGCGGCGCGGGCGGCGCGGGCGCGGAGGACGGCGCGGCGCGCGCCACGAGCTCCGGGATGCGGGCGAAGTCGGCCTCGAGCGTGGTGAGCATCGCGCGCGTGTAGAGCGCCGCGGCCGGGTGGAAGAGGGGGTAGAGCAGCACCGGCTGGCCCCCGATCTCGATCGGCAGCTCGTGGCCGTGCACCCGCGAGATGCCGTCGGGCCGCCCGGAGAGCAGCTTCGTCGCGAAGTTGCCCAGCGTGCAGACCACCCGGGGGCGCACGAGCGCGACCTGGCGGAACAGGTGCGGCTCGCAGGCGCTGATCTCGGCCGGCTGCGGGTCGCGGTTGCCCGGCGGACGGCACTTGAGGACGTTCGCGATGAAGACGTCCTCGCGGCGCAGGCCGATGCCTTCGATGAGCCGGGTGAGCAGCTTGCCCGACTGGCCCACGAACGGCATGCCCTGCACGTCCTCGTGGTAGCCGGGCGCCTCGCCCACGAACATCACGTCCGCGTCGAGGCGGCCGCTGCCCACCACCACCTGGGTGCGGGTGCGGCTGAGGGCGCAGCGGATGCAGCCCGCCACCTCCTCGCGGTGGTACGCCTCGAGGGCGGCGACGCGGTCGGCCGGCTCCGACATGCCGTCACACTAGCGGGGCGGTCGGCCGTCCCGGGCCCCCACCGGGGCCGTTTGTCGGCCGTCGCGGGCGGCGGTATGCTGCCCCGGCCGTCAGCCCCCTGCCCGGCATCCCACCCTGGGAGTTGGAGCGCGAGGCGCCGGATGACGAAGCCCGTGCGCGGGCCCCTCGGCGTGTCCGGGACGGCGAGCGGTGCATCCCCATGCCCCAGTCCCGGACATCCCCTCCCCCCTCCCGCCGCGCGGACGTCGTCCGCACCGTGGCGGACCTGCGCCAGCGGGTGGCGGCCATGCGCGCGGCCGGGCGGCGGATCGCGGTGGTGATGACCATGGGCGCGTTCCACGAAGGGCACCTCGACCTGATGCGCCGCGCCGGCGCCGACGGCCACGCGGTCGTCGTGACCCTGTTCGTCAACCCGACCCAGTTCGGCGCGGGCGAGGACCTCGCCGCCTACCCGCGCGACGAGGCCCGCGACGTGGCGCTGGCCTCGCGCCAGGGCGTGGAGCTGGTCTTCGCGCCGGACGCCGCGGAGGTCTACCCCGAGGGCTTCGCCACCGCGATCACGGTCGGCGGGCCGAGCGCGGGCCTGGAGGGCGCGGCGCGCCCGCACCACTTCGCCGGCGTGGCCACCGTGGTCGCCAAGCTGCTGCTGATGGTGCGGCCCGACCGGGCGGTCTTCGGCCAGAAGGACGCCCAGCAGGTGGCCGTCGTCCGGCGCCTGATGACCGACCTCCACCTCGACGACGTCGAGCTGGTGGTCGCCCCCACCACGCGCGAGGCCGACGGCCTCGCGATGAGCAGCCGCAACGCCTACCTGGGCCCGGACGACCGCGCCGCGGCGCCGGCCCTGAGCCGCGCCCTGCGCGCCGCCGAGGCGCTCGTCGCCGAGGGCGAGCGCGACGCCGCCCGCATCGAGGCCCGCGCGCGGGCGGTCGTGGAGGCCGAGCCGCGCTGCGAGCTGGAGTACGCCACCGTCGTGGACCGCGACACCTTCCGGCCGCTCGCGCGGCTGGACGGCGAGGACGCCCTGCTGGTCGTCGCCGCCCGGGTCGGGCCCGCGCGCCTCATCGACAACGTCCCGCTTCCGAACCCCACCCGGAGGGCACACGTGCCGCCTCGCACCCGCACGATGCTGAAGAGCAAGATCCACCGCGCGACCGTCACGGACGCGAACCTGAACTACGTCGGGAGCGTCACCGTCGACACCGACCTGCTCGAGGCCGCGGACATCCGGCCCTATGAGCACGTCTGCGTGCTGAACATCAACACGGGCGCCCGCTTCGAGACGTACGCGATCGAGGGTCCCGCCGGCGGCGGCGACATCTGTCTGAACGGCGCGGCCGCCCGCCTCGCGCAGCCGGGCGACCTCGTCATCATCCTGACCTACGCCCAGTACGACGAGTCGGAGCTCGAGGGCTTCGAGCCCGTGGTCGTGCACGTCGACTCGGCCAACCGGCAGGTCGACCTGACCACGCCCGAGGGCGTCCCGGTCGTCTGGGAGCAGCGATGACCACCCCCCTGTCGGCCGCGGCGATCCGGGCCCGCAAGGGCGGCGCGCGGCTGGTGATGCTGACGGCCTACGACTACCCGACCGCCCGCGCGCTCGACGAGAGCGGGCTCGACATCCTGCTGGTGGGCGACAGCCTCGGCGAGGTGGAGCTCGGCTACGACACCACGCGGGCGGTGTCGCTCGAGATGATGGCCCACCACGTGCGGGCGGTGCGCAACGGCGCCTCCGCGACGCACGTGTGCGGCGACCTGACCGCCGGGAGTTACGCCACGCCCGGGCAGGCCGTGGCGAGCGCGCGGCGGCTGGTGGAGGCGGGCGCCGACTCGGTCAAGCTCGAGGGCGGCCTGGTGGCGCAGGTGGAGGCGATCATCGCCGCCGGCATCCCCGTGATCGGCCACGTGGGGCTGCTGCCCCAGACCGCCGAGGTCTACCGGCGCGAGGGCACGACGCCGGAGGAGGCCGATCGCATCGCGGCCGAGGCCCGGGCGCTCGACGCGGCGGGCGTCTGCGCGCTCGTGATCGAGGCGGTCCCGGCCGAGCTGGCCGAGCGGATCACCGCCGAGGTCGGGTGCCCGACGATCGGCATCGCCGCCGGCCCGGAGTGCGACGGCCAGGTGCTCGTGGTGACGGACCTCGTCGGCGGGCTGCCGAGCGCGCCGCGCTTCGTGAAGCCGAAGGCCGACGTGTACGGCGCGGTCGTGGGCGCGGCCCGCGCCTTCGCCGCGGAGGTGCGCGGGGCGGCCGCCGCGGAGGCCCGCCGGGCCGTGTGATCCCCCGGCGGCGGGGGTGGCCCGGCCCGGTCCCCCGCCGCCCGGCGGGGGACCGGGCCGGGCCGGCGGGTCAGGCCCCGGCGGAGGACCCCGCGGCGATCGTGCGGAGGTCGAGCGCCTCGTCGAGCACCGACTCCTCGACGCCGTGCTCGCGGGCCACCTCGCGCAGGCCGCGGCCGGAGTCGGTCGCGTCCTTCACGATGGCGGTCGCCTTGTCGTAGCCGATGAACGGGTTGAGCGCCGTCGCCACGGCGAGGGTGCCCTCCGCGCTGCGCTCCAGGCCGGCCTCGTTGGGCCTGATGCCGGCGACGCACTTGTCGGCGAACAGCCGCGACGTGGTCGTGAGCAGGTGGATCGAGCCGAGCAGGTTGCGGGCGAGCAGCGGGATGCGCACGTTGAGCTCGAACTGGCCCTGCATGCCGCCGATCGTGATGGCGGCGTCGTTGCCGATCACCTGGGCCGACACCTGGAGGACGACCTCCGGGATGACCGGGTTGACCTTGCCCGGCATGATCGACGAGCCCTTCTGCAGCTCCGGCAGGAAGATCTCGCCGATGCCGCAGCGCGGGCCGCTGCCGAGCAGCGCGATGTCGTTGGCGATCTTCGTGAGCGAGACGGCGACGACCTTCAGCGCGCCCGACACCTCGACGAGGGCGTCGCGGGCGGCCTGGGCCTCGAACGGGTCGGCCGGGGCCGAGATCGGCAGGCCGGTGTCGCCCGCCAGGCGCGCGCGCACCCGCTCGGCGAACTCCGGGTGGGTGTTGAGGCCCGTGCCGGTGGCGGTGCCGCCCAGCGGGATCTGACCCAGGCGCTCCGTGGTGTCGGCCACCCGGTCGCGGCCTTGGCGCACCTGCGCGGCGTAGCCCGCGAACTCCTGGCCGAGCGTGACCGGCACCGCGTCCATCAGGTGGGTGCGGCCGGCCTTGACGTGGTCGGCGAACTCCCCGGCCTTCGCCGCGAGGGCGTCGCCGAGGTGGTCGAGCGCCGGCAGCAGCCGCTCCACGACCTCCTGCAGGGCGGCGCAGTGCACCGCCGACGGGAACACGTCGTTGGAGCTCTGCCCCATGTTGACGTGGTCGTTGGGGTGCGCCCCCTCGCCGGCGAGGTTCGCGATGACCTCGTTGGCGTTCATGTTGGACGACGTGCCCGAGCCCGTCTGGAAGACGTCGATCGGGAACTGGTCGTCGTGCTGCCCGGCCGCCACGGCGTCCGCCGCGGTCGCGATCCGCTCGGCGAGGTCCGCGTCGAGCAGCCCGAGCTCGGCGTTGACCCGCGCCGCGGCCCCCTTGACCCGCCCGAGCCAGCGCACCACCGGGAGCGGCACCCGCTCGCCCGACACCGGGAAGTTCTCGACCGCCTTGCGGGTTTCCCCGCCCCAGAGCTCCGCCACCATGGTCCCCCTGATGATCGACGTCAGTGCGACCGCCGATCCTACAAGGGCGGCGCCCCCGGCCCGAGCCGCCCCAGCCCGCGCAGGATCTCCATCGCCGCGAGCGTGCCGGCGCCCAGGTGATCGACGCGCAGGTGCTCGTCCGGCCCGTGGATGGCGTCGTCGGGCAGGCCGAACCCGGTGAGCACCGTCGGCACCCCGCGCGCGGCGAGCACGGCCACGACCGGCAGCGTGCCGCCCAGTCGCACGGGGGCCGGGCGCCAGCCCGTCGCCCGCTCGACGCCCTCCGCGGCGGCGACCAGCACCGGGTGCTCCGGGTCGAGGGCGGCCGGCAGGGCGACGCCGAGGTCCTCGATCTCGACGTCGGCGGCCGCCGGCGCGGCGGCCCGCAGCAGGTCGTCGAGCATCGCGGCCAGCGCGTGGGCGTCCTGCCCCGGCGCGACGCGCAGGGAGAGCGTGGCCACCGCCTCGCCCGGGATGTTGGTCTTCACCGCCGACGGCTCGCCCACGGCGATGCCGTGCACGTCGAGCGAGGGCAGCGCCAGCGTGCGCAGGTGGAAGCCCTCCTCGGCGCCGGCGTCGGCCGGCCGCAGCCCGGCCTCGCGCAGCGCCTGCCCGCCCGGCGGCAGCTCGGCCCACGCCTCGACCTCCGCCGGCCCGGCGGGCGCCACCCCGGCGTAGAGGCTCTCCACCAGCCGGCCGCCGTGCGGGGCCACCGCGGCGAGGATGCCGACGAGGGCGTGGGCGGCGTTGAGCGCTGCGCCGCCGAACAGGCCGCTGTGGGCGTCCGAAGCCGCCGTGCGCACGCGCACCCGGCGGTAGACCATGCCCCGCACCCCGGTGCAGATCGCCGGGCGCCCCGGCGCGATCATCGGGCTGTCGAAGATCACCGCCGCGAGGGCCTCGCGCGTGTCGGCCGCGAGGTGGTCCAGCGCCGACGTGCCGCCGCTCTCCTCCTCGCCCTCCACCACGAACGCCGCGCGCACCGGCAGCTCGCCGGCGGCCGCGAGGCGCTGCACCGCGGCGATGAGCATGAACAGGTTGCCCTTGTCATCGCTGGCCCCGCGCGCGTAGAGGTTCCCGTCGCGCACCGTCGGCTCGAACGCCGGCGTGGTCCACAGCTCCGACGGGCCGGGCGGCTGCACGTCGTAGTGCCCGTAGAGGACCACGCGCGGGGCGTGCGGGTCGCCGGAGCTGGCCGGGACCTCGCCCAGCACCAGGGGGTGGCGCCCGCCGTGGCGCACCTCCGCGGTGCCCCCCGCGCGCAGGATCTCGCCGGCGACCATCGCCGCGGCGGCGGCCATGTCGGGCTCGTGCTCGGGCAGCGCGCTGACGCTCGGCACGCGCAGCAGGGCGTAGAGGCGGTCGAGCTCCTCGGGGGTCACGCGGCGAGTCTACGGGCGGGCCCGGCCGACGGGCGGCTCAGGCGTCGAGCGGCGGCAGCGCGGCCGTCGGGTCGCCCAGCAGCACGAGGCTCTGGCGGTCGAACGCGGACAGCCGCAGCCACGTCAGCTCCTCGCGCACCGAGGTGTCGCCGTGGTCGAGCTGCTCCCGGCGCCGCGCCCACGCCGTGTGGAGCACCCCGACGCCCTCGCGGTACTCCCGGAAGGCGTACCCGAGCGGCTGGCCGTGGAAGAGGTTCGACGACAGGGCCGTCACGATGTGCGCGCCGAGCTTCTGGCCCGTCTCCGGCACCCGCAGCGTCCAGTCGAACGTCGGCTCGACGTGGCCGAGCACGGCCCGCACGGGCCGCGGGCGGCCGAGCAGGGCGAGCGCGGCCGGCGCCACCACCGAGCCGAGCGCGGCGACGGCCTCCACGGTGGCCCGGGCGGTCGAGCCGGCGGCGAGCAGGTCGGCGAACTGGCTGGTCCCGGCGGCGCCGGCCGAGCAGCAGGCCTGGGCGTACCAGACCGCCCCGTGCGGCACCGACCGGGCCAGGTCCGCGACGGGCACGGGCGCGAGGCCGGCGTCGACCGGCAGGCCCAGCGTCGCCGCCATCGCCCCCGGGGGCGCGAGCGGCATGGTGGCCCCGTGGCTCGAGGTGACGACGAGCGCCGGCGAGCGGCCGGCCGCCGCGTCGACCAGCGCGGGCCCGGTGGCCTCGGCGCCGGCCAGGACGAGCAGGCGCTCGAGGGTGCCGGAGAGCGCTTCCGCCAGGGGGGCGGCGATGGCCGCCCGCATGAGGGAGGTGATGTCGCCGCCGCCGTGGTCGACCGCCCACACGAGGGGCGCGGCGAGGTCGACGGCGGCGCCCGCCCAGCCGTCGAGCAGGGCGCCGACGTAGTGGCCGAGCGCGTCCCCCGACAGCGGCAGGCGGCCGACCGCGTGACGCACCGCCAGCGCGTACTGCACCGACCAGGGGATCGCCTCGGGGCCGGCCGCGATGAGGACGTAGCGCGGCAGCCGGTTGCGCGCGGTGCCGAACGGCGTGAGCCCGATCGCGGGATCCTGCGAGGTGCCGTCGGCGTAGGCGCGCCGCACGAAGCGGTCGCCCAGCGCGGGCGTCCAGCGCAGTACGACGGTGCCCGGCCGGGCCGCGATCAGCTCGCGCACCGGCTCGGGCGCGTCCGCCCCGGCGGCGAGCTGCGCCGGGGTCCACGAGCCCGCCTCCGCCTCGGGCAGCAGCACGCCGTAGCCCACCTCGGGGTCCCACCAGGCCGTGGGGTCGGCCGGCGCGCCGAACGCCAGCTCCTGCTGGGAGTGCGGCAGGCCGGCGCGCGCCCCCCAGCCGGCGGCGCCGCGGTCCAGGTCGCCGCTCGCCGCCTCCGCGCCCGTCCACGCGTCGAGCTGGAGCGAGCCGGGGAGCGTCATCCGCCGACGCCGGCCAGCCGCTCGCGCAGCGCCCGGATGCGGGCCTCGACGTCGGCGACCACCGCGGGCGGCGTCCACGCCGGGTCGAGCCCGGCCCGGAAGGCCTCGAACTGGTCGAGCGCCCCGCGCAGCCGGGCGTACTCCTCGGCCGAGGGCGCCCGCCCGCCGTCCGGACGCGCCGTCGCGTCGTCGCCGCGCGCGGCGGGCGGCGCGGGCGCGGGCGGGACGTAGACGCGCAGCGCCTGGTCCTGGACGTAGAGGATCGGGTCCGACCAGGTGTCCGCCGAGGCGTCCCGGCGGCCGAGCGCCGCGCGGGCGTCGTTCAGCACCGTGCACCAGTCGAGCTCGCGCACGCCCGCCTCCCCGCCGGCCGGCGCGGCCACGTCGCCCACCACCTCCATCACCCGCGGGTAGAGGGCGGCGCAGAAGCGGTTGGCGTCCTCCAGGTCGACCACGCGGCGCATGCCGATCGCCGCGGGCAGGCCGGCGTTGACCAGGTCGTGGGCGAGGGCGGGCCCCTCCGAGGCGTCGGCGCTCGCGCACGCGCAGACCACGACCATCCAGACGTCGCAGGGCGCGATCGCCGCCGCGACCGCGGTGGCGCTCAGCACGACCCCGCCGGGCGGCTCGCCGGCGTCGAAGTCGCCGAGGGTCCCGAAGGCGAGGGCGCGCAGCCCCTCCGCCACCCGCCCGCCGTGGCAGAGCAGGTGCAGCAGGTCCGGCTGCGCGGCGGCCAGCCGGCGCTCCAGGTCGGGCGTGACCGGCTCCGCGGTGACCCGCTCGTCGCCCCACTCGGCCACCAGGTCGAGCACGCGCTGCTCGCCGCTGATGACGTGGAGGCGGGCGCCGACGGCCGTCGCCGGCGCGTCGTCGAGCGCGGCCCGCAGCGCCTCGAGCTGCGGCACGCCGGAGCGGCCCACCGCGGCCAGCACGGCGACGATGCGGAAGGGCCGGGCGAGCACCCGGTCGCGCTGCGTCCGCCGCCAGCGGGCGATCCGGGCCAGGGGCCACCGACGGTCGAGCGCCATGAAGCCGTGCGGCCCGGCGTAGAGCTGCTCCCACGGCAGCTCGTCGGCCGCGGCGGCCTCCATGTGGAAGAGCAGCGGCAGCGGGTCGCCGGCCGGCGGGATCGCGAGCGCGTTGTCGATGCAGGCCCGGACGGGCGGGTGGGCGCGGAGCCGCTCGAGCAGGTCGGCGCCCCGCTCGCGGGCCCCCGCGCCGCGGGGCGGCGTCACGTCGATCGGGTCGAGGCGGTGCATGTCCGGGATGTCGAGCGGGGCCTCGCTCAGCCGCAGCAGCGTACGGTCGTCGCCCAGCCGCGCGAAGGAGACGACCGCGCGGTTCACGGCGCGCCCGTCGCGTGCCGGGCGACGAGGTCGCGCAGGTCGGCGAGCGCCTGCGCCGTGCCGGCGTCGTAGGCGCCCCCGGCGCCGGGAGCCGGGCCGCGCTTCACCAGCTCGGCCACGGCGCGGTCGACGAACCGCTCGCTGGCCGCGACCCAGGTCGGCACGTGGTCCTCCGACGCGAACGTCCGCTGGATCGACGCGCCGGCCTCCGGGCTCGCGAGCGCGCCGGGCGCGGGCGGGGCTGGGAGCGGCGCCTCCTCGGCGACCGGCGAGGTGGGCGGGCCGGCGGCGGCGGCCGCCGGCCAGGGGTGCGCGAGGTTCTGCTGCACGTGCTCCGGCTGCAGGTACGCGAACAGCGACGGCGCGCGCGGCACGGGCGTCTCCCCCGTGGCGTCGGCCGCGAAGGCATGCGCCCACGCCAGCGCGTCCCCGCCGGGGTCGTCCCCGGCGTCGCAGTAGACCGTGGGCCCGGGCCGCCGCTGCCCCAGCGCGTCGGCCATCACGCGCGTCGCGGTGTCGGAGCGGTTCTCGGGCGGCGAGCCGAACGAGATCAGCCCCGCGCCGACGCGGTCGGCGAGGCGCTCGACGTCCTCCGCGGTGACGAACACGCAGCGGTCCCACCCGCCGGGCGCGCCGGGGTCGGGCGGCAGCGCGATGAGCGGCTGCTCGCCGTCGAAGGCGGCGGGGCTCACGGCGTGGAAGGCCCGCACGGCGCGGCGGCCGAGCCCCTCCACGATCCAGTCCGCCCAGCGCGTGCGCCCGCGCGGCGCGGCGTCCTGGCGGTCGCCCGCGGGCGCGGCCGCGGCCGGGTCGTGCACCCGAAGCCACCCCTGCGGCCCGCCGCCCGCGGCGTCGAGGTGGCGGGCGGTGCCGGCGTCGGGGAACAGGTCGACCTCCGCCGCCATGCGATCCCGCAGCGTGGCGGCGAGCCTGCGCGCGTGGCCCGCGGCCCACTGCGGATCCTCCACCGCGTTGACGACGAGGGCCACGGTCCAGGAGCGGCCCGCGTCGGTCGCGACCGGCAGGCGATCGGGCACCCGCAGCACCGGGAGGTCGGTCGCGGCCACGAGCTCGCGCTCCCAGGGGACGCCGCCCAGATAGCCGTACGGCGGCACGAGGCGCAGCCACAGGGCGGCCTGCCGTCCCAGGCGGCGCTCGAGGCCGTCGGCGACCGCCTCGACCAGCGCGTGCGGCACTGCGAGCCGTGACGGGGCGACGCGGTCGCGCGCCAGGCCGAACCCCTCCAGCGGGTCGACGCGCGTCCACAGCCGCCGCGGGCTGTCGCCCTCGTAGACGGTGAGGTCGCTGTGCACGGACGGCTGCTCCAGGGCCACCTCGAGCCGCACGCGCAGCACCGACAGGCGCCACGTCTCGATCAGGAGCTCGGCCACGCGTCCCCCCGTCGCGTCCCGGCCTCCCGCGCCGGCCGCCTCGCATGCGCGCCGGTCACGACGGCGCCGTCAGGGAGTGGAGGGCCCACCAGGTCGGCGGGCCGCTGATGTCGCCGTGGCCGCCGATCGCGGGGGCCCCGTCGATCGCGACCGAGCCGTCGACCGCGACGACGCGCCCCCGCGACAGGTCGTACGCATCGGTCGGCGCGCGGGCCGGCGAGCGGGCGAGCTCGTCGTCCCCCAGCCCGGCCGGGCCGTAGCCGCCGAGCGCGCCGTACAGGTCCGTGTCGCCGATCGCCGCGATGTCGGGCTCGCCCACGTGCCCGCTGCGGATGGCGAGGTGGAAGAAGCGGTGCAGCGGCTCGTCGTGCCGCGACCAGGTGGTCACCACGGGCATCGCGACACGGTCCAGGACCGGCCGGTACCCGCCCGCGCCCGCGGCGCCCGGCAGCGCGCCGGCGAAGCACCACCGGTTCACGGCCGGCTGCAGCAGCAGCGCGCAGTGCGCCGGGCGGGCGGCCGCGGCGCGCGCCAGCGCCGACAGCACGACGCGGGCGCCGAAGGAGTGCCCGGCCAGATGCAGGCGCGCGGGGCCGCCCCCGAGGATCGCCTCCACCAGCCGGGCCACGCCGCGGGCGCCCACCCGGCCGGCGCGTGCCTTCATCGTCCACAGCGAGCCCAGGCGGAGCAGCGTCCGCGGGTCCAGAGCCGCGCCCCCCGCCGCGACCGGGGCCGCCCCCGCCCCGGCGCCGACGGTCCCGAAGTCCTCGCCGTCCCCCGGCGGGGCGGCGTCGCCCTCGACGAGCAGCCAGGACGCGAGCAGGTCCTCCGGCGCGGGCCGGGGCGGCCCCTCGTCGTCGTCGTCCTCCCCGGCCAGCGCGCGGCTCACCAGCGCGGCCGCCCGCCGCGCGTCCGCGTCGTCCAGCGCGGTGGCGCCGTCGACGAGCTCCCCGAGCTCGGCGCGCCCCTCCTCGTCGAGCGAGGTCCCGACCAGGCGCAGCATCTCCTCCGCCTCACGGGCGTCCCCGCCCTCCGGGTCGGGCGCCGCCGCGATCGCCGGCCCGGCCTCCCACGGCATCACGAAGCTCGTCGAGGGCCAGATGACGCCCGCCAGCACCGGCCGGTAGCCGGGCGGTGCCGGCAGCCCGTACCGGCGCCGCTGCTCGATGTAGCCCGCGGCGAACCGGCGGTAGCGGTCGAGCGCCGTCGCGAAGACGTTGTTCCACCCGTGCGCCACCAGGAAGACGTCGGTCGCCGCGGCGGCGGCGCCGAGGAAGTGCTCGGTCGTGCGGGGGCTCGCCGGCCGGCCGTCGGCGTCGAAGCGCAGCAGGTAGAGGTCGGCGGTGGCGCCACCGCCGATCGGGAGCCGCTCGTATGGTCCGACGGCCACGCTCTCCCCTGGGACGCACGCGCCGTGTGCCCACGCTATTGCGACCACCCCGTCGCGGTCCACGGGCGGGCGCCCGGGTCGTGGCCGGCGCGGCCGCCGCCGCCGGCCTCAGGCCACCAGCAGCGCCAGTCGCTCGCCCTCGTCCTCCAGCGCGCGCTGCTCGGCGGCGGCCAGGCGGCGCCACGGGTCCAGGACGACGCGCCCGCCGGCCGTCCGCCACGTGCCCGCGACCGTCCCGTCCACGACGAACGTCGGGAACGAGTGCGGCGTGCGGGTGGAGAAGATCCGCGGCCGGTCCTCCTCGCGCAGGATCCCGGCGCGGCGGGCGTGCACCAGCAGCACGGCGTCCCAGGTGGGCAGGAAGCGCGGCGGCGCGGGGGTCTGGGGGTCGGGCAGGGGCGCCCGGGGGTCGTCGAGCAGCTCGCGGCCGTCCTCGTCGCGCAGGCGCCGCAGGTCCATCCCGGCCAGCGCCGCCGCGACCGGCCCGACCGGCAGGCCGGCCCAGTCGGCGACCTCCGCGGCCGTCGCCGGGCCGAAGGCGGCCAGGCGGCGGCGCGCGACATGCGCGGTCGCCTGCTCGGGCGTCATCGCGGGCTCGGGCCCCACCCAGGCGCGGGCGTCGCCGTAGCGATCGGCCCGGCGGCGCTCCCAGGTGCCCGAGGGCGGCACCCGCACCAGGTCCACCCAGAAGCCGACCCCCGCGGCCCGCTCCCTGCCGAGCAGCTCCTCCATCCCCCGCCGCGTCACCGGCCCCTCCGCCAGGCGCGGCCGCAGCAGCTCCGCCGCCGCCCGCATGTCGTCACCGGTGAGGCTGCGCCGGGTGCGCAGGAACAGCGCTCGGCCGCGCTCGCGGGAGGCGATCGCGAACGGCCAGTAGTCCTCCGCCGCGACGGCGTGGATCGTCGCGCGCAGGAGCGTCGCCTGCACCAGCCGGCGGCGATCGAGCGCCCGCGTGACGGCGGCGCGCTCCAGGCCCCGGCACCGGCTCCACAGCCCGATGTAGATCGACGGCGCGTACTGCGCCTGGATCCCCCCGACCCGCCGGGCCGCCCGCGCCGGCGAGGCCGCGAAGCGCTCGATCAACCCCTGGCGAGCGAGCAGCGCCCGGTTGAGCCCCCGCCGGCTGAGGATGCGCTCGGCCACGGGCCGCAGCCTCGCCCGGCCGCCCTCGGCCCGCAAGCTCTGGCCGCCGGGGCGGCGAGGGCGGACATCGGGGCGGTTCCGCCCGGGATCGCCGGTGCCTGACGGGATGCGCCAATTGGCGCATCCCGCATGCGCCAATCGGCAGCCCCCCGGACGCACCAGCGGGGCCCGGTCGCTCACCGCGCCGTCGGCCGGCCCGGGCACGAGGCCGCCATCCCACCTGGCCTCGCCCGGCGGACGACCGCCGGCTCGGGTCCTCCGCCGACCGTCGCGGACGACGTGGCGATTCCGTACAGGATCGCCGCCGCCTGGGGCGACGCGCCAATTGGCGCGACCCGCATGCGCCAATCGCGCCGTCGCCTGGACGCGACCCCGGGGGCCTGGTCGGCCGCCGCGCCCCCGCGCCGTCGGCCGGCCCGGGCGCCCGGCCGCCATCCCACCCGGCCTCGCCGGGCGAGCGACCGCCGCTACGGATCGTCCGCGGGCCGTCGTCGCGGTCGACCTGGCGTTTCAGCGCCGAATCGCCGGTGCCTGGTGCGATGCGCCATTTGGCGCGGGGCGCATGCGCCAATCGCGCAAACGCCCCCAGGCGCCCCCGCCCCGGGGTCCCGCTCAGCCCGCCTGGGCCGCCTGGTTCGCCCCCTGGAGGAGGCGCTCGAAGCGACGGAGGTGGCGGGCGGCGGCGACGTAGTCGCCGGCCGCCCAGGCCCGGCGGTAGGCCTCGTAGGCCGCCGCGGCGTCGCGGACGAGGTCGTCGATGGCGCCCGCGGGGGCGCCGCCGGGCGTGCCGTCCGATCCGCCGGCCGCGCCGCCGCCGCCGTCGCCGGCCGGCGCGCCGGGGTCGTCGCCCTGGGCCGCCAGCGCGAGGTCGAGGGCCTCGAGGAAGGTCGAGGCCGAGTGGATCTGCCCGTCGCCGAGGGAGACGACCACCTGCCAGAGGGTCGGCAGGCTGTCGGCGGAGGTGTCGAGGTAGAGCGGCTGGACGTAGAGCAGCCCCTCGCCGATCGGGACGACGATCGTGTTGCCGCGCAGCACCTGGTCGCGGCGCAGGCCGATCTGGGCGGAGAGCTCGGCGTCGCGGGCGACGGAGGCGACGAAGGTGTCGACCGAGTCGAGCGCGTCCTCGGCGACGTCGAAGCGCAGCAGGCGCAGGCGGCCGAAGCGCTCGGGGGCGCTCTCGGCCGTGAGCCAGGCCGAGAAGGCGATGCCGCGGCCCTCGGTGGCGGGCTTGAAGTAGCGGAGCGCGAGGAAGCGCTCCTCGGATTCCCCGGGCAGGACGGCGTACGAGTAGCGGGCGGGCGAGGTGATGCGCCGGCCCTCGGTGCCGCGGCCGGTGGTCTCGACGGTCGGCGCCCACGCGTCGTCGTTGGAGAAGAAGCGCTCCGTGTCGGTGACGTGGAAGCGCTGGAGCGCCGCCGCCTGGAAGTCGAACTGGTCCTCGCCGTAGCGCAGGTGGGCGGCGATGCCGTCGGGCATCGCCGCGGCGTCGGAGAAGAGCTCCGGGTAGACGCGCCGCCAGGTCGCGATCAGCGGGTCCTCGTCGTCCATCACGTAGAGCGCGGTCTCGCCGGAGTAGGCGTCCATCACGGCGGTGATCGCGTGCCGCTGGTAGGAGGCGCCACCGAAGTGGGCGCCGTACGGGTAGCGGTCGGTGCGGGTGTACGCGTTCTGCATCACCCACAGCCGGCCGCCCTCGGCCACGAAGTAGGGGTCGGCGTCGAGGCGCAGGAAGGGGGCGAGCCGGCCCAGCCGGGCCGGCAGGTCGCGGTGCATGAGCAGCTGCGCCTCGGCGGTGTCGACGCGCGAGAGCGCGTTCCACAGCTGCCGCCCGCCACCCACGAACGGCAGGCCGCCGAGCTCGAGGGTGAGCGCGAGGCGGTGGTCCTCGACGTCGACCCCGGCGCCCTCCCAGCGCTCGGCGGGCGCGTTGGTGAACCCGTCCGGCTGGTCGGTGTTGACGATCGCGAAGGGCATGCCGCGCTGGGCGCCGTGGTAGATCTCGGGCCGCTCGAGCGGCGGGTCGAGGCCGCGCGTCGGCAGGCCGCCGACCACGAACGCCGGCCGGCCGGAGTCGTCGATGCGGTTGACCGGCGCCATCGCCACGCCGCGCCCGTGCGTGAACGAGAAGTGGCGGCGCTGGAAGTCGGTGATCGCCGCGTAGTCGACCTCGCGGCCGAACACGAACAGCGTCTGCGGCCGGCCGTCGCGCACGTAGCGGTCGAGGTCGGCGTCGTGGCAGGTGTAGTAGCGGTTGAGCGCCTGGAGGCGCCGGCATGCGGCGAGGCCGGCCTCGAGGTCGAGGAACCGCAGCGAGCCGACCGAGGCGGGCGCCGCCTCGATGGCCGCCCGGCTGACCCCGCCGCGCCGGTACTCGGCGGCGGTCGCCTCGACCTCGTCGATGCCGGCGGCGGCGCGGGTGGAGTCGAGCGTCGCGGCGATGTTCTCGCGCTCCACCTGCAGCGTGGAGCCGCGCAGGGCGACCGCGTCGTAGAGCGCCGTGGCGGCCGGCGCGAGGGCGAGCGACAGCACGGCCACCGCGCCGGCGGCGGCGCCGAGCGTCCAGGCCGGCAGCCGGAAGGGCGCCTGGTTGGCGCGCAGCGCGGCGCTCGCCTGGTCGGCGATCGCGCGCGCCAGCCGGCCGCCCGGCCGCAGCTCGGCGGCGAGCGGCGCGAGGGCGAGCAGCAGCACCAGCCACCACGGCGTCGCGAGCACCGCCAGGGCGAGCACCACGAGCCCGAGCACCGCGAGGGCCGTGCGCGCCACGGCGATGGTCCGCGCGCCCGCGAGCCGCCGGCGCGCCTGGGGCACCGCCAGCGCCGCCACGCCCAGGCCGGCGGCGAGGATGACCCCGCTCACCACCGTGGCGGTCGGGATGCCGACGTCGCGCATCGCCCGCCCCGGGCCGGCGATCAGCTCGCCCCCGCCGTGGAGCGTCTCGTAGCGGCGGAACCATGTGAGCACCGCCAGCGCGACCAGGGCGAGCCCGCCGTAGACCGCCGCCAGCGCGCCCGCCCGCTCGATGAGGCGCCGGCGCACGCCCAGCGGGTGGTCGACGACGGCCGCGTAGATCGCCACGCCGGCGATGCCGAGGAGCGCGACCACGAGGCCGCCGAGGGCGAGGCCGCTCAGGTCGACGACGACTGGGAGGGTGAACACGTAGAAGGAGGGGTCGCGCCCGAAGACCGGGTCCCCCTCCCCGCCGAACGCCACCGCCTCGCCGGCCGCGAGGATCGCGTCGCGGCGCGACAGCAGCGCCGGCACGAGCACCAGCGCCGACACCACGAAGGTCGCCGCGCCGGCCGTCCAGCCCACCCGGCGCTGGCGCAGCATGCCCGCCCGGCGGCCCGTCACGAGGCCGATCGGCAGCGCCAGCGCCAGCGCCCCGGCCAGGCCCGCGCCGGCGAGCAGGAACGACGCGCGCAGCGCGGTCGAGTAGGCGCCCCCCATCCCGAGGCTGTCGAAAAACGCCGCCGAGAGGGTGATGCGCGCCCACAGCCGCAGCGCCAGGTACGCCAGCAGCAGCGCCACGGCGACGACCGCGATCGCGGGGACGGCCAGCGACGCGGCGGGGCGGCGGCGGCGGGGCGGGCGGTCTGGGTCGGGCGCTGGTCGCAGGATGATCCTCGGGCGGAAGACTACGCGGCGGCGATGAGCGCCACGCCGGCCAGGGCGATCCCCGCGCCGGCGGCCTGGAGACGGCCGAGCCGCTCGCCGAGCAGGGCGCCGGCCAGGGCCAGGGTGGCGACCGGGTAGAGCGAGCCCAGCACCGCCACCACGCTGACGTAGCCGTGCTGGGTGCCGGCCGCGAAGAGCAGGTTCGCTCCCGAGTCGAGCACGCCGGCGGCGGCGGCGAGCCCCACCGCCGCCCGCGGCATGCCCCGCGCGACGCCCAGCACGAGCAGCGCCGCGATTGCGAACGGCACGGAGCCCATCCGCGCCGAGGCCAGCGCCCAGAGCGCGCTGTCGGAGGCAGCCTCGGCCAGCAGGGTGAAGAACCCGCCGAAGCCGAGCGCGGCGGCCAGCGCCAACCCCACCCCCCGGCGGCCGGCGGGCCCGGGCGCCCGCGACGCGATGCTCGCGCCGGCGAGGGCGACCGCCATCCCCGCCAGGGCGAGCGCGCCCGGCGCCGCGCCGCGGGCCAGGTCGGCGACGAGCGGCACCAGCGCGCCGAGCGCGCTGACCGGGGCCACGAGGCTCATGGTGCCGACGGCCAGCGCGCGATAGAAGGCGGCGAGGCCCACCGCGCCGCAGACGCCCGCGGCGCAGCCGAACAGGATGTCGCGCGCGGGCGGCACGCCGGGGCGCAGGATCGCCAGCCCGGCCAGGGCGAGCGCCAGGCCCACCGACTGCTGGAGCGCCACGGCGGCCAGCGCCGCCGCGCGCCGGCTCGCCAGGCCGCCCATGAAGTCGGCCACGCCCCACGACAGGCCCGAGGCCAGGCCCAGCAGCACCGCCAGCACGTGAGGGGCGGGCCCCGGCTACGCGGCGGCGGGCAGGGCGCCGCGGCCGTGCGGCGCCCACAGGTCCAGCTCCGGCCCCTTCGGCACGATGCCGGTCGGGTTGATGGAGTCGTGGGTCAGGTAGTAGTGGCGCTTGATGTGGTCGAAGTCGACCGTGTCCGCCACCCCGGGGTGCTGGAACAGCTCGCGCAGGTACGGCGCCAGGTGCTCGTAGTCGGCGATGCGGCGCAGGTTGCACTTGAAGTGCAGGGCGTAGACGGCGTCGAAGCGCACGAGCGTGGTGAACAGGCGCCAGTCGGCCTCGGTGATGCGGTCGCCGGCCAGGTAGCGCTGGCGCCCCAGGCGGCGGTCGAGGTCGTCGAGCGTCGCGAACAGCTCGTCGAAGGCCTCCTCGTAGGCCTCCTGGGTGGTCGCGAACCCCGCCCGGTACACGCCGTTGTTGACCGTCCGGTACACGAGGTCGTTGACCGCGTCGATCTCGTCGCGCAGCTCCTGGGGGTAGAGGTCGAGCGACGCGTCGCCCCACCGGTCCCACTCGCGGTTGAGCATCCGCACGATCTCGGCCGACTCGTTGTTGACGATGCGGCCGGTCTCGCGGTCCCAGAGCACGGGCACGGTGACCCGCCCCGAGAAGTCGGGCGCCGTGGCGGTGTAGGCCTCGGACAGGAAGCGGAAGCCGTTGACCGGGTCGGGGCCGTGGCCGGGGCCCTCGCGGAACGCCCAGCCCCGCTCGTCGCGCACCGGGTCGACCACCGACATCGTGATGACGTCCTCCAGGCGCTTGAGCCGGCGCACGATGATCGCGCGGTGGGCCCACGGGCAGGCCCGCGACACGTAGAGGTGGTAGCGCCCGGGCTCCGCCCGGTGGCCGGAGGAGCCGTCGGCGGTCACCCGGTCGCGGAACCGGCTGACCTGGCGCACGAAGCGCCCGCGGTCGTCGGTCTCGGCCCCGAACTGCGCGCGGGCGCGCGCGTCCGCGCTCATGCGCCGCCGACGGCCAGCGCGGGCTGCCGGCGGTCGAGCAGGACGGGGCGCAGGAACTCGCCGGTGTGCGAGCCGGGGGTGGCGGCGATCTCCTCGGGGGTGCCGGCCGCGATCAGCGCGCCGCCGCCGGAGCCCCCCTCGGGGCCGAGGTCGATGACCCAGTCTGCGCACTTGATGACGTCGAGGTTGTGCTCGATCACGACCACGGTGTTACCCGCATCGACCAGGCGCTGAAGCACCTCGAGGAGCTTCTCGATGTCGGCGAAGTGCAGGCCGGTCGTCGGCTCGTCGAGCACGTAGAGCGTGCGGCCCGTCGCGACCTTCGACAGCTCGGTGGCCAGCTTGACGCGCTGCGCCTCGCCGCCCGAGAGGGTCGTGGCGGGCTGGCCCAGCCGCACGTAGTCGAGGCCCACCTCGTGCAGGGTCTTCAGGCGGCGGTGGATCTTCGGCACCGCGGCGAACGCCTCCACCGCCTCCTCGACGCTCATCTCGAGCACCTCGTGGATGGTGCGGCCGCCGTAGTGCACCGAGAGCGTCTCGCGGTTGTAGCGCCTGCCGCCGCAGACCTCGCACGGCACGTAGACGTCCGGCAGGAAGTGCATCTCGATCGTGATCGTGCCGTCGCCCTTGCAGGCCTCGCAGCGGCCGCCCTTGACGTTGAACGAGAAGCGCCCCGGGGTGTAGCCGCGGGCGCGGGCCTCCTGGGTCATCGAGAAGAGCTGGCGGATGTGGTCGAACAGGCCCGTGTAGGTGGCCGGGTTGGAGCGCGGCGTGCGGCCGATCGGCGACTGGTCGATGTCGATGACCTTGTCGAAGAAGTCGAGCCCCTCGATGCGGTCGTGCGCCCCCGGCCGGCGCGGGCGCCGGGCGAGACGCCCGGCCAGCGCCTTGAGCAGCACCTCGTTGACCAGCGTGCTCTTGCCCGATCCCGAAACGCCCGTGACGCAGGTCAGGGTGCCGACCGGGACGCCCACGTCGATGCCGCGCAGGTTGTTCTCGCGCGCGCCGCGCACCGTGAGCCAGCCGCGCGCCTCGCGCCGCTCGGCCGGCACGTGCACGCCGCGCCGCCCGGACAGGAACGCGCCGGTCACCGAGCCCGGCTCGGCCTCGATCTCGGCCACCGTCCCCTGCGCCACCACGCGGCCGCCGTGCAGCCCCGCGCCCGGCCCCATGTCGATCACGTGGTCCGCGCTGCGCATCATGTCCTCGTCGTGCTCCACCACGAGCACGGTGTTGCCCTGGTCGCGCAGCCGCTCGAGCGTGCCGATGAGCTTGCGGTTGTCGCGCTGGTGCAGGCCGATGGAGGGCTCGTCCAGGATGTAGAGCACGCCCACCAGCCCGGAGCCGATCTGGGTGGCGAGCCGGATGCGCTGCGCCTCGCCGCCCGACAGGGTGCCCGCCGCCCGGGCGAGCGTCAGGTAGCCGACGCCCACGTCGTCGAGGAACCGCAGTCGCTCCGCGATCTCCTGGATGACCCGCGCGCCGATGAACGCCTGGGTCTCGGACAGATCCAGGCCGCCGAAGAAGGCCAGGGCGTCGCCCACGGACAGCAGGCAGACCTCGTGGATGCTGCGGCCGGCCACCGTCACCGCGAGCGACTCCGGCTTGAGCCGGGCGCCGCCGCAGGCCGGGCAGGGGCGCAGCGACATGAACTGCTCGACCGAGTCGCGCACCGCCTGCGACATCGACGTGGTGTGCTGCCGGCGCAGCTGCGGGACGACGCCCTCGAACCAGCCCCAGCTGCCGCCCTTGCGCCGGGTGCCGAGGTAGACGCGCTCGCGCCGCTTGGGCCCGTTGAGCAGCAGCGTGCGGTGACGCTCGGGCAGCTTGCGCCACGGCGTGTTGAGATCGATCTCGTGCTGGGTCGCGACGGCCGCCAGCATGAGGTCGTAGTAGTCGGTGGTGCGGTCGCACCACGGCAGCACCGCCCCCTCGGCGAGGGTGCGCTCGGGGTCGACCACCAGCTCGGGGTCGACCTCCTGGGTGAAGCCGAGCCCCGTGCACTGGGGACACGCGCCGTGGGGCGTGTTGAACGAGAAGGTCCGCGGGGCGAGCTCGGGCAGCGAGGCGCCGTGCTCCGGGCAGGCGAACCGCTCCGAGTAGATGTGGCTCTGTGGCGGCGAGCCGTCGCGGGGCGCCGTCTCGATGCGCACCAGCCCGTCGGCGAGCCCGGTGGCGGTCTCGAGGCTGTCCGTCAGCCGCCGGCGCAGGTCGTCGCGCATCACGAGCCGGTCGACGACCACCTCGATCGTGTGGGCGAACTTCTTGTCGAGCGGCGGCACCTCGTCGAGCGTGTACGTCGTCCCGTCGACGGCCACCCGGGTGAAGCCCTCGGCCCGCACCTGCTCGAGCAGGTCCCGGTGCTCGCCCTTGCGGTCGCGCACGAGCGGCGCCAGCACGAGGAAGCGCGTGCCCTCGGGCAGGCTCAGCACCTGGTCTGCGATCTGGTCCACGCTCTGCCCGGCGATCGGCCGGCCGCACACCGGGCAGTGCGGCTCGCCGACGCGGGCGAACAGCAGGCGCAGGTAGTCGTAGATCTCCGTGACCGTGGCGACGGTCGAGCGCGGGTTGCGGCTCGTGGTCTTCTGGTCGATCGAGATCGCCGGCGACAGCCCGTCGATGTGGTCGACGTCGGGCTTGTCCATCTGTCCCAGGAACTGGCGGGCGTACGCCGACAGGCTCTCGACGTAGCGGCGCTGGCCCTCCGCGTAGAGGGTGTCGAACGCGAGGCTCGACTTGCCGCTGCCCGACAGCCCGGTGATGACGGTGAGCTCGTCGCGCGGGATGTCGACCGAGACGTCGCGCAGGTTGTGCTCGCGGGCGCCGACGACGCGGATCGCGTCGGCCCGCTCGGGACGTGTCGCGGCCATCGGATCAGTGTAGTGCGACCCCCGGCGTCGCCGCCGTGCCCGCCGCGCGGGGTGGCACGCGCCCGACGAGGGTGCAGTGGCCCCCGCCCTGGGTACATACGTCTCCAAGATGCGCCCGCCTCCCCCCTCGGCGGTGCTATCACCAGTGAAGCCACGATCGACGACCCCGTCGCTCATGTGCGAGACAGCCGAGCCGATAGCGGGGTCCCTGGCCTCTCGCCGACGATCCGGCCACGACGCCCGCCGACGACGACCCGAAGGACTCCGGTGCACCGCAACGACACGGGCCTGACCGACCCGTCCTCGTCCCTCCGACGCGCGCTCGCGCTCGTCGCCCTGGTCCTCGCCGCCGCCCTCGCGCTCGTCGCGGGGCCCGCCGCGGCCGCCGAGGCGCCCGAGCAGGTGCCCGCCAGCGTCGTCGAGCCGCTCGGCGGCGTCGACGCGCCGGCCGTGGTGCCGTACCGCCAGATCGTCGGCGCGGCCGACGCCCGCAACCTCAACGCCGCCGTCGTCGACACCTCCGCCTACTGGGTGTCGGCCGTCGACCGCGAGGGGCACATCATCGCGGCGCGCATCCCGCGGCCGCAGCCCGGCCGCGACTTCGCGCAGACGACGGCCGGGGCCGCGGCGCCGCCGCAGCGCGGCGCAGCCCCCGGGCCGTTCGAGCTCGCCACCTTCCTGCGCGAGCACTCCGTGGCGGTGCTGCAGCCGGCCGCGGCCGAGCCCGACTCCGGCGGCGCCCTCAGCGGCCCCATGCGCTACCTGATCATCCCGCTGTCGGTCGCGGTCATCGCGGCCCTGTTCGTGGGCAGCGTCATGCTCATCCGGCGCGCGCGGGGCGGCGGCGCGGGCGGCCGCGGCGGCGCGGCCGGCCACGGCAAGATCCGCAAGAACGCCCAAGTCGAGCCGCCCTCGGTGCGCTTCGGCGACGTCGCCGGATGCGACGAGGCGGTCGAGGAGCTGCGCGAGGTGGTCACCTTCCTCCGCGAGCCCGAGCGCTTCCGCCGCGTCGGCGCCCGCATGCCGCGCGGCGTGATCCTGCACGGCCCGCCCGGCACCGGGAAGACCCTCCTCGCCAAGGCCGTGGCGGGCGAGGCCGGCGTGCCCTTCTTCGCGCTGTCCGGCTCGGACTTCGTGGACACGTTCGTGGGCGTGGGCGCCTCCCGGGTGCGCGACCTGTTCGCGACCGCGCGCAAGAGCGAGACCGGCGCGATCATCTTCTTCGACGAGATCGACGCGATCGGCCGGGCCCGCGGGGCCGGCATGAGCGGCGCCGACTCCGAGCGGGAGGGCACGCTCAACCAGCTGCTGGTGGAGCTCGACGGCTTCGGCGCGCGCGACAGGATCGTGGTGGTGGCGGCGACGAACCGGCTCGACATGCTCGACGCGGCCCTGCTGCGGCCGGGCCGCTTCGACCGACGGGTGCAGGTGGGCCTGCCGGCCGAGACCGGCCGCCTGGCGATCCTGCGGCTGCACTCGCGCGGCATGCCGATCGCCGAGCCCGAGTCGCTGGCGCGACTCGCCGCGGTGACCGCGGGCTTCGCCGGCGCGGACCTCGCCAACATCGTCAACGAGGCGGCGATCATGGCCGCCCGCGCCGGGCGCGGCACCATCCTGGGCGAGGACCTGGACGAGGGCCTGCTGCGCGCCGTCGCCGGGCCGCAGCGCGCCGACCGACGCATCGCGGAGGGCGAGCTGGAGACGATCGCCTGGCACGAGGCGGGCCACGCCCTGGCGGCCGAGCTCTGCCCCACCCACCACAAGGCGCAGCGCGTCACCATCCTCAGCCGCGGCGACGCCGGCGGCCTGGCCCTCTACGGCAGCCAGGATCGCGCCCTCACCTCGCAGCAGCACCTGCACGAGCGCATGGTCGTCGCGATGGCCGGCCGCGCCGCCGAGCAGATCCGCTTCGGGATCATCTCCTCGGGCGCGGCGAACGACCTGGAGCAGGTCAACGGGATGGCCCGCGAGGCCGTCGAGCGGCTCGGCTTCTCGCCGCGCGTCGGGCAGATCATCACATCGTCGGGCCCGCACGGCTCCACCCCGCTCTCGGGCGAGGTGCGCCGGATCATCGACGAGGAGATCGGCCGCATGGTCGACGCGGCCTACGCGGACGCCGTGGCCCTGCTCACCGACCACCGCGAGGAGCTCGACGCCCTGGCCGAGCTGCTGCTCGCTCAGGAGCAGATCGACCGGGCCGACATCGACCTGCTGCTGGCCGGTCTGTCCGGCGGCGGGCGGCGGCTGCCCTCGCGCGCCGACGCCCTGCCGACCGCGCGCCCCGTCGCCCAGGCCGCGCCCCCCGTGGCGCTGCCCGAGCCGGAGCCGGTCACGGCGGCGCCCGTGCCGGCGCGGCGGCCCGCGCGCCGGCGCCTGCCGGCGGTCCCGCTGCCGTCGCACCGGGGCCGGCGGGTGCTGGCCGGCGTCGAGTCGGCCGCGGCGACGCTCTACGCCGTGGCCCTGCCGCGCGTCGCCCGGCGGCGCCGCCGCAAGGGGCCGGGCCTGGCCTGACGCGCTGCTGGCGCGCGGCGCCCGGGTTTCGGGGGCGCCGCCCGCGCGGCATCATCCCGGGGTGCCGACGAAGAGCCTGTACGTCGCGTCGCCGGAGGGTCACACCGGCAAGTCGGTCGTGGCCCTGGGCCTCGCGGAGGTCCTGAGCAGCCGCGTCCGCAGCGTCGGCGTGTTCCGCCCGGTCACCCGCGCGGCCGCCGGCGACGACCGCCCGCTGGGGGTGCTGCTGGGCCGGCTCGACGCCGACGTCCCGCCCGAGTCGTGCGTGGGCGTCACCTACGACGCCGTCCACGCCGACCCCGACGCCGCGCTGGCCGCCATCGTGGAGCGCTATCGCGACGCCTCCCGCGACCGCGACGTGGTGATCATCCTCGGCTCCGACTACACCGACGTCGCGAGCCCGGCGGAGCTCGCCTTCAACGCGCGCGTGGCCGCCAACCTCGGCGCGCCCGTGCTGCTGGTGGTCAGCGGGCGGGGGCGTTCGCCCGAGGAGATCGTCCAGCTCGTGGCGATCGGCCGCGGCGAGCTCGCGCAGGGGCTCGCGCGCACGGCGGCCGTGGTCGTCAACCGCTGCGACGCGGGGGCGCTCGAGGACGTGCGCGCGTCGCTCGCGGGCACCGGCCTGCCGACGTGGGCGCTGCCGGAGATCCCGCTCCTGTCGGCGCCGCTCGTCAAGGACCTGATGGGCGCGCTCGACGGCACCCTGCTGCTCGGCGACCCGGCCCTGCTGGAGCGCGCCGCCGAGGAGATGCTCGTGTGCGGCATGAACGTGGAGCACGTGCTCGAGCGGCTGGTCGATGGCCAGCTGTGCGTGGCGGCCGGCGACCGCCCCGAACTGCTGGCGGCGCTGGCGGCCGCCCACGCGGCCCCCGGCATGCCGACGCTCGCCGGCGTGGTGCTGAACGGCGGCTACCACCCGGGCGACGAGGTGGTGCGGCTCGTCCAGGCCCTCGACGAGCACCTGCCCGTGGTCATGACCGACCACAACTCCTACGACGCCGCCCGCATCGTCGCCACCACGCGCGGCGGTCTCGGCGACAGCCGTCGCAAGGTCGACACGGCGCTGGGCGTGTTCGAGCGGCACGTGCCGGCCGACGAGCTGATGACCATCCTCGACGTGCCGGCGAGCGACGTGGTCACGCCGCTGATGTTCGAGGCGATGATCATCGAGCGGGCGCGGGCCGGGCGGCGGCACATCGTGCTGCCCGAGGGCGACGACGAGCGCGTGCTGCGGGCGGCGTCGACGCTCCTGTCGCGGGGGGTCGTCGATCTCACCCTGCTCGGCCCCGAGGCCGCCCTGCGCGCCCGGGCGGTGGCGCTGGGGCTCGACCTGCGGGGCGCGCGGATCGTGGAGCCTGCGACCTCCGACCTGCTGGAGCCCTACGCCGTCGAGTACACCCGGCTGCGCGCCCACCGCGGCATGACGCTCGAGCGCGCCCGCGCGATCGTGGCCGACGTCTCCTACTTCGGGACGATGATGGTCCACATGGGCGACGCCGACGGCATGGTCTCGGGCGCCGCGCACTCGACGGCGCACACGATCACGCCGTCCTTCGAGATCATCAGGACGCGGCCGGGCGTCTCCGTGGCCTCGTCGGTGTTCTTCATGTGCCTGGCCGACCGGGTGCTGGTGTACGGCGACTGCGCCGTCATCCCCGACCCCACCGTCGAGCAGCTCGCCGACATCGCGATCTCGGCCGCCGGCACCGCGGCCTGGTTCGGCATCGAGCCGCGCATCGCGATGCTGTCGTACTCCACCGGCGCCTCGGGCAGCGGGGCCGGCGTGGACAAGGTGCGCGACGCCACCGGGCTGGTGCGCGAGCGCCGGCCCGACCTGCTGGTCGACGGGCCGCTCCAGTACGACGCGGCGGTCGACGCCTCGGTGGCCCGCACGAAGATGCCCGGGTCCGACGTGGCCGGCCGGGCGACGGTGTTCGTCTTCCCCGACCTCAACACCGGCAACAACACGTACAAGGCCGTGCAGCGCACGGCGGGCGCGGTCGCCGTGGGCCCCGTGCTGCAGGGGCTCAACAAGCCGGTCAACGACCTCTCGCGCGGGGCGACCGTGCGGGACATCGTGAACACGATCGCGATCACCGCCGTGCAGGCGGCGGCGATGGACGCCGAGCGCGAGGCGGCGGCGGCCGGGTGAGCGGCGCCGTCCTCGTGCTCAACTGCGGCTCGTCGTCGATCAAGTACGAGCTGCTGCGCCCGCGCGAGGGCGCGCGGGTGGCGCGCGGCCTGGTCGAGCGCATCGGCGAGGGCTCGGCCGCCGTGCGGCACGTCCACGCCGGGGCGACCACCTCGCGCGAGGAGGCGCTCCCCACCCACCGCGACGCGCTCCGCACGGTGCTGGGGCTGTTCGACGAGGCCGGGCCCCCGCTGGCCGAGGCGGGCGTGGTGGCCGTGGGCCACCGCGTGGTGATGGGCGGCCGCCGCTTCGACCGGCCCACGCTCATCGACGAGGAGGTGGTCGCGACCATCGACCGCCTCTCCCCGCTCGCGCCGCTGCACAACCCGCCCAACCTGGCCGGCATCACGGTGGCGCGCGAGCTGCTGCCGGGGGTGCCGCACGTCGCGGTCTTCGACACCGCCTTCTTCCATGACCTGCCGCCGGCGGCCGCCACCTACGCCATCGACCGCGCGACGGCCGAGGCGCACGGCATCCGCCGCTACGGCTTCCACGGCACCTCGCACCGCTGGGTCTCGCGCAGGGGTCCCGAGGCGATCGGCCGCGGCCCCGACGGGCTGCGCCAGGTGATCCTCCACCTCGGCAACGGCGCCTCCGCCTCGGCGGTGGTCGACGGCGCTCCGGTCGACACGTCCATGGGCCTCACGCCGCTCGAGGGCCTCGTGATGGGCACCCGGGGCGGCGACATCGACCCCGGCGTGCTGCTGCACCTGCACCGCGCGGCCGGCATGGGGGTCGACGAGATCGACGACCTCCTCAACCGCCGCTCCGGGCTGAAGGGGCTGAGCGGGCGCAACGACATGCGCGAGGTGCGCCGCCTGGCCGAGGCCGGCGACGCCGACGCCCGGCTGGCGCTCGACGTGGCCGCCCACCGGCTGCGCAAGTACGTGGGCGCCTACGCCGCGACCATGGGCGGCATCGACCTGCTCGCCTTCACCGGCGGCATCGGCGAGAACGACGCCGCCACCCGCGCCGCGACCGCGGAGGGGCTCGGCTTCCTCGGCGTCGCGGTCGACCCGGCGCGCAACGCGGCGCCCGGCGACGGCCCCCGGCGCATCTCGCCCGACGGCGCGGCGGTCGACGTGCTGGTGGTGCCGACCGACGAGGAGCTGGCGATCGCCCTCGACACGATGGCGGTCGTGGAGGGGGCGGCGGACCCGGCGACCGCGGGGGCGGCGGCGGCGGCCACGCCGCCCGCCTGAGCCCGTGGAGCCGCCCTCCGCAGACGAGCTCCTCTCCACGACGCGGAGCGTCCGTCGCCGGCTGGACCTGACCCGGCCGGTCGAGCGACGCCTGATCGAGGAGTGCCTCGCGCTGGCCCAGCAGGCCCCGAGCGGCGGCAACCGGCAGGGCGCCGTGTTCGTCGTGGTCACCGACCCCGGCAGCCGCCGGGCCCTCGGCGAGCTGTACCGCTCCGCGTGGGACCGCTACCTGGCCGAGGGCGTCGGCGCCGGCAGGCCCGGCGCGGCCGCGACCCCGTCGACGCCCGCCCAGCAGCGCCGCATCGGCCGCTCGGCGGCGCACCTCGCGGAGCACCTCGGCGAGGTGCCGGTCCACGTCATCCCCTGCCACCGCGGCCGCACCGAGGGCGCGCCCCAGGTGGTCCAGGCGTCGGCGTGGGGGTCGGTGCTGCCGGCTGCCTGGAGCTTCATGCTCGCCGCCCGCGCGCGCGGCCTCGGGTCGGCCTGGACCACCCTCCACCTCTTCCACGAGCGCGAGGCGGCCGAGCTCCTCGGCATCCCGTACGAGGAGTACTCGCAGGCCGCCCTCATCCCCGTCGCCCACGTGGTGGGGTCGGGGTTCCGGCCGGCGCCCCGGGCTCCGCTCGGGGAGTTCGCCCGGTGGGAGGCCTGGTAGGGGGCTCGCGCCAAGTGGCGCGCGGGGTCCACGCCAAGTGGCGCGCTGGCTTCGCGCCAAGTGGCGCGCGGGCTTCGCGCCGAATGGCGCGCGGGGTCCGCGTCGAATGGCGCGACGGCGGACGCGGCGCCCGCGATGCCGTCCGCCGTGTCCGCGACCATGGCCGCAGCCGCCGTCGCCACCCACGAGGAGAACCGGACCGTGCTCCCGCCACGCCTCAGCGTCGTGACCCTGTTCACCGATGACGTGCCCGGCCTGCGCCGCTTCTACGAGGGCCTCGGGTGGCCCCACGCGGGCCCGCCGCGCGACGACCACGCCGCGTTCACGATGGGTGGCGCCGCCCTGGCGCTGTGGACGCTCGACGAGGCCGGGCCGGAGGTGGTGGCGCCGGTCCGGGCGCTCGGACACCCGGCGCCGACGGCGACGCTGGCGGTCAACGTGCGCTCCGGCGAGGAGGTCGACGCCGCGGTCGAGGCGGCGCGGCGGGCCGGGGCGACGATCGTCACCGAGCCGGAGGACAAGCCGTGGGGCGGGCGGTCGGCGGTCTTCTGCGACCCCGGCGGCACGGCCTGGGAGGTCACCTGGGCGCCGGGGGCGACGGTCGGCGACGAGCCGGCCGTGCGGTGGGGGCACGACCCGGCCTGACGGCGGCCGACCGCGCCCTGCGGCGCCCGACGCGGCCGGAGGGCGCGTGCGGCGCCGGACGAGCGCGCGCGCCGGCCGACGCCGCGGCCGGCGCGCGCGGGGCCCTCAGGCGACGGGCCGCTCGCCCTCGCCGCCCGCGGCCTCCCACTTACGCAGCAGCTCCTCGTGGCGCCGGCGGCGCTCGCGCTCCTCGTCCCAGGGCAGGTCGGCCGCGGGCGCGCGGCCCCACCCGTCGCCCCAGAAGGGCCCGGGCACGGGCAGCCCCTGCAGGGCGGCGAACAGGTCGTCCTCCTCCAGGCCGGGCGCGGCCAGGGACCGGAAGACGACATCGTCCGGTCCCTGGCCGCTCACCGCCGGCGGCTCCTTCCGGCCGCCCGGCGCTGCGACGTGCGCGGCACGGGCGCCGAGCCGCCGCGCCGCGGGCGTCCCGCGCCGCCCGCCCCGTCGCCCCCCTCGTCGCCGGGGGCGCCGCCGGCCGGGGCGGCCCCCTCCCCGGCGTCGGAGCGCTCGCGCTGCTCGCGGCGCAGGTCGGCGATCTCGTCGCGCAGGCGGGCGGCGAGCTCGAACCGCAGGTCCTCGGCGGCGGCGAACATCTCCTGCTCGCGCTCGATGATCATCCGCTCGAGCTCGTCGGCGCCGACGTCGGCCAGGGCGTCGGGCTCGCCGCGGCGGCGGGCGCGTGGCGCCTCGGGCCCCTCGTCGAGCCCGAGCAGCTCCACGATGTCCGAGACGCCCTTCGTGATGGAGGCCGGCGTGATGCCGTGCTCCTCGTTGTAGGCGACCTGGATCTCGCGGCGCCGGTTGGTCTCGTCGATGGCGGTCCGCATGGCGTCGGTCTCGCGGTCGGCGTACATCACCACCCGGCCGGCCACGTTGCGGGCGGCCCGCCCGATCGTCTGGATGAGCGACGTGGTGCCGCGGAGGAAGCCCTCCTTGTCCGCGTCGAGGATCGCCACGAGCGAAACCTCGGGCAGGTCGAGGCCCTCGCGCAGCAGGTTGACCCCCACCAGCACGTCGAACTCGCCGAGGCGCAGCGACCGCACGATGCGGATGCGCTCGAGCGTGTCGATCTCGGAGTGCAGGTAGCGGGCCCGGACGCCGGCCTCGACCAGGTACTCGGTGAGGTCCTCGGCCATCTTCTTGGTGAGCGTGGTGACCAGCGCGCGCTCGTCGCGCTCGACCACGGTGCGGATCTCGCCGAGCAGGTCGTCGATCTGGTGATGCGTCGGCCGCACCTCGACCGCCGGGTCGACGAGCCCGGTGGGCCGGATGATCTGCTCGACCACGTTCTCCGAGGCGCGCTGCTCGAACTCGCCCGGGGTCGCGGAGACGAAGATGAGCTGCCCCACCCGGTCGAGGAACTCCGGCAGCTGCAGCGGCCGGTTGTCGAGCGCCGACGGCAGGCGGAAGCCGGCGTCGATCAGCGCCAGCTTGCGCGAGCGGTCGCCCTCGTACATGCCGCGCAGCTGCCCCATCGTGTTGTGCGACTCGTCGATGAAGCAGAGGTAGTCGTCGGGGAAGAAGTCGAGCAGCGTGTACGGCGGCTCGCCCGGGCTGCGGCCGTCGAGGATGCGCGAGTAGTTCTCGATGCCCGAGCAGAAGCCGAGCTCGCGGATCATCTCCATGTCGTACTCGGTGCGCTGGCGCAGGCGGTGCGCCTCGACGAGCCTGCCCGCCGACTCGAACATCGCCACCTGCTGCTCGAGCTCCTCGCGGATCTCCCGCAGCGACCGGTCGATGGTCTCGGGCGGGGTGATGTAGTGGGTCGCCGGGTAGATCGCGACGTGGCCGAGCTCGGCGATGATCTCCCCGGTGAGCGGGTCGTACTCGTGGACGCGCTCCACCTCGTCGCCGAACATGGAGACGCGGTAGGCCGTCTCGGAGTCGGCCGGCTGCACCTCGAGCGTGTCGCCGCGCACCCGGAAGCGGCCGCGGTCCAGCGCCGTGTCGTTGCGCTGGTACTGCGTCTCCACCAGCCGGCGGTACATGGCCTCGCGGGGGTACTCCTCCCCCACCGTCAGCAGCAGCACCCGGTCGGCGTAGAGCTTCGGCGAGCCGACGCCGTAGATGCACGACACCGAGGCCACGATCACCACGTCGCGCCGGGCGAGCAGGGCCGCGGTGGCGGCGTGGCGCAGGCGGTCGATCTCGTCGTTGATCGACGAGTCCTTCTCGATGTACGTGTCCGTGGCCGCGATGTAGGCCTCGGGCTGGTAGTAGTCGTAGTACGAGACGAAGTACTCGACGGCCGCGCCGGGCAGCAGCTCGCGGAACTCGTTGCAGAGCTGCGCGGCCAAGGTCTTGTTGTGCGCGATGACCAGCGCCGGCCGCCGTGCCCGCGCGATCGTCTGCGCCATCGTGAACGTCTTGCCCGAGCCGGTGACGCCGAGCAGCGTCTGGTAGCGGTCGCCGCGGGCCAGCCCGGCCGACAGCTCCTCGATGGCCTTGGGCTGGTCGCCCGTGGGGGTGTAGGCCGGGGAGACCTCGAACGGGACCGTCGCCATGCGGACAGGGTAGCGCCGCCGTCGGCGTCCCCTCCGATGCCGCCGCCGGGCCAAGGCGGGGGGCGGCCGGTTTCGGCGGCGGGCCAACGAGCGGGCGCCGGGCCCCGGCCTATCGTGCCCTCCGTGAAGTGCGGCGGATCCGGGAGGCCGCCTCGCTTCACACCTGGCCCCGCGACCGGGACGCGGGGCTTCGCACCTCGGCCGGCGGCGTCGCGACGGCGCCGCCGGCCGTGACACCCCGGGTGCGGCGTCGCGGCGGTGTGCGAGGCTGGCGGGCGTCACACGCGCCACGGAGGCCCGCCGCCATGCCGTTCGAGCTCGACCACACCATGATCCGCGTCCTCGACGAGGAGCGCTCGCTCGCCTTCTACGGCGTGCTGGGCTTCGACGAGCGCCGCCGCGCGCGGGTGGGCGGCGATACGGCCACCGTCATCTTCCTCGGCCTGCCCGGCGACGGCGCCCGGCTCGAGCTGACCCTCAACGACGGCCGCACCGAACCCTACGGGCACGGCGAGGCCTACGGCCACATCGCCCTCACCACCCCCGACCTCGACGCCGAGCTCGCCCGGCTGGCCGAGCACGGGATCGAGCCGGAGAAGCCGCCCTACGCCTCGCGGCCCGGCGGCTCGCGCATCTGCTTCGTGCGCGACCCGGACGGCTACCGGATCGAGCTGATCGAGCGCCGCGCGGGGTAGGCGGGCGCCCGGCGCCCTCGCCGGGCGGCGCCGGCCTCAGGCCTCCAGCATCCCGCGCAGCCGCAGCACGGTGCTCCAGTTGCGCGCGGTCGCCGTGACGCCAAGGGGGCGCCGGCCGAGCTCCTTCAGCGCCGGCGAGCGCGCGATGCCGCCGCCCGACCAGACGTAGACCTCGCGGCCGCGCACGCGCACCGCGTCCGGCCCGAGGTCCATGGCCTCCAGGCCCTCGAGCGCGCCGGCCGCCGGCTCGCCGCCGAGGAACATCACCTGCAGCCGCCGCGAGTCGTCGGCGACGTCCGCGAGCGGGTTGCCCTCCACGATCGCCCCCATCTCGGCCGCGGTGCGCACGACCACGTCGACGTCCATGCCGAAGCGCTCCGCGACGACCTCCCGCACGCGGCGCTCCGTGACGGACGGGCGCTCGCGGGTCGTCAGCACCACGTTGCCGCTCGCCAGCGCGGTGGCCACCCCGTCGTAGCCGGCGGCGGCGAGCGCGTCGCGCAGCGCCGGCATCGCCAGCCGCCGGGCGGGCCCGAGGTTCACGCCGCGCAGCAGCGCGGCCCGCCGCGCCACCCCCCTACCCGCCGCCGAGCCGCTCCCCGTAGGCGCGCCGGTAGATCGGCGCCGCCTCGAGCACCCGCCCCACGAAGGCGCGCGTCTCACTGAAGGGG
This sequence comes from Miltoncostaea marina, assembly GCF_018141525.1. Lineage (GTDB taxonomy): Bacteria > Actinomycetota > Thermoleophilia > Miltoncostaeales > Miltoncostaeaceae > Miltoncostaea > Miltoncostaea marina. Next base: position 1,676,845 of record NZ_CP064655.1, read on the forward strand.
ATGTCCTCGGGGATGCGCAGCGACCCGCCCCGGGACGCCGCGCGGTCGAGCCAGTCGGCGAGGTTCGTCTCGCCGCCGTTGTAGGCGGCCAGCGCGAGCGGCACGGTGCCGTGCCGGTCGACGAGGTAGCGCAGGTAGCGCGTGCCGTAGGCGACGTTGACCTCCGGGTCGAGCAGCCGGTCGGGCGGCGGGCTCGGCCGCCGGGGCTGGCGGGCGACGAACTCGGCGGTCGCGGGCAGGAGCTGCATCAGGCCGACGGCGCCCTGGCTGGAGCGCGAGTCGGGCGCGAAGCCGCTCTCCGTGTTGATCACCGCGGCCACGAGTGCCGGGTCCAGGCCGTTGCGGGCGGCCTCCTCGCGGATGGCCTCCTCGTACTCCAGCGGATACCACAGGCGGGCGTACCAGGCCGGCATCGCCGAGTGCACCTGGTGCCAGGCGGCCAGCCCGCCGCCCACCACCGCCAGCAGCACCAGCGCGAGCGCCAGCCGGCGCCGCGGCGAGCGGCCGCGCGCGGCGCGGGGCGCGGGCGCGCCGTGCCGCGCCGGCGGCCGCGGCGCCACCGCCCCGCGGCCCTCAGCCAGGCGCTCGCTCACTGTGACCGGGGGGACCGCATGGGCGTCCAGCGTACTCGGCGTACCGGTCGGCCACCCAGGCCCGGAGGGCCTCCAGCGACCCGTCGTTGACGTACGCCCGGTCGGCGCGCGCCACCTTCTCGGCCTCCGGCACCTGCCGGGCGCTGCGGGCGTCGAAGTCCTGCCCGCGCGCCGCCACGCGGGCGCGGCGGACCGCGTCGGACGCCGTCACGACCAGCACGGCGTCGAACTGGTCCTCCAGGCCGGCCTCGAACAGCACCGGCACCTCGCAGACCAGCAGCGCCGGCCGGTCGGGACGGGCGAGCTGCTCGCCGATCCACTCCCGCCGGCGCCGGCCGACCCGGCCGTGGACCAGGCGCTCCAGGAACGGCAGCCCGTCCGGATCGGCGAAGGCCAGCGCGCCGAGCGCCGCGCGGTCGAGCGTCCCGCCCGCCCCGACCACCCCCTCGCCGAAGCGCTCGCGCACGACGGCCAGCACCCCGGGGTCGGCGTACACCTCGTGCACGACCTCGTCGCTGGAGAGGGTCGCCGCGCCGCAGCCGGCGAACGCCCGCAGGGCCTCGGACTTGCCGGATCCGATGCCGCCCGTCAGGGCGACGCAGGGGGGCGCGGCGGCGCCGCGCCCCCCCGGCGGGTCAGGCCTCGATGTCGTCGTCGGCGAGCGACGCCTCGCCGACGCCCTCGTCGGCCGAGCCGATCTCGGCCGCCTCGTCGCCCGCCTCGATCTCGGCCTCGCCCGCGTCCCCGGCCTCGGCCACGCCCTCGGCGTCCTCCGCGCCCTCGCCCTCGCCCTCGGCCTGGGCCTCGGCCTCGGCCGCGGCCAGCGCCGCCGGCCCGGTTCCGCGGCCGACCTGCGCCACCGCCTGGCGGATCTCCTCCGGCAGGTGGTGGTGCACCTCGTCGCTGTCGGCCACGCGCTTCAGCGACAGGGAGAGGCGCCGGCGGTCGGCGTCGATCTCGATGATCCGCACCGCCAGGACGTCGCCCTGGTTGACCACCTCGCGCGGGTTCTCCACGTGATGGCTGGCGAGCTCGGAGATGTGCACGAGGCCCTCGACGCCCGCGTGGATCTCGACGAAGGCGCCGAAGGTGACGACCTTCGTGACGCGCCCCTCGACGACGTCGTTGACCTGGTAGCTCTCGATGACGCTCTGCCACGGGTCGGCCTGCGTCTGCTTGAGGCCGAGCGAGATGCGCTGGCGGTCGCGGTCGATGTCGAGCACCTTGACGTTGACCTTCTCGCCGATCGCGAGCACCTCGGACGGGTGGTTCACGTGGCTCCACGAGAGCTCGGAGATGTGGATCAGGCCGTCGATGCCGTCCAGGTCCACGAAGGCGCCGAACTCGACGATGTTCGAGATCGTGCCCTCGACCACCTGGCCGGGCTGCAGCTCGTCGAGGATCTTCTGGCGCACCTCGCGCCGCTCGTCCTCGAGCACCGCGCGCCGCGACAGCACCACGTTGTTGCGGTTGCGGTTGAGCTCGATGACCTTGCACTCGAGCTTGCGGCCGAGGAACTCATCGAGGTCCTGCACGCGGCGGATGTCGACCAGCGAGGCGGGCAGGAAGCCGCGCACCCCGAGATCGAGGATCAGGCCGCCCTTCACGACCTCGATGACCGTGCCCTCGACGTGCTCGCCGGCGGCGGCGGCCGCCTCGATGCGCTTCCACGCCTTCTCGAAGCGGGCCCGCTTCTTGGAGAGGACCAGCCGGCCGTCCTGGTCCTCCTTCTGCATGACCAGGGCGTCGACCCACTCCCCGAGCTGGACCTCCTCCTCGGGCTTGACGCTCTTGCGGATCGAGAGCTCCGGAAGGGGGATGACCCCCTCGCTCTTGTAGCCGATGTCGACGAGGACCTCGTCCTTGTCGATGCGGACCACCCTCCCGCTGACGACGTCCCCCTCGTCGAAGAGGGCGAGGGTGCCGTCGTAGTTGGGCACCATCTCCCCGTCGATCTCGACGTACTCGGGACCCTCGAGCGTGCGCACGGGGGTGTCGAAGTCGAGGTCGATGACGGGCTCGTCGAGGTCGACGGCCTCGGCCGGGGCGGTGATCTGGGGCTGGTCAGTCGTCATGGGATGGGAACGTCCTCGTAGGGGCAGGTGGGTCCGGGCACGGACCGACGGTCCGGGCGCGCCCGGGCAACGGGAGTATAGACGGGCGCCCGCCGGGACGGGCGCCCCGGGGCTACGCCGGCAGCGCCGCCAGCACGCCGTCGATCTCCGGCGGGCCGATGCCGCCCGCCCGCGCGGCCACCAGGCGGCCGTCGGCGCCCACGGCCAGCAGCGCCGGCACGCTCCGCACCGGCAGCGTCGCGGCGCGGGGCCGCTCGGCCAGGCTCACGCGCACCACCGGGCGCCCGCCGGCGGCGCGCTCGGCGGCGCGGGCGACGGGCTCGCAGCGGGCGCACCCGGGGGCGGTCAGCACCACGAGCCACGGCCCCTCCCCGCGCAGGCCGAGGTCGGCCCGCACGTCGGCGCCGGCGCCGCGCGAGCGGCGCGCGGCCAGCACGAGCCGGTAGGCCTCGCAGCCCACGCACAGGCCCGTCGTGGCCGAGAGCAGCGCGAGCGCGGCGACGCCGGCCACCACGATCCAGCCGGCCACGGCGGCGCCGGCCGCGAGCAGGATCAGGGCGAGCGCGAGGAAGCCCGCGGCGAGCGCCTGCGAGAAGCGCACCGGGGCGGCGGGCTCCAGCGCCGCGGCCGGCGGCGCCATCCGCCGGGCGAGCCAGGCGACCGGGGAGGCGGCGGGCGCGAGCAGCGCCACCAGCACGAGCGCCAGCGCGACGGCGACCGCGGCCGGCGCGTCGAGCAGGAGCGCCGCGACGCAGAGGAGGCCCGTGACGCCCTGGGCGGCACGGGGCACGACGGGGTTGACCGCTGGGAAAGTCTGCATTCCCGGCAGGATAGCGGTCAATCGACGACCGTGGGCCCTCCCCCGCCGCGCGCGCCCGGGCCGCGCGCGTCGTCGTAGGCCGCGCGCCGGGCCGGGTCGGCCAGGGTGCGGTGCGCGGCGTTGAGCGCCGCGAGGCGCCGCGGCGCGTCGTCGTCGTCGCTGCGCAGGCAGAGCTCTCGCAGCACGGCGAAGGCCGCCGCGATGACCTCGGGGCGCGCCCGGGGGTCGACCTCGAGCACGCGGTAGTGGTCGTCGCTCACGACTTGGCCTCGAGCCAGGTCTCGCCCATGCCGACGTCGACCGCGAGCGGCGGGTCGAGCGGGTAGGCGCCCACCATCGCCGAGCGCACCACCGCGGCCGCGGCGGCGGCCTCCTCCTGTGGCGCCTCCAGCACGAGCTCGTCGTGGATCTGCAGCAGCAGCCGCGCCCGCAGGCCCTCCTCGGCCAGCGCGCGGTGCGCGCCGACCATGGCGGCCTTGATGATGTCGGCGGCCGTGCCCTGGATCACGGTGTTGACCGCCAGCCGCTCGCCGAGGTTGCGCTGGGCCACCGTGCGCCCGCCGAGCTCCGGGATGGGCCGGCGCCGGCCGAGCAGGGTGGTCACGTAGCCGTCCTGGGCGGCCGCGGCGATCGTGGTGTCGATGAACGAGCGCACCCGGGGGTAGCGGGCCAGGTAGGCGTCGATGTACAGCTTGGCGTCGGCCCGGGGGATGCCGAGCTGCTCGGACAGCCCGAAGTCGCTGATGCCGTAGACGATGCCGAAGTTGACCGCCTTGGCCCGGTCGCGGGTGGTGCGGTCGACGTCGGCCGGCGCCATGCCGAACACCTCGGCCGCCGTGGCCCGGTGGACGTCCTCGCCGCGCCGGAAGGCGTCCGCCAGGGCCGGCTCCCCGGAGGTGTGGGCCAGGATGCGCAGCTCCACCTGGCTGTAGTCGCACGAGATCAGCACCCACCCCGGGTCCGTGGTGAAGGCGCCGCGGATCTCGCGTCCGAGCGGCGTGCGGATGGGGATGTTCTGCAGGTTGGGGTTCGTCGAGGAGAGCCGCCCGGTCTCGGCGACGGTCTGGTTGAAGGTCGTGTGCAGGCGATCGTGCTCGTCGACCAGCTCCGGCAGGGCCGACAGGTAGGTGTTGTCGAGCTTCGTCAGCTCGCGGTACTGGCCGATCAGGCGCACGATCGGGTGCTTGTCCTCCAGCAGCTTCAGCACCTTGCGGTCGGTGCTCCAGCCGGTCTTGCCCTTGCGGAAGGTCGGCAGGCCGAGCCGCTCGAACAGCACCTGTCCGAGCTGCTTGGGCGAGTCGATCACGAACTCGCCGCCGGCCTCCTCCCAGATGCGGTCGCGCAGCTCGTCGGCGCGGTCGCGCACCCGGCCGGCGATCTCGCCCAGGCGGTGCACGTCGAGCCTGACCCCCACCCGCTCCATGGCGGCCAGCACGCGCGTGACCGGGAGCTCGATCTCGCGGTAGAGCGTCTCCAGGCCCTCGCGGGCCAGCGCCACGCGCTGGCGGGCGGCGAGCTCGCGCACGAGCACCGCGTCGCGCACGCGCGGCGGCGGGTCGCCCTCCACGCCCAGCCCGGCGCTCTCGGCCAGCTCCTCGAGCGCGTAGGAGCGCCGCCGCGGCTCGAGCAGGTAGGCGGCGATCATCGTGTCGTGCACCGGCCGCAGCGCCTCGCCGGTGTCGCGCACCACGGCCTTCGCGTCGTGGCAGGCGACCGGCGCCCCGGCCAGCGCCGCCGCGAGCGCCGCGCCGGTGCCCTCGCCGGGCGGGCCGGTGGGCACCTCGTCGCCGGGGCCGGCCACCGCCCAGCCGTCCTCCCCGAGCGCCAGGGCGAGCCCCTCGGCGCCCGCGAAGCGCATGCCGAGGTCCTCGGGGGCGGCATCGACCGCCTGGGCGCGCACGACGGTCGCCGCCGGCGGGGGCGCGGCGGCCGCGCCGCCGTCGGCCAGCTCGTCCAGGCGGCGCAGCAGGCTGCCGAACTCGAAGCGGTCGAAGACCTCCCGCAGGGCCGCCATGCGCGCCTCGTCGAACTCGAGGGCGGGGACGTCGTCCAGGTCGAGGTCGACCGGCGCGTCGGTGTCGATGACGGCCAGCCCCCGGGTCCTGCGCGCCTGGTCGGCGTGCTCGGTGAGCGCCTCCCGGCGCTTCGGCGTCTGGTCGCCCGCGTGCTCGAGGATCGCGTCGAGGCTGCCGTACTTCTGCAGCAGCTGCGAGGCGCCCTTCTCGCCGATGCCCGGCACGCCGAGCAGGTTGTCGCTCGGGTCGCCCACCATCCCCCGGAAGTCGGGCATGAGGTCCGGGCCGATCCCGTACCGCTCCACGACCGCCTCGGGCGTGTAGAGCGTCGTGTCGGTGACGCCCCGCCCGGTGGCCATGACGCTCACCCGGTCGGAGACGAGCTGGAATGCGTCGCGGTCGCCGGTGAGGATCACCACGCTCCGCCCGGCCGCCTCGGCCCGGCGCGCCAGGGTGCCGAGGATGTCGTCCGCCTCGTAGCCCGGCAGCTCGGTGTTGACGAACCCGAAGGCCTCCATCAGCGGGCGGAAGTGCACCGACTGCTCGCGCAGCAGGTCGGGGGTCTCCTTGCGGTTCGCCTTGTAGGTCGGCTCGGCCTCGTGGCGGAACGTCTTGCCCTTGGCGTCCCAGGCCACCACCACCCGCCCCGGCCGCTCCTCGACCAGCATCTTCATCATCATCGCGGCCAGCCCGTAGAGGGCGTTGGTCGGGAAGCCGTCGGCCGTGGCGATGGTGTCCGGCAGGGCGTGGAACGCCCGGTAGGCGAGGCTGTTGCCGTCGATCAGGAGCAGGGGCGCCTCCGGAGGCGCTGCCACGGCGTCGGACATCGGCGCCAGGATACCGGGGCGCCGGCGCGCCCCCCGCGGTCAGCCGGACTCGGTCTCCATCAGCAGCACGGCCCCGGCCGACGCCCCGTCCGCCCCCGGCAGCGGCGATCCGACCAGCCGCAGCCGCACGGCGCGCCCGTCGCGCATGGTGGCGTCGACGGCGATCTCGGCCACGTCCACGTCGCCGGCGAGCACCTCGTCCAGCACCCTCCGCACCTCGCCCGCCGGCAGCCCGGTGCGGAGGTCGAGGAACCGCGCGCCCACCGCTTGGTCGCCGGAGACGCCCCAGGCGGCCTCGCACCACGGGCTCCAGAACCGCACGCCGCCCTCGGCGTCGAGCACCACCACGCCGGCGCGCGCGCTCGCCAGACGGCCCGCCAGCGCGTCGTTGGCCGCTTCGAGCTCGGCGTTGCGCTGCTCGAGGTCGATGACCGAGGCACGCATCGAGCCCTCGCCCCGCACGGGCGCGACGACCTCGGTGAACAGGTCCTCCGGCGCGCTGAAGCGGATGCGCCCCGCCGCGTCGAGCAGCTCGCAGATGCGCCGGAGCGCCGGCGAGGGCACCACGGTCAGCTCGCCGCCGTGTGCGCGCGCCGCCTCGTCCAGCTCGAGCAGCAGGCGGTATCCGGCGGCGTCGACGAAGCCGACGCCGCGGGCGTCGATGACGCAGCGCTCGCCCTCCTCCATCATGGATTGCAGCTCGTGGCCGTGCCAGGTCGTCGCCGCCATGTCGAGCTCGCCCGCGACCACGATCCAGCGGTGGTCCCGGAGCGTCCAGACGCGCACCGTGCAGGCGGGCTCGCGCACCACCCGAGTCTATTTCGCGCCCTTCCGGGCGTCAGCCGACGGGCGCACGATCCGCCGGAACCGCCGCGTGCGCATCGCGGGCGCCGTGGGTACAGGGACCGCGTGCCGCCCGCACCTCACCCCTCGCCCCGGCTGGAGCTGCGGCTCCATGCCGACGCGTCCGCGCCCGGCCGCGCACGGCGGGCACTCGAGCGGTTGCCGGTGGGGCGCGCCGTGCGGGAGGACCTGGCGATCATCGTCAGCGAGCTCGTGACCAACGGCGTGATGCACGGCGCCGGAGGCGCGATCACGCTGCGCGCGCGCCTCGGCCCCACCGTGCGCGTCGAGGTCTGGGACGACGGCCCGTGCTTCGAGCCCGGCCCGGCGGCGATGCCGGTCGGCGGCGTCGAGGGCGGGCGCGGGCTGCCGCTGGTCGCCGCCCTCGCGCTGCGCTGGGGCGTCGACGGCGGCCGCGACGGCTGCACGGTCTGGGCCGAGGTCGGCGCGTAGGCGGCCGCACGCATCGCGCGCGCGCCCACACATCATGCGAGAGGGGGTATAGATACCGCCGTGGCGTCCGTTCCGGCCCCGCAGCCCGTCGTCCTCCGCCTCCGCCCGGACGCGTCCGCACCGGGGCGCGCCCGCCGCGGCCTCGAGCACCTGGGGCTGCCGCGGCGGGTGCTGGACGACGCGGCGATCGTGCTCAGCGAGCTGGTCACCAACTGCGTCGTGCACGGCGGCGGCGGCGACATCGAGGTGCGCCTCGAGGTCGGCCCGACGCTGCGGCTCGAGGTGGGCGACGGCGGGCCCGGGTTCACACCGGGGCCGCTGGACATGCCGCTCGACGGCCTCCAGGGCGGCCGCGGGCTGCCGCTGGTCGAGGCGCTGACCGCCCGGTGGGGCGTCGACGCGCGCGGCGGCTTCCGGGTCTGGGCGGAGCTGGCGCTGTAGCGACGCCGCTCGCCGGCCCGTCGCGGCCGGCCGTGCCGATATGCTGGCGGTCCGTCAACCGGGCGGCGACCGCCCCTGCAAGGAGTCACCCTTGGCCGTCACGCCGAGCGCCCAGTACAGCGTCACCCTCCGCGTCGAGATGGACTCGGCCCAGCCGGGCCTGCTCGGGCGGCTGACGACGGCGATCGGCGAGGTAGGCGGCGACATCGGGGCGATCGACCTGGTGGGCGCCGCCTTCGGGACCACCATCCGCGAGCTGGTGGTCAACGCCTCCGACCAGGAGCACGCCGACGCCATCGTGGCCGCGGCCGGCGGCCTGGACGGGGTCACGGTGCTGTCCTCGTTCGACCGCACCTTCCGCATGCACCAGGGCGGCAAGATCGCGATGACCACGCGCGTGCCGCTCGAGACGCGCGACGACCTCTCGGTGGCCTACATGCCCGGCGTCGCGCGCGTCTGCGGGGCGATCGCCGAGGACCGCTCGAAGGCCTTCGACTTCACCCTCAAGCGCAACATGGTCGCCGTGATCACCAACGGCACCGCGGTGCTCGGCCTGGGCGACATCGGGGCCGCCGCCGGCATGCCGGTGATGGAGGGCAAGGCCATGCTCTTCAAGGAGTTCGGCGGCGTCGACTCCTACCCGATCTGCATCGACTCGAAGGACGCCGACGTCCTCGTGCGCACCATCACCGCGATCGCGCCGGCGTGGGGCGGCATCAACCTCGAGGACATCGCCGCCCCGGTCTGCTTCGAGGTGGAGGACCGGCTCAAGGAGACGCTCGACATCCCGGTCTTCCACGACGACCAGCACGGCACGGCCGTCGTCGTGCTCGCGGCGCTGCTCAACGCGCTGAAGATCACCGGCGACCGCATCGAGGACCTCAAGGTGGTGGTCTCGGGCGTCGGCGCATCCGGCGTGGCCTGCTCGAAGATCCTCATGAACGCCGGCGTGCGCAACCTCATCGGCTGCGACTCCCGGGGCGCCATCTACAAGGGCCGCACCGAGAACATGAACTTCATGAAGGACTGGTACGCCGAGCACACCAACCCCGAGGGCGTGCGCGGCGGGCTCACCGAGGCGATCCGGGGGGCGAACCTGTTCCTCGGCCTCTCGGGCCCGGGGACGTTCTCGGTGGAGCAGCTGAAGACGATGGCGAAGGACCCGATCGTCTTCGCGATGGCCAACCCGACGCCCGAGATCATGCCCGAGGTCGCCGCGCCCCACGTGCGCGTGATGGCCACCGGGCGCTCGGACTACCCCAACCAGATCAACAACGTCCTGGCGTTCCCGGGCATCTTCAAGGGCGCGCTCGCCTGCCGGGCGACCCAGATCTCGGAGGCGATGAAGGTGGCCGCGGCCGAGGCGATCGCCGGCTGCATCCCGGAGGACGAGCTCAACGAGGACTACATCATCCCGAGCGTGTTCAACCGCGCCGTCGCCCCGGCGGTGGCCGCGAAGGTGATCGAGGTGGCGCAGGCCGAGGGGCTGGCCCGGCGCGTGCCCACCGTCGGCGACGAGGCCTAGCGACGCCGGCCGGCCGGGGCGCCCCGCGCCCCGGCCCCGGTGCCGGCCTCACGCCGGCCGGACGGCCCCGACCGGCTCGCTGACTCGCGCGCCCCGGCGGCCAGGCGGCGGGCCGACGCGGCGATCCGCTCCGCCGCGGCCGCGCCCCCTCGGGCGATCGCCGCCACCGCCGCCACGGCGCCGGACTCGAGCCGGCTGCGGGCCGCGGCCACCCGGCCGACCGCGGCCGTCAGGCGCGCCACCTCGGCCCGGATGGACCCGACGGCCGCGCCCGTGCCCGCCTCCCGCGCGGCCCCGTCGGCGGCGTCGTCGCGCCTCGCGGCCATCGCCTCGAGCGCGGCGTCGGTGCCCAGGCGGACCTGGTCGCGATGCGCTCGATCGACGCGACCTGGCCGCGCGCGCCCTCTGCCGGCGCCTGCGCACCTCGTCGGCCACCACGGCGACGCCGCGGCGGGCTCGCCCGCGCGCGCAGCCTCGCTGGCGGCGTGCAGGGCGAGCAGGTGGGTCTGGTCGGCGATGCCGGAGACGTGGGCGCTGATCCGGGCCTCGTGGCGCTCGTCCCCCCGGGGCCCGACACCAGCCCGGCCGCGCCGGCCACGCCGTCCCGTGCCCGCGCCGGGGCGCGGGTCGCCCCCGCCACCGTGCGCACGCCGCCGACGGCCTCCGCGGCGGCGGCCCCGCCGTCTGCCCCACGCCCGCGGCGATCTGGGACGGGGCGACGCCGGCCGCGCCCGGCACGCGCGACGTGCCCGCTGCGGCCGCGTCCCGGCGCCTGGCGGCCTCGGCCACCCGGGCCACGGTCGCGCGCGCCCGGTCGGTCGCCTCGTCCATCGCGTCGGGCGCCTCCGCGTCGCGCAGCTCGCGCGCGGGTGCGTGGGCGGTGGAGCCGGGCGCTGACGTCTCCGCGACCACGACCACCGCGTGGAACAGGATGATGTCGTCGCCCGCGCGGTCGGCCGGCACCACGCGCACGCCGTGGCGCCCGCCTGCAGGCGGGCCTCGCCGAGGTGCTGCACCGCGATGCAGGGGGCGGCCCGCACGAGCACCCGCCAGTCGCGGGGGGTGACGAGCTCCGCGAGCGCCACGAACACGGCGAGGTGCGGCTCCAGCATCCCGCCGGCCCGCTGGATGAACACGGGCCACGACGGTCGCGACGACCGTGGCCGCCATCAGCCGCCCGGCCGGCGCCCGGGTCAGCATCGCGCCGCCCAGGCCGAGCCCGCCGCCGCGCGGGGGGGGCAGGACCGGCGCCGTTCATCGGGGCCCAGCGCGGCCGCGAGGGCGGCCAGGCCCAGCGGCAGGTGCGCCATCATCGGCGCGTCGGTGCGCCGGCGCCATTCCGCGAGCCAGGGACCCCGTCCCCGCGGCTCGATCGCGCATGCGTCCTCCCCTGGCCTCGCGTGCCCCCTCGCATCGGCACATACGTCGGCGGCTGTCGAGCGGGGGCGCCGGCCGCGGCACTACACTGGGCGCCGGGGGACGTGGCGGAACGGTAGACGCGGCGGTCTCAAACACCGCTGGGGCGAAGGCCCCGTGGGGGTTCGAATCCCCCCGTCCCCACTGGCGCTCCGCGCCCCTGCAGCGTCGGGCGACAGCCGCGATGAGGGTGCGGGACGGGGCGGCCCGGCCCGAGGAGCCCGGCGTCGCCCCGGGCCTCGTGGGCCACGCGACCGCCGCAGCGCACGGCCGACCGGACGATGTCCGCATCGCGCTCCTCACCGCCGTGCTCGCGGTGCGCACCGGGACGGGTCGACGGCAGCTCGGAGCCGTCCGCGGCTGCGGGCGCGCGCAGCGGCAGCGACGGAGCGAGCAGCTCACCGACGCCCTGCGACGCGCTCCACGCCGCTCAGGCGCCACGGTCACCCGCGTGCGACGCGCTGCCCCACCACGGTCCGCCGCGGCGCACCGAGCGGGCGGGTGACCCTGGCGACCGCGTCGGCCCCTCGCGCGCCGCACGGGAGGCGTCGGGGCCTCGGGCCGCCGGGCTCGGGGCCGGCGCCTCGACCCGCGCATGCCGTGGGCCGGACGCGGCGCCAGAGGCGGCGGCCACGTCGTCGCACGGGGCCGGCTCGGCGCAGGACGGTCGCGGCAGACGGCGGCCCGCCCGGCGCTCGCCGGGCGGATGCCACGCGCGGGTTCGTTCGCCGGCGGGCGTCGGAGGTCGTCGTCGCGGGTATGCGGTCGGGGACGGGTGGGCTGATCGTCCGGGAAAGGATCGGTGACGTCCATGTTGACCGCCCCGATGCGGCTTGCGTTGGCCGATCTGCGCGCAGAGGGATGGGAGGTCTTCGGCCCTGACCCGGTCACGCCCGGCAACACGCCGCCGACCCCGGACACACAGGTGCCCCTGCCCGGCATGCACGTCCACCTCGTGCGGGGCGGAAGGTTCGTCGAGGGCTTCGGCGGCACGGCCGACGAGGCGCTCATGGACGCGATCCTGAAGCTCGGCTAGCCGGTCCCGCGAGGCCGGCTCGCCACGTCGGCATACCAGGTGACGCCCGTGACGGGTCGCACGCTCCGCGTGAGGGAGCTCCTCGACGCCGACGACGCGACGGAGGGGAGCGCGTGCGAGGACATCCCCGAGGAGGCGTGCCACGACGCCCCGGGCAACTTCGCGCTCAACGTCGCCAACGGGGCGAGCACGAAGTGCGCCGAGCTCATCGCGAGCCCGAGCGTCGTGCTGCCGCTGCTGCTGACGACCGTCGGCGCGCCGATCGGGCTCGTCGGGGCGCTCGAGCCCGTCCGGCGCGGCGCGAGCCTCGTGCCCGGGCTCATCGTGTCCGGCCGGATGCGGGCGTTCGGGCGGCGCAAGGGCTTCTGGGTCGCCGCCGGGCTCGTCCAGGCGGCGACGCTCCTCGTGAGCGCGGTGGTGGCCGCGACGCTGTCGGGGTCGGCCGCCGGGGTCGTGCTCGTGGCGATGCTCGCGCTCTTCAGCCTGGCGAGCGGCGCGGGCTCGGTGGCCTTCGGCGACGTGATGGGCACGACGATCCCCAGGCGGCGCCGCGGCCGCCTCCTCGGGCTGCGCGCCGCCATCGGCGGGCTGATCGGGGTCGTGGTCGGCGGCGTCCTGGCGGCGACGCTGGGCCCGCAGCCGGCGCGCGGCACCTTCGTGGCGCTGTTGATCGGGTCGGCGGCGCTCTGGGTCCTCGGCGCGTGGCTGTTCTCGTTGATCCGTGAGCCGGCGGGCCCCGTCGCCGGCGGCCGCACGCCGCTCGCGGAGGCGCGCGCCGGGGTCGCGCTGCTGCGGCGCGTCGCGGGCTTCCGGCGGTTCCTGCTGGCTCGCGGCCTGCTCGCCGCGACCGAGGTGGCCGTGCCCTTCTACGTCCTGGCGGCCCGTGAGGCGGGCGTGGATGCGTCGGGCCTCGGCGCCTTCCTGGTCGCGTCCGGCGTGGCGGCCGTGGCCGGCAACCCCGTCTGGGGGTGGGCCACCGATCACGCGTCCGACCGCGCGGTCATGACGGTGGCCGGGATGATCGGGACGCTGGCTGCGGTGCTCGCGGTCGCGCTGATGCTGGCCGACGCAGGGGGCGAGCTGGCCTACGCCGGCGTCGTGTTCGTGGCGGTGGTGGCGCAGGAGGGGGTGCGGCTGGGGCGCAAGGCGTACCTCGTGACGGCCGCGCCGCCGCGCGAGCGCCCCCTCTACGTCGCCCTCGCGAACACCATCATCGGCGTGCTCATGATCGCCTTCGCGCTGCTCGGCGTGCTCGCCCAGGCGGCCGGCGTGGCGGCCGCGGTCGGCGCGGTGCTCGCGCTCTCGGTGCTCGGCGTGGCGGCGACGCGATGGACGCCCGAGCCGGAGGAGATGGCTCGCGCGCACGCGGGGACGCCGTAGGCGTGGGCCGGAATGGGTACGTTCGGCTCATGAGCGGACATCCCGATTCCTTCGGAGCGCGCGATCGCCTCGACGTGGGCGGGCGGGGGCTCGAGATCTTCCGGTTGGGCGCGCTGCAGGAGCGCTTCGACGTGGCGCGACTGCCCTTCTCGCTGAAGATCCTCCTCGAGAACCTGCTGCGCTCGGAGGACGGCACGGCGGTCAGAGGGGAGGACATCGAGGCGCTCGCCCGCTGGGACCCCGCCGGGCCGGCGTCGATCGAGATCGCCTTCAGCCCCAGCCGCGTGCTGATGCAGGACTTCACGGGCGTGCCGGCGATCGTCGACCTCGCCGCGATGCGCGACGCGATGGACGAGCTGGGCGGCGACCCGACGCTCATCAACCCGCTCGTGCCGGTCGAGCTCGTCATCGACCACTCGATCCAGGTCGACGTGTTCGGCGAGCCGCTCGCCTTCCAGCGCAACGCCGAGCTGGAGTTCGAGCGCAACCGCGAGCGGTACGCCTTCCTGCGCTGGGGCCAGGAGGCGTTCGACGACTTCTCCGTCGTGCCGCCGAACACGGGGATCTGTCACCAGGTCAACCTGGAGTACCTGGCCAATGTGGTCCACGCGCGCGACGGCCGGGCGTTCCCCGACACCCTGGTCGGGACCGACTCGCACACCACGATGGTCAACGGCCTCGGCGTGCTCGGCTGGGGCGTCGGCGGCATCGAGGCCGAGGCGGCGATGCTCGGCCAGCCGATCTCGATGCTCATCCCGGAGGTCGTCGGATTCCGCCTGACCGGCGAGCTGCCCGAGGGGTCGACCGCCACCGACCTGGTCCTGACCGTCACGCAGATGCTGCGCCAGCGGCGGGTCGTGAGCAAGTTCGTCGAGTTCTTCGGCCCCGGCCTGACGACCCTCCCGCTGGCCGATCGGGCGACGATCGGCAACATGTCGCCCGAGTACGGCGCCACCTGCGGCATCTTCCCGGTCGACGCGGAGACGTTGCGCTACCTGCGCTTCACCGGCCGCCCCGCCGAGCAGGTCGAGCTGGTCGAGGCGTACTGCCGGGCGCAGGGCATGTTCCACGAGCCGGGAGCGCCCGAGCCGGTCTTCTCCGACACGCTCGAGCTCGACCTGTCCACGGTGGAGCCGAGCCTCGCCGGCCCGCGCCGGCCGCAGGATCGCGTCGCCCTGACCGACGCCGCGGCCGACTTCCGCGCGGAGCTGCGCGGCTTCGTCTCGGGCGAGGCGTACGAGGGCTGGGACACGTCGTCGGCGCTCAGCTTCCCCGCCAGCGACCCGCCCTCCAGCAAGGCCGAGGGCGTTTCGCCGAAGCCGATGCCGGCGCACCGCGCCGACGGCGCGCCGGCCGTCCTCGCGCACGCGGAGGGGGACCGGCTGGACCACGGTGCCGTCGTGATCGCCGCGATCACGAGCTGCACCAACACCTCGAACCCCTCCGTGATGCTCGGCGCCGGGCTGCTCGCCAGGAAGGCCGTCGAGGCGGGGCTGGTCCGGCGGCCCTGGGTCAAGACCAGCCTCGCGCCGGGGTCGAAGGTGGTCACCGAGTACCTTGAGCGCGCCGGACTGATCGAGCCGCTGGAGCGGCTCGGCTTCTCGCTGGTCGGCTACGGCTGCACGACCTGCATCGGCAACTCGGGCCCGCTGCCGGAGGAGATCTCGCGCGAGATCGCCGAGCGGGACCTGACGGTGTGCTCGGTGCTCTCGGGCAACCGCAACTTCGAGGGGCGGATCCACCCCGAGGTCAGGATGAACTACCTCGCGAGCCCGCCGCTGGTGGTCGCGTACGCCCTCGCGGGCCGCATGGACCTCGACATCACCCGCGAGCCGGTGCAGGGCGACGTGCGGCTGGCCGACATCTGGCCGTCGCGCCGCGAGGTGAGCGACGCGATCGAGCAGGCGGTCGAGTCGGACATGTTCCGCTCGAGCTACGGCGAGGTCTACGCCGGCGACGAGCACTGGAACGCGCTCGAGGTCCCCGCCGGCGATCGCTACGCATGGGACCCGCGGTCCACCTACGTCAAGCGCCCGCCCTACTTCGACGGCATGGCGGCCGAGCCGGACGAGGGCTTCGCGCCGGTCGCCGGTGCCCGGGCGATCGTGCTGCTGGGCGACAGCGTCACGACCGACCACATCTCACCGGCGGGCGCGATCGCGCCCGAGGCGCCGGCGGGCCGCTATCTGCTGGATCACGGCGTCGAGCGGCGCGACTTCAACTCGTACGGGTCGCGCCGCGGCAACCACGAGGTGATGATGCGCGGCACGTTCGCCAACGTACGCCTGCGCAACCGGCTCGCCCCCGGCACCGAGGGCGGGGTGACCGTCTGGGACGGCGAGCAGACCTCGATCTACGAGGCCGCGATGGCGGCCGCCGAGCAGGGCGTCGCCCTGTGCGTCCTGGCCGGTGAGGAGTACGGGTCGGGCTCCTCCCGCGACTGGGCGGCGAAGGGCCCCGGCCTGCTCGGCATCCGCTTCGTGCTCGCGCGCTCCTTCGAGCGCATCCACCGCTCGAACCTGGTCGGCATGGGCGTGTTGCCGCTCCAGTTCCCCGACGGCGAGTCGGCCGCCTCGCTCGGGCTCACCGGCCAGGAGACCTTCGACCTGGCGCCGCTCGAGCAGGGCGCCACCCGCCTGCGGGTCACCACCTCCACGGGCGTCGCCTTCGACGCGAAGGTGCGCATCGACACCCCCAACGAGTGGCGGTACTTCCGCCACGGCGGCATCCTCCACTACGTGCTGCGCCAGCTGCGCAGCGGCCGTTGAGCGCCGCCGTGCCGGGCGGATCGGCCGGCCTACCAGCGCAGGAGCGCAGCGACACCGGCGGCCTCGGCCAGCGCGCCCGCCGCCGCGCCCTCCACGGGCGTCACCCGCGCGCCGGTCTCCAGGGCGCGCTCGACCAGCCGCTCCGTCAGTCGCGGCTCGTCCACGACCCCGCCCACCGCGGCCCGCAACTCCTCGCCCGCGTGCAACCGGCCGTCGGCACCGACCGCCCCCGCATAGCGGAC
The DNA here is from genome assembly GCF_018141525.1 of Miltoncostaea marina. Lineage (GTDB taxonomy): Bacteria > Actinomycetota > Thermoleophilia > Miltoncostaeales > Miltoncostaeaceae > Miltoncostaea > Miltoncostaea marina. The sequence continues at coordinate 1,693,279 of NZ_CP064655.1, forward strand.
CGCGGGGTCGTAGAGGAGGTGGGCGACGCGGCCCTCGTTGAGGGCGCCGACCACCTCCGAGAGCCCGAGCGCGGCGGCGCCCGGCCCGAGGCCCGCCTCGCGCGCATCGCGCACGAGGCGGGCCTCGTACTCGGCGTACGCGGACCGGAGCTGTTCGGTCAGGGCCGCTGACAGGCTCGCCTCGTCCAGCTGGGTCAGCACCCGGGGATCGCGGACGACCTCCGCGCCGTGGGGGGCGGACAGCGCGTCGGCCAGCGGATCGGTGAGGCGGTCGCCGCCGCTCACGAGGATCCGTTCCCAGCCGTGCCGGTCGCCGAGCCGCGCGGCCGCCTCCTGCACCTGCTCGAGGAAGCGGCGCGCCCCCTCGTGCTCCCGGGCCTGCCGCTGCTCGCGCTTGGGCGTCCGCGCCCGCTCGCTCGGGCTCGAGCCGATCGGCCCCGGCCGCTCGTGCGGCGCCTCGGTGGCCTCGGGCTCCAGGCGCTCCAGCGGTCGCAGCTCGCCGAGCCGCCACTCCAGCACCCGCGCCTCGTCCTGGGAGACGAGCACCACGCCGGCGGGGCGCCCCTCGTCGAGCAGCTCGAGCAGCGGGTGGATGAAGGCCCCAGCGTCGAGGACGACGCGTGTCGCGAGCGGCATCCGGCTCGCGAACCGGATCGCCTCCCCCTCCCCTTCCCCCAGCGGCGCGAACAGCGCCCGCCCGCGCCCTGACTCCTCGGGGCTGGTCAGGCGCCGGATCTCGGGATCGAGACGCTCGAGCCCCTGGCGCAGTGCCATCGTGCGCTCCCGCGGTCCCTCGGCCGTCACGTTGCGCTCGAGCTCGGCGAGCCGGTTCTTCAGGTCGATCGCGGCGCCGCGGAGACCCGGATCGGCACCGGCGTCCGCTCCGACGTAGATCGACAGCACGCCGGCGGGAGCGGTCCGGCGGGAGAGGGCCAGCAGGGCGTCCGGATCGGACAGATCGATCGGCGACAGCTCACGCATCATCGGATGTATGCCCGCAGCGGCGAGCGTCAATCGCGCGTGCGCCGGGGGGCCGTCCGCGGCGCGGGCGCCCGGACGCGGTGCGCCGCCTGACGGGCCGCGATCAGCAGCGGGTCGTAGACGCCCGCGAAGGGCGGCGCGTAGCCCAGGTCGATCAGCTCCAGCTCGCCGGCGCTCATGCCGGTCCACACGGCCGTCGCGAGCACGTCGATGCGCTTCGCCGCCCCCTCCACGCCGACGATCTGACCGCCGAGCAACCGCCCCGTCTCGGCGTGGGCGACGACCTTGACCCAGATCGGTCCGGCGCCCGGGTAGTAGCGCGCCCTCGTCGAGTCCTCGATCGTCGCGGCGACGACCGGGAGGTCGACGGCAGCCGCCTCGGTCTCGCTCAGGCCGGTGCGGGCGACCTCGTGCCGGCAGATGCGCGAGATCGCCGTCCCGATCACCCCCGGGAAGGCGACGTCGCCACCGGTGGCGTTCGTGCCGGCCACGCGCCCCTGCTTGTTGGCATGCGTACCGAGCTGCACGTTGACCGGATGGGGCAGCAGACGGTGCCGGCTCTCGGCGCAGTCCCCGGCGGCGTAGACGCCCTCGTGCCCCGCGCACCGCTGATGGTCGTCGACGCGCAGGCCGCCGGTGCGTCCGAGCTCGAGGCCGGCCGCGGCCGCCAGCTCGGTGGCGGGCCGGGCGCCAGTCGACACGACGACGTGGTCGGCGTGGAGGTCGTCGGCCGTCGTGCGGACGACGCGAGGCCCGCCGTCGGGACCCCCGGCGATCTCGCGGACATCGACGCCGAGCATCACCCGGATGCCCGCGCCCTCCGCCGCGGCCTGGACGTGACCCGCCATGTCGGCGTCGAGGGACGACATGACCTGGCGCTCGCGGTCAACGAGGGCGACCTCCAGTCCCCTCGAGGCCAGCGCCTCGGCCATCTCCAGGCCCAGGTACCCGGCGCCGATCACGACGGCCGTGCGGCCGCGCGCCCGGGTCAGCCGTGCCACGAGGCGCTCGGCCGCGTCGAGGGTTCGCACCGCCTCGACCGACTCGGCGCCGGGGACGGGCGGCGCGATGGCGACCGCGCCCGTCGCGTAGACGAGCTCGTCGAAGCCCTCCCGCCGCTCCGTCCTCGCGCCCCCGTCGCGGTACGTCAGCGTCCGCCCGCGGAGGTCGATCCGCGTGACCTCGCACCCCGTCCGCACATCGATGCCGGCCCGGCGGAGGTCCTCGGGACTGCGGGCGATCAGGCGGTCGGCCCCGCCGACGGTGCCGCCGACGAGATACGGGATGCCGCACGACGAATACGACGCGTGCACGCCGCGCTCGAGCACGAGCACGTCGAGCGAGGGGTCGCGCCGGCGCGCCACCGCCGCGGCGCTCATCCCGGCGGCGTTGCCGCCCACCACGGCGAGCCGCTTCAACAACCCCTCACGAGGTCGTCCCGCCGGTTCCTCCGCGAGCCAGCCCGCGCCGCCGCCCCGCTGTGGACCGCCCGGTCGCGCCGACCGGATCGTTCCCTCGCCCTCTGCACAGCGGGCACGCTCATACCTCGACCGGCATCTCGCCGCTCCCGATCGGTGGCCCGGAATGGCCGGCTCAGATCGGGACTTCCCCGCCGCGTCCGCAACCCACTCCCCCACGGGGTGCCCGCTCGGACCGGTCGTGATCGGTGTCGCCCCGTCTCCGCTGACCCGCTCCCGGGGACCTGGCGGCGCCGATGCGCCGAGCGGAGCCCAGGGCCGGCGGGTCACCGGCCCGCGTTCCGCCGCGTCGCCGACGTTCGTCACGGTCGGCGAGGCCGCGGCGCGCCGGGGGCGGGGACGCCCGCCTCCGCGCGCCGCCACCGCCGACGGCGGGATCGCCCCGAGCGCACCGCGCCGGGCCGGGCGGCGGCGTGCCGAGCGCCCGCCCGATGGGTACAGGGGGCCGACAACCCCGTCCCGAGGAGATGGAATGGACACCGCGTTCAAGGTCGTGAGGGTGGTCGGCGAGTCCGCCACGTCGATCGAGGAGGCCGTGAAGGTGGCGCTCCGCACGTCGGCGCACCGCGTCCACGGGCAGACGTGGATCGAGGTCGCCAGCATCCGCGCCAACGTCAACGACCAGGGCGGCGTGGACCGGTGGCAGGCCACGGTCGACGTCGCGTTCAAGGTGGACGCCGAGTAGCGGCCCGCGCGGCTCAGGGCGCCTGCGGCGCGGCGGGACCCTCGTCCGGCCACGCCCGCAGCGCCCGGCGCACCACCGCGTGCGCCAGCACCACGCCGGGCGCCTCCTGGAGCGCCGTCCCATACGGGCGCCCCAGGGCGCCCGGGGCGTCGCCGGCGGAGACGAGCGCGGCGGCGGCCCGGGCCAGCGCCCCGGCGCCCGCATCGTCGGGCGGCTCCTCGGCGCCGAGCGCCTCGTCGATCGCCACGATGAGCTCCGACAGGGGTCGCACCCAGGCGAACCAGGGCGAGGAGATGGTCAGCCGCAGCAGGTCGCCCGCCGACACGCGCCCGTGGACGCGCTCGTAGGTGCGGCGCTCGTGCTCGATGACCTCCGCGTGCAGGCGCAGGAGCGCGGCGCGCAGCGCCCCGAGCGACTCGACGGCGTCCATGTCGCATCCTCCCACCCGCCGCCCCGCGTCACCAGCGGCCGCGGCGAGCCCGCGGGCGGCTCCTCGGGGCGACCTCGACACCCCGGCCGGCGCGGCGCTCGCCGACGCGCTCGCCCGGCGCCTCCCGCCCGCGGTGCGTCCGCGGGGATTGCGGGCCGCCGTCGGCGGGAAGGCTGTCGCCATGGCGAGCGAGCCCACGACCCCGGGTCCCGACGAACGGCCGCCCGCGGCACCGGGCGAGCCGGGCGGCGCCGGCCGCCTGGACCGCGCGCGGCGCGGCGGCCGCACCGCCGAGCTCTACGCCGCGGCGATCCTGGGGCTGGTGATCGTCGGCCTGCTGATCGCGTGGGTCGTCGCCAACCGCGAGCAGGTGCGCGTCGACTGGCTGGTGGGCTCGACGCAGGCGGCGCTCGCGCTGGTGATCTTCGTCGCCGCCGCGCTCGGCTGGCTGCTCGGCATCGCGACCTCGTTCGCCATCCGGCGCAGGGTCCGCCACCGGCGGGAGGGCCGGGGCTGAGCGCCGGCGGCGCTCACCCCACCGACACGCCCTCGTCGTAGTCGGCGCGCCAGTCGCGCCCCCCGGGCGGCTCGTACGCCTCCGTGACGTCGCGGGCGCGCTCGAGCGCGCGCCGGGACTCGTCAGCCGTCAGCAGCTGGTTGGTCTGCATGCGCGCCACCCGGCCGCTCGCGGCGATCGCCGCCGAGACGGCGGCCGCGGCCGCTCCGTCGGGGGCGCTGTAGATGACCAGCCCGTCGTGCTCGCCGAGCATCCACCAGAAGCCCTCGAGCCTGCCGCCGGCGGCCTCGACCACCTTGCGGGCCGCGGCGGAGCGGTCCTCCGGGGCCCCGACCATCGCCCGCCACGAGTCGCGGTCGTACGTGAAGAGGTTCATGTAGGTGGGCATCGCCACCCCTCCGGGGTGCGGGACGCGCCGGGCGCCCGGCGCGTCGTGGCTTTTCCGCATGCATACACCGGAGCCCGGGCCCGGGACCACCCGCCCGGCCACGCGCCGCTCAGCGCCGCGCGGCCCCCGCCCCGCCGAGCGCGGCCACCGCCTTGAGGAGGTCGTGACGGGCGACCAGGCCGACCAGGCGCCCGCCCTCCAGGACCGGCATGCGGCGGATGCCGAGCTCGGCCATGCGCCGCATCGCCTCCCACAGCGGCTCGTCGGCGTCGGCGGTCGTCGCCTCCTCCATCACCTCGGCGAGCCGCCGGCCCGCCACGGCCGCCAGGGCGCCCTCCAGTTGCTCGGGGCTCTGCGCCCACAGGTCCATCAGCCGCGGCGCCGTGGTGGCGGGCATGGCCATCGGGACCGTCGCCTCCGCCAGCTCGAGCCGCGCCTCCGTGAACAGGCCGGCGACGCGGCCGGGGTCGTCCGCCCTCACAACGACCACGCACCCGATGCGGTCGCGCACCATGGCGGCGGCGGCCTCGGCGACCGACGCGGTCGTGGGCAGGCTCACCGCGGGGCTCGTCATGACGTCGCGGACGCGCACGGGTCTCCTCTCGCGTGCGCGGACGCTATCGGACGGGGGTCGGCCCGGCACGAGGGCCGCGGTGGCCGCGGTCACACCGCCCGCGGACGTCGCTCATCTCATGTCTTCCTGATCCGACAGGGATAGTGGTCCACCAGGGAGGCACCCGAATGAGCACCACCGTCACCGGCGACCTGCAGGTCGCCGGTGAGGCATACGCCGTGCCGATCGCATCGATCGAGGAGATCGTCCCCTACGAGCGCCCGCGGCCCCTGCACGGCGCCCCCGCCCACGTGGTCGGGGTGATGGCCTGCGCGGCACGGTGCTGCCGGTGACCGAGCTCGCGGTGTTGCTCGGCGGCAGGACGGCCGAGACGGGCGACCGCACGACGGTCGTCTTCGAGCTGCCCCACGGCAGCGTCGGCGGGATCGTCGACGAGGTCACGCAGGTGGCGACGCTCCGGACCGACGAGATCGAGCCCGCCGAGGCCCTCGGCGACCTCGCCTCCGAGGCCGTCGCCGGCCTCGTCCGGCGCGACGGCGCGCTCGTGGTCCTGCTGGACGTCGATGCCCTCCTGGGCGGGACGACCGGCCCCGGGGCCTGACCCCGGCCCCTTCTCCACCAGGTCCGGCGCGCCGGGCCGCAGACAAGGATGTCCACAGAGATGACATGGCTCTCCAACCTCCGCCTCGGACGCCGGCTGATGCTCGGCTTCGCGGCGGTGCTCGCCCTCACCGCGGTGGTGGGCGGGCTCGCGATCCTGAACATCAGGTCCGTCGACGCGGACTACAGCGCGACGCTCCACGACACTGAGACAGAGTTCGCGGCGTTCGGCGAGCTCCGCGCCGATCTGGCGGCCGAGATCGCGACCGCGCTGCGCTTCCAGCTGACCGGCGCGCCCGAGGACGGCACCGCGTACAGGGAGCGCGCGGCGGCGACGAACGAGACGTTCCGACGCACCATGGCGCTGCCTCACGACGGCCGGGCGAAGGAGCTCCTGGCCGACGCGACGGCCGCGCACGACGAGATGGCGGTGATCTACGGCCGCGCGAGCACGCTCAAGACGAGCGGGCGCGACGCCGCGGCGACGCGGGTAGTCCTCACCGCGGGCGAGCCCCGCGAGCGGCTGTTCGACGACCTCACCGCCCTCGACGAGCACCGGCGCGAGATCGCCGACGCGACGAGCGTCGACCTCAGCGCCTCGACCAGCCGCACCGTCTGGATCGTCGTCGCCATCCTCGTCGCGGCGATCGCCGTGGGCGCGGTGCTGGCGCTGCTGATCACGCGCTCCATCGTGCGCCCGCTGACCCGCGTCAGCGAGGCGGCGAGCACGACGGCCGCCGGTGACCTGACGGTGGCGATCGGCGCCGTCGAGAAGGACGAGGTCGGCGACGTGGCCCGCAGCTTCGACGCGATGGTGTCCTCGATGCACGCGGTCGTCTCGAGCGTGCTCGAGCAGGCCGCCCGGGTCAACGAGACGGCCGGCCAGATCGCCGCCGGCTCGGAGGAGACCGGCCGCGCCGTGGCCGAGATCGCCGGCACCGTGGAGGGCGTCGCCACCGGCTCCAGCGAGCAGGCGCGCTCGGTCGCCGAGGTGACCCAGGTGGTCGGCGAGATGGCCAGCGGCGTGGAGCAGGTCGCCGCCGGCGGCCAGCGCGCCGCCGGCGCCTCGAACGAGGCCGACGCCGCCGCCCGCGAGGGCAGCCGCACGGTCGTTGACGCCACCGAGGCGATGGGCCGCATCGAGCACGCCGTGGACGGCGTCGCCGAGGTGGTCGGCGGCCTGGGCGTGAAGTCGCGGGAGATCGGCCAGATCGTCGGCACGATCACCCAGATCGCCGACCAGACCAACCTGCTGGCCCTGAACGCGGCCATCGAGGCCGCCCGCGCGGGCGAGCAGGGGCGCGGCTTCGCCGTCGTCGCCGACGAGGTGCGCAAGCTGGCCGAGGAGTCGCAGGCGGCCGCCGGCTCGATCGAGGCGATCATCCGCGACATCCAGCGCGAGACCGAGCGGGCCGTGTCCGCCATGGACGAGGGCCGCCGCGAGGTCGGCGAGGGCTCGGCGAAGGTCACCGCCGCGGGCGGCGCCTTCGAGGCGATCCGTCAGCGCGTCGCCGACGTCGCGGGCGAGGTCTCGCAGGTCGCCGCCGCGGCCCAGCAGCTCGAGGCCGGCGCCGTGCAGGTGCAGGACTCGATCGGCGCCGTCGCCGCGGTCTCGGAGGAGAACGCCGCCTCGGCCGAGGAGGTCGCCGCCTCGACCGAGGAGACCACCGCGTCGGTCGAGCAGCTGTCGGCGTCGGCCGCCGGCCTGTCGCAGCAGGCCGACGAGCTCAACCGGATGGTCGCCCGCTTCACGGTGTGACCGCCTGAGCCACCCGCCGGGGCCGCGGTCCCGGCGGGTGGCTCAGGCGATCTTGCGCACGATCAGGTAGCCGTCCTCCTGGTCGACCACCCGCTCCACCGCCGGCACCTCGTGCCCCGGCACGAGCACGAACTGCTCCGAGTCACGATGGATCGCCTCGTAGTGCCGCGGCCGGATGTCGATGCGCAGCCGGCAGTCGATGTCCGAGCACTCGCAGAAGAAGCCGAACGGGGCGTCCGCGTCCTGGTCGTCCTCCTCGCGGATCTCGCCCAGGCGGTCCTTCATCCGCCGGTTGAGCTCCTCCATGAGCTCCTCGTTCCGGCGCAGACGGCGCGGATCCGCAGGCAGTTCCTCGTGGTGCACGCCGCGCCCCCTTGTCGGTCAAGACGACCCCTCTTCTATCAGGCGCCGACGGCGCCGCGGGTCAGGGCGAGGGCGTCGCCGCGTCCTCACTCGCCGCCACGTCCGCCGGCCCGGTCTCGTCGGGCCAGCCCTCGTTGCCCTCGAGGGTCGCGGGCTGCACGCCCGGGCCCTCCCGTCCGTCGTCGGACGCCCACCGCCCGGCCTCGCCCGGGTCGCCGGCTCGCCTCGGGTCCATCGCCCACCTCCTCGATCGCGTCGCCTCCGGGGCTACCCGCCGCGGGTCCCGGCGACGCCGCCGGGCGTCAGCGCCGTCGCGCGCGGGCGTCGGCCTCGTAGCGGGTGAGGTCGAGCACCCAGAGCCAGGCGAGGCGCGTGAGGCCGTCGCGGGAGCGGGCCGAGGCGACGTTGACGGCGACGTCGGTCCCGGGGGCCGGCTCCTCGAGGCCGACGGCGCGCGCGAACTGGTCGGGCCCCAGCTCGGCCAGCGGCGCGGTGAGGCTCACCACGTGGAGGGGGGTCAGGTAGACCCGGCGGCCCGCGTAGTAGGAGAGCCCGTACCGGGACAGCAGCGTGCCGAGCGCCAGGGCCGGGTCCCGCGCGAGGGCGGCGGCGTGCTCGGCGGAGTCGGCCGGCACCCGGTAGCCGGCGTCCACGGCGACGCGGCCCTCGACCTCGTTGACGCTCGTCGCCAGCGCCGTCCACGGCGCGCCGCCCGGCGCGGCGCGGGTCCAGAGCCGCAGCGTCGCCACGGGGCCCTCGTAGGCCGCCGCGGCGTCGGGCCGCTCGACCGCGTCGTGGGCGTGGGTCTGGCGCAGCACGTCGCGGCTCATCGCGGCGTAGCGGGCGGCCGGCACGCGCAGGGAGGGGCCCGAGGGCGGCTCGTCCGCGCGGGCGGGCGCGAGCGCCTCGGCGATCTGCTCGGGGGTCTGGTGCGGGGGCATCCGCGGCAGCCTACCGGTGCGGCCGGGCGCCCCGGACGGGTGATCGTCGTGCCCTGGCGGTTTCAGGTTCGCGCGTTGGGGACAGTAGGGTGGCGGAAATGCAGGGCCAGTGCCACGCTCGATGGAGGCCCGCCGCAGCCGCGGGCGCGCTCGCGTGCGCCCTGGCCGCCGCGCCCGCCGCCCTCGCCGCCCCGCCCGTCATCTCCGGCGCGGACGACGAGATCTGGAACCGGCCGCCCGAGTACACCGTCACCGGCGACCCCGACGCGACCTACTGGTGGACCAGCACGGCGCCGCAGCTCTCGTTCAACCGCGGCAGCCCCTTCACGATCCGCCTGCCGCAGAACATCCGGGACGGCCGTCACACGATCCTCGTCTGGACGGGCCGCGACTCCCAGGGCGAGGACCGCACCGAGAGCGCGCGGCGGACCTTCGTCGTCGACCGCACGCCGCCCGGCCCGCTCACGATCACGGGGGCGAGCACGATCGCCGCCGGGCAGCCGGTGACGTTCGGCTGGAGCGGCGGCGAGGCCGGCGCGCGGTTCAGCTGGCGCGTCGACGCGCCGACCGGCCAGATCCAGGGACCCGTGGAGACGACCAGCCCGGTGGCCTCGCCGGCCCCGCTGCAGCCCGGTGCGTACACCCTGGTGGTGCGGCAGATCGACGCCGCCGGCAACGCCGGCCCCGAGGCCGCGGCCGCCTTCTCGATCGTGTCGGTCCCGCCCGCCGCCCCGGCGTCGCCGGCGCCGGCCCCCGCCGCGCCGTCGCCCATCGCCGCCGGGGCCCTGCCGCTGCCGACCGGCCCCGCGCTCATCCGCATCGCGCTGCCGTCGCAGAACGCCGGCCGGCTCACGCCGCGCCGCGCGGCGGTCGTGCGCACGCGCCGGCCGATGCTGCGGTGGAAGCGCGGCCCGCGCGGCACCCGGCTCTACAACGTGCAGATCTTCCGCGTCGACACCAGCCGGATGGCCTCGTCGAACGCCGTGCGGCTGCGCAAGCTGCGCAGCGTCTTCCCGCGCCGCAACCGGATGCGCGCGCCGAGGCTGGTGCTGGGCGCCTGCTACGTCTGGCGCGTGTGGCCCTACCGCACGGACGACTTCACGAAGCGCCCGCTGGGCGTGAGCAACTTCTGCGTGGCCCCGCGCCGGCGCCGCTGAGCGGGGCGACCCCCATGCGGCGCCTGTCGTGGGCGTCCTACGGCACCGCGGTGGGGCTCGGCCTGGGGACGGTCGCGGCGATGGCGCTCGACGCGCAGGTCGTCGCGCCCGCCGGCGCCGCCGTCGGCGCCGTCGCGGGCGTGGTGATCGGCCGGCTGCGGGAGCGGCGGACGCGGCGGGCCCGGTGAGGGCCGTCGTCGTCGCCGAGCCGGGCGGCCCCGAGGCGCTCGCGCTCGCGGAGGTGGACGACCCCCGGCCGGGGCCCGGCGACGTGGTGCTCGAGGTGGCCGCGACGGCGGTCAACCGCGCCGACCTGCTGCAGCGCGCCGGGCGCTACCCGCCGCCGCCCGGCGCCGGCCCGATCCTCGGGCTGGAGGCCTCGGGGGTGGTCGCCGAGGTCGGCGAGGAGGTCGAGGGCTGGTCGGCGGGCGACCGCGCCATGGCGCTGCTGTCGGGCGGCGGCTACGCGGAGCGGGTCGCCGTGCCGGCGGGCCAGCTGCTGCCGGTGCCGCGCGGCATGGACCTCGTGCGGGCCGCGGCCGTGCCCGAGGTCTTCCTCACCGCCTTCCTGTCGCTACGGCACCTGGCCGGGCTCGCGCCCGGCGAGACGGCGCTGGTGCACGCGGCGGCCAGCGGCGTCGGCACCGCGGCGGTGCAGATCGCCCGCGAGATGGGCGCCCGCAGCGTCGGCACCGTGCGCCGCGAGGCGAAGGCCGACGTGGTGGAGGAGCTCGGCGCGACCGCCGTCGTGGCCCGCGACGGCCGCTTCGCCGACGAGGTGCGCGCCGCCACGGACGGCCGCGGCGCCGACGTGATCCTCGACACGGTCGGGGCCTCCTACTGGGACGAGAACGTCCGGGCGCTCGCCCGCCTCGGGCGCATCTCGGTGATCGGCCTGGTGGGCGGCCGCCGCGCCCAGGTCGATCTCGGCGCCCTGCTGCCGCTGCAGGCCACCGTCCGGGCCAGCACGCTGCGCGGGCGCACCCCCGACGAGAAGGCCGCCCTCGTGCGCGACTTCGCCGCCTGGGGCTGCCCCCGGCTCGACGACGGCCGCCTCGTGCCGATCATCGACCGCGTCCTCGCGCTGGAGGAGGTCGCCGCGGCCCACCGGGCGGTCGGCGACGACGCGACCGTCGGCAAGGTGGTCCTGCGGGTGGCCGGCGGGGGCGCCGGCGGCTGAGCGCGCATCCGCAGGGCCGCCCGGGTCATGCGCTACGGTTCACGCCCGTCCACTCCCGGACCGGAACGGAGACGTGATGAAGAAGCTGCTGGTGCTGCTCGCCCTGGGCGGCCTCGCCTACTGGCTCGTCAAGGACCGCCTCGGCGGGGAGCCCGACGAGTTCGTCTTCACCGAGGCGCCGCCGGCGGGCGAGCCCGAGGTCGCCTCGCCGCCCCCCGCGGTCTGACCCGGGGGCGGCGCCGCCCGTGACGCTCCGCCTCGGCGACGCCCACCGCGCGGCGGCGGACGCGCTGGACGCCGAGCTGCGCGCCGGCGCCGAGGCGATCGGCGTCGGGCTGCAGCCGCACCTGCGCCGCCTCGCGCCGGGGCTCACCCGCCCGCGCGAGGGCGACGCCGGAGAGGCCGACGCCACGCTCCTCGAGCTCGACCTCGAGCGCGACGGCGAGCCGGACGCCCTGAGCCTCGTCGCCTGCCTCGCCGCCCACCGCGGCTACGTGGCGTCCCGGGGGGAGCCCGACGGCGTCAGCGCCGGGGCGCTGGCGATCGCCCGGCTGCTCGTGTGGGGTCAGCGCGCCGCCATGCTCGGGCCGGCGCCGCGCATCGAGTGGATCGGCCCGGCCGCGCGGCGACCCGAGGCCGGCGACCGCCTGGCCCTGTCGGCGCGCTGCGCGCTCGAGATGGGCGGCGCCACCCGGCGCGCCGAGGCCGTCGCGCTGATCGCGCGGCCGTAGGCGCAGGCCGCGCGAGCGACCGCCGCGGGCGGGGGCGGACGGTCGGCGGCGCCAGCGGCGTCCCGACCCCCACGCCGCCCGGCGGCCGGCGGGGCCGCGAGCGCGTCCCGCCAGCGCGTCGTCCAGGCGGGATCGGCCCTCCGCAGGCGCGCCGTGCGAGGGTTCTCGCGCATGGCCCAGCGGACGTCGGGTGGGGCTCCGCCACGAGGGCGGCTCGGCGGCGAGCGGCTCGCCGCGTCGCGCGGCCACGCGCCCGAGGCCGACGACGCCCGCCATCAGACGACGACCTCCGGCCGGTTCCCCCGCGGCCCGGGCAGCCCGGACACCGAGCGCAGGGAGGCCGCCGGATCGGCCGCCGGCGCCGGCGCGTCGCGGTGCGCCGCGACCGACGTCACGGCCTAATCGAGGAACTCCCGCAGGCGCTGGGTGTCGCGGTAGGCCTGCAGCTTGGCGAGCGTCTTGGCCTCGATCTGGCGGATGCGCTCGCGCGTGACGCCGAAGCGCTGGCCGACCTCCTCGAGCGTGCGGGGCTCCTCGCCGCGCAGCCCGAAGCGCAGCTCGAGCACCTTGCGCTCGCGGTCGGTGAGCTGGCCGAGCACCGCGGCGAGCTCCTCGCTGCGCAGCAGCGCGGTGACCGCCTCCGACGGGCTCTGGATGCCCTGGTCCTCGATCAGGTCGCCGAGCTCGGAGTCCTCGTCCTCCCCCACCGGCGTCTCGAGCGAGACCGGCTCCTGGGCCACCTTCTGGATCTCGCGCACGCGCTCGGGCGTGACCTCGAGCTCCTTCGCGATCTCGGCGATGGTGGGCTCGCGGCCGAGGTCCTGGAGCAGCTGGCGCTGCACGCGCGACAGGCGGTTGATGGTCTCGACCATGTGCACCGGCACGCGGATGGTGCGGGCCTGGTCGGCGATCGCGCGCGTGATGGCCTGGCGGATCCACCAGGTGGCGTAGGTCGAGAACTTGTAGCCCTTGCGGTAGTCGAACTTCTCGACGGCCCGGATGAGGCCGAGGTTGCCCTCCTGGATCAGGTCGAGGAAGGCCAGCCCACGGCCGACGTACCGCTTGGCCACCGAGACCACGAGGCGCAGGTTGGCCTCGATGAGGGTCGCCTTGGCGGCCATGTCGCGGCGCTCGATGCGCTTGGCGAGCGAGACCTCCTGGGCGGCGGTCAGCAGCGGCACGCGGCCGATCTCGCGCAGGTACATGCGGACCGGGTCGCTGGAGCTGGCCTTGACCGAGAGGTCGAGGCGCGGGCCGCCGGCGCTCGGCGCCTCGGCGCCCTCGCCGAGCACCTCGATGTTGAGCTCGGCGAGCACCTGCAGCAGCTGCTCCTGCTGCTCCTCGGTGAGGTCGGCGGCCTCCACGACGTCCGCCACCCGCGTGATCGGGACGGCGCCCAGCTCGCGCCCCTCCTGGACGAGCTCCCGGACCTCCTCGAGGGCGGTGACCGAGAGGCCCGTGCTCATCGCTCGCCCCGGAGGGCCGTGCGTACCTTGCGCGCCAGCCGCAGCACCCGCATCCGCTCCCGCTCGTCGCCGGCCTCGCGCAGCTCGGCGGCGCGCCGCTCGAGCATCGGCAGCTCGACCCGCAGGGCGGCCTCGCGCAGCTCCGCCTCGGTCGGGGTGCCGTCGGCCATCTCGATGCGCAGCGCGATCGCCAGATCCTCCAACTCGTCCGGCCAGGCGTCGAGGTCGATCTCGCCCCGGCGCACCAGCTCGAAGGCCCGCCGGTGGGCGCCCTCGGCGAACGCCTCCGGCGGCAGGCCCTCCACGTAGGGGCGCGCCGCGCGCGGCAGCTCCACGGCCATGGCCAGGAAGCGGCGCTCGCGCACCTCGTCGGGCGACGCCTCGCGCTCGGGCAGCACGGCGGCGGGCGCGGCGGCGGCGGGGGCCTCGCCGGAGGAGCGGCGCAAGCGCTCCTCCATCCCCTGGGACAGTCGGAGCAGGCTCGCGGTCAATCGGATCCCCTCGTCCTTCTCGACCGAGTCCGGGAAGCGGCGGAGCAGCGCGGCGATCTCCTCCAACGCGACCTCCCGTCCTCGGGGTGACTCACCCGCCCGCGCGACGCGGGCGGCGATGAGGGAACGTATCAGAGGTTGCGAACTCCGTACGGCTTCGGCCAGTGCGGCGCGACCATCCGCGTCGACGGCGAGGTCGCCCGGATCGCGCCCGGGGGGCAGGGGCACCGCGGACCACGCCAGGTTGACGTCCGCGGCCGCCTCCACGCTGCGCCACGCCGCGCGCTCGCCGGCCGCGTCGGCGTCGAAGCACAGGCGCACCTCGGGGGCCCAGCGGCGCAGCAGGCGGATCTGCTCCGTGGTGAGCGAGGTGCCCATGCACGCGACCGCCGACCCGACGCCCGCGGCGCGCAGCCCGAGCACGTCCGTGTAGCCCTCCACCACCACGAAGAAGCCCTCGCGCGCCGCCGCGCCCCGCGCCTCGGCCAGCCCGAACAGCAGCGTGCGCTTGCGGAAGTTGGGGCCCTCCGGCGAGTTGACGTACTTCGCGCGCTGCGCCGGATCGAGGGTGCGCCCGCCGAAGCCCTGCACCCGGCCCTGGCCGTCGGCGATGGGGAACATGATGCGCGAGGTGAAGAAGTCCGCCGCGTTGCCGCCGCGCCGGCGCGCCAGGCCCGCGTCGACGAGCTCCTCGCGCGTGAACCCCTGGCGCAGCGCGCGCTGGGCGAGCCGCGCGCCCCCGCCCGGCGAGTAGCCCACCCGCAGCTCGCGCAGCAGCGCCTCCTCGAAGCCGCGCCCGAGCAGGTACTCCCGGGCGGCCGCCGCCTCGTCGGCCCGCCAGAGGTACTCGGCGTAGAAGGCGGCGGCGCGGTCGAGCAGCTTGCGCCGCCGGTCGACGACCTGGCGCCGCGCGGCCTCCTCGGGCGACTCCTCCTCGAAGGTGACCGGGATGCCGAAGCGCTCGGCGAGCGCCTGCACGGCCTCGCCGAAGGTCGCCGCGCCCTCCTGCTCGCGCATCCAGGTGATCGCGTCCCCCGTGGCGTGGCAGCCGTGGCAGTAGTAGCGGCGGAAGTCCGGCGGCAGCAGGCTGAACGACGGCGAGCGCTCGTCGTGGAAGGGGCACCTCCCCCACCAGCGCCCGCCCCGGCGCACCAGCTCGACGCGGCCGCGCACCAGCTCCACCAGGTCCGCGCCCTGGCGGACCGACTCGACGCTCTGGGGGGAGATGAGGGGCACGCGCCTCCAGCGGTCCGACGACGTCCGGGCTGTCCGCGGAGGATAGGGAGGCGCGGCGGGCCGGACCGTCCTATCCTCGGTGTCGACCGCGACAAGGAGGACGACGATGGGCCTCTTCCCCTGGACGAAGCCGGCGATGGTCGCCGAGGAGGACGCCCTCCCCGGGCGGGCCGCCTCCATGCCGGTCACCGGGACGCACTTCGTGCTCGGCACGCCGATCGAGCCGCCCTTCCCGCCGGACACGGAGGAGGCCGTCCTCGGGCTCGGCTGCTTCTGGGGCGCGGAGCGGGTCTTCTGGCAGACGCCCGGCGTGCACACCACGGCGGTCGGCTACGCGGGCGGCCACACGCCCAACCCGACCTACGAGGAGGTCTGCTCGGGCCTGACCGGGCACGCCGAGGTCGTGCGGGTGGTCTTCCGGCCCGCCGAGGTGTCCTACGAGGAGATCCTGCGCCGCTTCTGGGAGGCGCACGACCCCACCCAGGGGATGCGCCAGGGCAACGACGTGGGCACCCAGTACCGCTCGGCGGTCTACACCACCTCCGAGGCGCAGCGCGCCGTGGCCGAGGCCTCGCGCGACGCGTACGCCGCGCGCCTGGCCGAGGCGGGCTACGGGCCGGTCACGACCGAGATCGCGCCCGCGGGCCCCTTCTACTACGCCGAGGACCACCACCAGCAGTACCTGGCGAAGGTGCCCAACGGCTACTGCGGCCTGGGCGGCACCGGCGTGAGCTGCCCCGTGGGGGTCGTCGCCGCCGAGTAGGCCCTACAGCGGCCCCTCGCGCGGCACGAACGCGTCGAGGAAGCGCCGCAGCGCGTAGCGGTCCGTCATGCCGGCCACGTGGTCCGTCACCCGGGTCACGGGGTCGGCCTCGGCGGCCGGCGGGAGCTCCTCGGGGTGGGTCTCGTACCAGTCGACCAGGCCGCGCACGACGTTGCCGGCACGGTCGGCCTCGACGCTCGCCGGCGGCGCCAGGTAGACGCGCTCGAACATGAACCTGCGCAGCCGCAGGAACGCCGCGCCGATGTCCGGCGACTGGCGGATCTCGTCGGCGTCGCGGCTGGCCTCGATGACGTCGGCCACGAGGGTCGTGAGCCGCTCCGACGTGGTCGCGCCAAGGATCGCGACCTCGTCGGCGGGCAGCGCCCCCGGCGCCACCACCCCGGCGCGCAGGGCGTCGTCGATGTCGTGGTTGACGTAGGCGACCCGGTCCATCAGGCGCACCACCTGGCCCTCGAGGGTGGCCGGCCGCCCCGGCCCGGTGTGGTGGAGGATGCCGTCGCGCACCTCGTCGGTCAGGTTGAGCCCGCGCCCGCCGCGCTCGAGCACGTCGACGACGCGCAGGCTCTGGACGTTGTGCCGGAAGCGCCGCCCGTGGCGCTCGCGCAGGAGGGCGTCGAGGGCCGCCTCGCCCGCGTGGCCGAACGGCGCGTGGCCCAGGTCGTGCCCCATGGCGATCGCCTCGACCAGGTCCTCGTTGAGCTCGAGCGCGCGCGCGACGGTGCGCGAGACGGCCGAGACCTCCAGCGTGTGCGTGAGGCGGGTGCGGTAGTGGTCGCCCGCCGGCGCGACGAAGACCTGCGTCTTGTGCTTGAGCCGGCGGAACGAGGTCGAGTGGATGATCCGGTCGCGGTCGCGCTGGAAGGCGGTGCGGTAGCGGCAGGGCTCCTCGCGCGCCGCCCGCGTGGCCGCCTCCGCCCGGGCCGCGCGGGGGCCGAGCGGCGGCTCGCGGGCCCAGACCCGGTCCGCGCTCACACCGCCGGCAGGAGCGGGATCGGGAAGACCCACGGGCCGGAGGCGCGCCGCCCGCGGTCGGCGTCGGCCTCCACCGTGCCGACCGTCACCGTCAGCCGGCGCACGTCCTCGGGGATCGCCGGGGCCACCACGAGCGCGCCCTCCAGGCGGTTGCCCTCCGGCCGGCCTTCCGTCGGTGCCACCCGGTAGCGGCGCCCGGCGTCGTCCACCACGGCGACGTCGAGCACGCACATCGCGGTGCGGGTGCGGGCGTCCGAGGCGTGGCACATGTAGCGCAGGCGGGCGCCGGCGTCGTGGCGCTCGAGCGCCACCATCGCGATGTCGAGGCCCTCGACCGACTGGATCTGGTTGACGGGGACCACCTCGCGCAACGAGGACGGCACCAGGTCGAGCGCCTGCGGGAACGGCTCCGGCACCTCGCCCCACGCCTCGGGCGGCTCGCCGGCCGGGACCTCCGGCGCGGGCGCCGCCTGCGGCGAGCGGTGCTTCCACACGCCGGGGGTCTCGCGGAAGATCTCCACCAGCGTGCGGTGCGACAGCGCGCGCCCATCGTCGGGCACGTACACCCCGCGCGCCTCCCCCGCGCGCGCCAGCGCGAACAGCGCCGCGGGCGGGCCGGCGGGGTCGGTGCGGTCGGCGTAGTGGAGGCGGGTGACCCGCCAGCCCTCGGCGATCAGCTGGACGAGGTCGGCCAGGCTGGCGAGCTCGTAGTGGCGGTCGGAGGCGGCCATGCCGCTCAGGCGCTCACCGGGCGCCGCCCTCGGTGATCCGCTCGAAGTCGGCGATCCGCGCCAGCACCCCGGCGGCGCCGCGCACGAGCCCGTAGCGGCGGGCCCGCACCCCGGGGTCGTCCGCGTTGACGAGCACGTCGGTGAAGAAGCGGTCGACGGCCTCGGCGAGCCCGACGGCCGGCGCCAGCGCCCCCGCGAAGTCGCGCGCCTCGCGCGCGGCCTCGATGCGCGGCAGGGCGGCGTCGGCGACCTCGCGCAGCGCGGCCTCGCCCGGGTCGTCGCCGTCGGCGACCGGCGCGTCCTCGGGCGGCCCCTTGCGGGCGAGGCGGGCGAGGCGCGTGCTGGCCGTCCAGACGGCCTGGAAGTCCGCCTCGTGGCGGGCCGCCTGGATCGCCCGCGCCCACGCCGCCGTGGCCGTGAGGCCGCCGAGGCCGGCGCCGAGCGCGGCGGTCGCGGCCTCCGGGCCGACCCCCTCCAGCCCGAGCACGTAGACGACGCGGTCGGCGAGGAAGGCATCGACCGCGTCGGCCGTCGCCTCGCGCGACAGGACCAGGTCGGCGCCCTGGCCGGCGAACGCGTCGTAGGCCCCCTCCACGAGCTCGCGCAGCGGGGCGTCCCAGCCGCGGTCGAGCGCGATCCGCACCAGCCCGAGCGCGGCCCGGCGCAGGCCGTACGGGTCCTTCGAGCCGGTCGGCGCCTCGTCGGCGGCGAACGCGCCGACGAGGTTGTCGATCTTCTCCGCGGCGGCCACGATCGCCGCGGCGGGCGTGGAGGGCAGCGGCGAGTCGGCGCCCTCCGGCAGGTACTGCTCCTCCACGGCGGTCGCCACCTCGCCCGCCACGCCCGCGCGCCGGGCGTACTCGGCGGCCACGTAGCCCTCGAGCTCCGAGAACTCCGCCACCAGCACCGCGCCCTGGTCGGCCTTCGCCAGGCGGGCGGCCTCGACCGCGTGCCCGCGGGTCGCCGCGTCCGCCCCCAGGAGGTCGGCGAGCCGGCCGGCCCCGGCCACGAGGCGGTCGCGCTTGTCGGCCATGGAGCCGAGCCGCGTGTGGAAGACGATCGCGTCGAGGCGCGCGTCGAGCGCCTCCAGCCCGGCCTCCAGGTCCTTGTCGAACGAGAACTCTGCGTCCTGCAGGCGCGCGTCGAGCACGCCCTCGTTGCCGCGGGTGATCGTCTCCGCGTGGCGCGGGTCGCCGTTCGAGACCGCCAGGAAGGCCGGCAGCAGGGCGCCGCCGCCGTCCTCGAGCGGGAAGTAGCGCTGATGGCTCTGCATCGCCGTCACGAGCACCCGGGCGGGGAGGCGCAGGTGGCGCTCGTCGAAGGCGCCGGTCACGACGCTGGGCCACTCCACGAGGAAGACCACCTCGTCGAGCTTGCCGCCGGGGTCGCTCCACGAGCCGCCCACCGCGGCCGCGGCGGCGTCGAGCCCCTCCACGATGGCCTCCCGCCGGGCGGCGTGACCGGGGATGACGGCCGCCTCGCGCAGCGCGGCCGCGTAGTCGCCCGCCGCGCCGATCGTGACCGGGCCGCCCAGGAAGCGGTGCCCCATGCTGACCTCGCCGGCCGTCAGGCCGTGGAGCTCGAAGGGCACGGTCCGCTCGTCGACCTTCGCCACGATCCAGCGCACCGGGCGCGAGAAGCGCAGGCCGGTGCCGGCGCCCCAGCGCATCGTCTTCGAGAAGCGCAGGCCGTCGACCAGGCGGGCGGCGATGCCGGGCACCAGGTCGGCCAGCGGCCGGGCCGGCTCGGCGATCTCGGCGACGACGAACTCGCGCCCGCCGTCCTCGCGCACCACCAGGTCGGACACCGCCACGCCCTGCCCCCGGGCGAAGCCCTCGGCGGCCTTCGTGGGCGCGCCGTCGGGCCCGAAGGCGGCCGACGCGGCAGGGCCGCGCACCGTGCGCGAGCTCGCCGGCTGCTCGGCGGGCAGGCCGGCGGCGATCACGGCGAAGCGCCGCGGGGCGACGTGCACCTCGACGGCCGCCTCGCCCAGCCCGAGCGCCGCGAGCGCGGCCGCGGTCAGCCCGGGCGCCTGCTCGGCGATCTCGCGGCAGGCGCTGGAGGGCAGCTCCTCGCAGCCCACCTCGAGGAGCAGGTCAGGCATCGGCCGGCTCCCCCGCCGTCAGCTCCAGGTAGGCGCGGGCGCAGCGCGCGGCCAGCGCGCGCACGCGCCAGATGTACGCGCCGCGCTCGGTGACGCTGATCACCCCGCGGGCGTCGAGCAGGTTGAAGGCGTGGCTGCACTTCAGCACCTGGTCGTAGGCCGGCAGCACGAGGCCCTCCTCCAGGCAGCGTCCGCACTCGGCCTCGTGACGGGCGAACGCCTCGAACAGCGTCGCGGTGTCGGCGACCTCGAAGTTGTAGCGGCTCCACTGCGCCTCGTTGCGCTGGTAGATGTCGCCGTAGGTGACGCCGTGGCCCCACTCGAGGTCGTAGACCGAGCGGACCTCCTGCAGGTACATGGCGATGCGCTCGAGCCCGTAGGTCAGCTCGACCGAGATGGGCGTCAGGTCGATGCCGCCGGCCTGCTGGAAGTAGGTGAACTGGGTGATCTCCATCCCGTCCATCCAGACCTCCCAGCCGAGCCCCCAGGCGCCGAGCGTCGGCCCCTCCCAGTCGTCCTCGACGAACCGGATGTCGTGCTCCTCCGGCCGGATGCCGAGCGCCCGCAGGGAGCCCAGGTACAGTTCCTGCACGTCGTCGGGCGACGGCTTGAGGATCACCTGGTACTGGAAGTAGTGCTGCAGGCGGAAGGGGTTCTCGCCGTAGCGGCCGTCGGTGGGCCGGATGGACGGCTCCACGTAGGCGACGCGCCAGGGGTCCGGGCCCAGGCTGCGCAGCAGCGTCGCCGGGTTGAACGTGCCCGCGCCGACCTCGGTGTGGTACGGCGTGGTGACCAGGCACCCCTGCTCGGCCCAATAGCCGGAGAGTCGCGCGATCACGTCCTGGAAGCTGGCCCCCGCCACGTCGGGGGAGTCTACCCGGCGGCGGCGGGCCCATCGGCGCCGTCCGGTGGGCGACTTGACCCGCGCGGTCCGGCCCGCCTGAATCCCTGCCGTGGGCACGTTCGCGGCGCCGCCGCTCATCGAGACGAAGCTGCGCCCGCCCGACCGCCGGCCCGGGCTCGTGGCGCGACCCGGCCTGCTCGCGCGCCTCGACGAGGCGGTCGAGCGGCACCGGCTGACGCTGGTCGGCGCGGGGGCCGGCTGGGGCAAGTCGACGCTCGTCGGCGAGTGGCTGGCCGAGCGCGGCCACCCGGCCGCCTGGGTGGCGCTCGACCCGTCCGACGACGACCCGGCGCGCTTCTGGGGCTACGTGACCGAGGCCCTGCGGCGGGCGGGCGTGCCGGTCGACGACGCCACCGCGGGTGCGCTGGCCGGCGGCGGCGAGACGCTCGGCGCGGGGCTCTCGTCGCTGCTCAACGCCGTCGCCGCGCTCGAGCGACGGGCCGTGCTCGCGCTCGACGACTTCCACTGCGTGTCCGCGCGCGCCATCCACGAGGCCGTCGCCTTCCTGGTCGAGCGCCTGCCCGCGTCGCTGCGGGTGGTGATCGCCTCGCGGGCGGACCCGCCGATCGGCCTGCCGCGGCTGCGGGCCCGCGGCGACCTCGCCGAGATCCGCCCGGACGAGCTGCGCTTCAGCGAGGCCGAGGCGGGCGCGCTGCTCAACGACGGCGTCGGCCTGCGCCTGGCCCCCGGGCAGGTCGAGCGGCTTCGCGCGCGTACGGAGGGCTGGGCGGCCGGCCTCTACCTCGCCGGCCTCTCGCTCCGCGGCCGCGACGACGCCGACGCCTTCATCGGCGAGTTCGCGGGCGACGACCGCCTGGTGGTCGACTACCTCGCCGAGGAGGTGCTCGGCGCGCTGCCGGCCGACCGGCGCGCCTTCCTGCTGCGCACCTCCGTGCTCGAGCGCCTCACGGCGCCGCTGTGCGACGCGGTGACCGGCACGGCCGGCGCGGCGGGGACGCTCGCCGAGCTCGAGGCCTCCAACCTGTTCCTCGTCCCGCTCGACAGCCGCCGCGGCTGGTACCGCTACCACCACCTGTTCCGCGAGCTGCTGCGCCACGAGCTGGCGCTGACGGCGCCCGCGGAGGTGGCGGAGCTGCACCGGCGCGCCGCCGGCTGGCACCTCGCCGAGGGCGAGGTCGATCAGGCCATCGAGCACCTCGCCGCGGCCGGCGAGATCGAGCGCGCGGCCGACCTGATCGCGGAGCACTGGGCCGACTACCACTCGAGCGGCTGGACCGTGACCACGCAGCGCTGGCTCGGCCTGCTCCCGCCCGGCCGGGCCGAGCGCGACCCGCGCCTGTGCCTGGCGCAGGCGCTGATCCAGATCAACCTCGGCCGGGCCGACGATGCCGCGCCCTGGGTCGACGCGGCCGAGCGGGCGGCGGCCGCGCCGGGCGCGCCCGGCGACCCCGCGCTGGTGGCGGCGGGCGTGGCGGCCTGCCGGTCGCTGGTGCACCTGCTGAACGGCGAGGAGCCGGAGGCCGTCGCGCAGGGGCGCGTCGCCCACCGCCTCGACGCCTCGCGGGGCACCTGGTGGCGCGCGATCACCTGCCTGGCGCTCGGCATCGCGCTGCAGGCCGTGAACGAACTCGACGAGGCCCGCGACGTGCTGGAGGAGGCCGTCGCCGCCGCGCACGACGGCAACGCGTGGCCGCCGTGCGTCGTGGCCCTGGGCCACCTGGCCGGGCAGGCCCTGGAGCGCGGCGACCTGGCGCTCGCGGAGCGCCGCGCGCGCGAGGCGATCGAGCTGGCGGCGGCCGAGCGCCACGCCGAGTACCCCCACGCCGCCGGGGCGCACGCGACCCTCGCCCGCATCCTCGCCGGGCGCGGCGAGATCGACGAGGCCCTGGCGCTCGCCGAGCGCTCCGTGGCCCTGGCCCGGCGCGGGCGCTCGGTGACCGAGACCGCGTACTCGGTCCTCAAGCGGGGGTCCGTGCTCCTGGTCGCGGGCGACCGCGACGCGGCCCGCGCGGCGGCCGCCGAGGGTCGCCGGCTGCTGGCGCCCGCCCGGGGCGCGGTGTACCTCACCGCGATCCTCGAGCGCCTCGAGGCGCGTCTCGGGGAGGCGGGCGCCGGCCGGCCCGGGCCCGCCGCGGGCGGCCCCGCCGCGGCCGGCCCGCTCACCGAGCGGGAGCTCGCCGTGCTGCGCCACCTGACCGGCTCGGCGTCGCTGCGCGAGATCGCCGCCGAGCTCTACGTCTCGCACAACACGGTCAAGACGCAGATCCGGTCGATCTACCGCAAGCTGGGGGCCGCCACCCGTGACGAGGCGGTGGCCCGCGCCAGGGAGCGGGGCATCCTGCCCCGCCCGCTGGCGCCGGACGCCCGCGGGCGCTGACCCCTCAGGCGACGGCGCGCTCGGCCGCGCGCGCCAGGCGGACGATGGCGTCGCGCATGGCCGTCTCCTGCATGCCCAGGCGGGCGGCCTCGCGATCGGGGATCGCGACCTCCAGCCGCACGCGGCACCCGCCGGCGTCGGGCGCCAGCGTCCAGCGGAAGACGATGTCGGTGAGGACGCAGGAGATCACCACCTGCTCGCCGACCCGGCCGGCCTCGACGGCCGTCGGCCACACGCTGCCGCCGGAGTGGCGGGCGACCCCGCCCTCCCCGCCGGTCACCGCGTCGGTGCCCGTCCACCATTCCGGGTAGCGCCAGGGGTCGTACAGGAGCTTCCAGACCTCCTCCGCCGGCGCGGCGCAGCGCAGCTCCTCGGTGAAGGCCGGCATCAGCCGCCCACCCCGAGCGGCCCGGCGAGCCGGTCGCGGTAGCCGTCGAACTGCGCCTGGTCGGCCAGCGCGCGCGCCTCGGCGACGGCCGCGCGCGCCTCGTCGCCACGGCCGGCCGCGCGCAGGACCTCGGCCCGGTCGGCCAGCGTCCGCCCCAGCTCGACCCCCGGCTCGACGAGCCCGGCGACCGGCGGGCGGCCGAGGTCCACGAGGCTCGCGGCGAAGAGGTCCCCGCGCCCCGCGTCGCCCAGCCTGCGTCGCCAGACCCGCTCCGCCTCGTCGAGGCGCCGTAGGGCGAGCGCGGCGTCGCCCCGCGCCCAGGCCACGCGGCCCTGCAGGCGCGCCATGCGCGCCACGAGCGTGTCGGGCAGGTCGGCCGCGCCCACCGGCTCGAACGGCACCCTGGCGAGCTCCTCCTGCGCCGCGGCCGGCCCCTCGGCGTCCAGGCGCGCCTCGGCCAGCAGCAGCCGCGCGAGCGGCCGCGGCACGGCCCGGCCCGGGCCGTCGAGGGCGGCCCGCAGGCGGCGGACCGCCGCCGCGGGGCGGCCGCCGGCCAGCGCGACGATGCCGCGATCGAGCTCGGCGCCGGCCTCCCGCGCCGGGTCGCCGGACCGCACGGCCAGCGCGGCGGCGGCCTCGGCGGCGGCGGCCGCCTCGGCGTGGCGCCCGAGGCGGGCGAGGGCGTGGGCGCGGGCCGCCTCGATGAAGCCGGCGAGCACCGGGCCGGCGTCGCGGGCGCCGTCGCCGGGCACCCCCTCCGTCAGCTCCAGGGCCCGGGCGAACGCCCCGCGGCAGGCGGCGGCGGACGCCGCGTTGGCCCACGCGACGTGCGCGATGTCGCCGCGGCCGGCCCGCCGCGCGAGGGCGGCAGCCTCGCGGTAGCGCCGCTCCGCCTCCTCCATGCGCCCGCGCCGTGCCAGCCCCGCCGCGCGCGCCAGTGCCAGCTCGGCCGCCAGGACGCGGTCGCCGGCCGTCTCGGGCACCGCCGCGGCAGCCGCCACGAGGCCCTCGACTCGCTCCGGGTCGCCGGCGACCGCCTCCGACCAGGCCGAGCCCGCCAGCGCCAGGGCCGTCAGCTCGGGGGCGTCGAGGTCCGCCTCGGCGATGACGCCCAGCGCCCGGCCGTACGCCTCGAGGGCCTCGCCGGGCACGCAGAGCGTCGTCCGCAGCCAGCCGCCCCGGGCCACGAGCGCGGCCGCCAGCGCGCGGGGCTCGCGCGCGGCCGCGATCGCCCGCTCGGCGCCGGCGAAGGCCGCCGCCGAGGCCTCCCGCCGGCCCCGCCACGCCTCGGCCGCCGCCAGCTCCATCCACAGGTCCGCGGGGGCCGGGCCGGCCTCGTCCAGGCCGAGGGCCTCCCTGAGGTAGGCGGAGGCCTCGTCGAGGGCGCCGAGCGAGCGCGCCTCGGCCGCCGCGGCGGCCAGCCGGTCCCGGGCGCCCTGCGCGTCGCCCGCGCCGCGCAGGTGGCGCGCGACCTCAGCGGCGGCGGACCGGGGGCGCGCCGCGAGGGCGGCGGCCAGGGCGCCGTGGACCCAGGCGCGCCGCCCGGGCGGCAGCTCGGCCGCGCACGCCCCGCGCAGGAGCGCGTGGCGGACGGCCGTCCGGCCGTCGGCCCTCGCGTGCAACAGGCCCGCGCCGACGCCGGCCGCGATCGCCTCCGGGAGCGCCTCGGCGCCCACCGGCAGGGCGAGCTCGGCCGCGTCGAGCGGCCGGGCGGCGACGACCAGCAGGTCGACGACCAGGCGCGCCGCCACCGGCAGCCGCGCGAGCGGCCCGCGGACCGTGGCGCGCAGACCCTCCGCGGGGTCGTCGCCCTCCAGCAGCGAACGGGCGGATGCGGCGGCCAGCAGCGGGTTGCCCTCGGCGAGGCCGACCGCCCGCTCGCGCGCCTCGGCGCCGAGCCCCGGGGCCGCGGCCGCGACCACCCGGCGCACGTCGTCCGCCCGCAGCGGGCCCAGGGCGAGCTCGGCCCGCAGCGCGCCGCGCCGGCGCAGCCCCTCGAGCGCCAGCTCCAGCTCGCCGTTCACCACCGCCGCCCGGCGCGTGACGAGCAGCAGCGCGTCCATCTCCGGTAGCCGCCGCCCGAGGTACGCGAGCAGCGCGAGCCCGGCCGCGTCGCCGAGGTGCATGTCCTCCAGCACGAGGAGCAGCGGCGCGTCCCGGGCCACCCACCCCACCAGCGCGACCACCGCCTCGAACAGCCGGGCCCGCTCCACGTCCGGCGACGCGGCGGGCGGCGGCGGGCGGCGGCCCCAGGCGGTCTCGATCGCCGGCGACAGGCGGGCGAGCTCCGCGGCCCAGGCGGCGCCGGCGGGCGGATCGGGCGCGGCGGCGACCAGGCCGGCGAGCGCCTCGGACCAGGCGGCGAACGGCGGCGCCCCCTCGAGCTCGAGTCCTGCACCCGCCGCCTGGCGCGCGCCGGACGCGACGGCGTACGCGATCAGCTCCTCCGCCAGGCGCGTCTTGCCGATGCCCGCGTCGCCGCTCAGCACCGCGACGCCGCCGCGGCCGGCCCGCGCCCCGTCCCAGGCGCGGCGCAGCAGCGACAGCTCCGCGTCCCGGCCGACGAGCGCCGGGGCCGGCGCGCGGGCCGCGGCGCGCGCGAACGGGCGCCCCTCGTCGGGCGCCTCCAGGCCGGCGGCGAGCGCCCGCGTCTCGGCCGTGGGCGCCACGCCCAGCTCGGCGGCGAGCGCCGCACGGCAGCGGCGGTAGGCGGCGAGCGCGCCCTCCCGGCGCCCCTGCAGCGCCAGGCGCCGGATGAGGGCGCGGTGGGCGCTCTCGCGCAGCCGGTCGTGGGCGAGCGCGCGCCGCGCCCAGCCGGCCGCCGCCGGCAGGTCGCCGGCGCGCTCGGCGGCGTCGCCCAGACGCTCGAGCACCGCGACCAGGCGCTCGCGCGCCTCGTCCTGCGCGGCGAGCGCCCACTCGTCGGTCAGGTCGGCCAGGAGCGGGCCGGTGGCGAGCGCGGCGGCCTGCTCCAGCGCGCCGATGTCGTCCGACGCCGCGAGGACGGCGAAGCGCTCGGCGTCGACCTCGCGCGGGCGGTCGGCGGCGATGCCGGCCGTGCGCCGGTCGGTCACAAGATAGGCGCCGCCGCCGGCCTCGTCGAGCGCCCGCCGGAGCACCCAGAGGGCGCCGCGCAGCGAGGCGAGGGCGCTCGCGTCCATGACGTCCGGCCAGAAGCGCCCGGCCAGGCGCAGGCGGGGGTGCGGGCCGGGGTGGAGCAACAGGAAGGCGAGCAGGGATCGGGCACGCGCCGAGGCGATCCGGGGCACGGGGCGTCCGTCGATCTCGATCCGGAGCCCGTCGAAGAGGCGCGCGCGCAGCACCGGCCGATCGTCCGCCCCGCGCCCGGCCGCCGTCAACGCGCCCGCGGGTCGGACGGCGCGCGCTTTGACGCTGCGGCTCACGCTGCGATGACGCTCGGCCGCGACGGTGCCCCCACAGGTGATCCCGCAGCCGGAGGTGGCGCGATGACGACGACGACGTTCGACCCCGTGGCGGTCAAGGCCACGACCCGCGAGCAGTGGCAGGAGGCGGCCGACGCGTGGCACCGCTGGGGCCCCGCGATCGAGCGGTGGCTCGGCGAGGCGACGGAGGTGATGCTGGACATGGCCGAGGTCGGCCCCGGCGACCGCGTGCTCGACGTCGCCGCCGGGGCGGGCGGCCAGAGCCTGGTGGCCGCGCGCCGCGTGGGGCCCACCGGCCGCGTGCTCGCGACCGACATCTCGGGGAACATCCTCGAGCACGCGGCCGCGTCGGCCCGGGCCGCCGGCCTGGCCAACGTGGAGACCGCGGTGATGGACGGCGAGGACCTCTCCGCGGTGGAGCAGGCCTCGTTCGACGCCGCCATCTCGCGCGTCGGCCTCATCTACTTCCCCGATCAGGCGGCCGCGCTCGCCGGCATCCGCCGGGCGCTCCGGCCGGGCGGCACGGTCGCGGTGATCGTCTACGGACCCCCCGAGCGCAACGGCTTCTTCTCGATGCCGGTCGGCGTCATCCGGCGGCGCGCCCAGCTCCCGGCGCCGCTGCCGGGCCAGCCGGGCCCCTTCAGCCTCGGGGCGCCCGGGGTGGTCGAGAAGGCGCTCGCCTCCGCCGGCTTCCGGGAGGTCCGCACCCGTGTCGTCCCCTCCCCCGTGCGCATGGCCTCGGCGCAGGAGTGCCTGCGGTTCGAGCGGGAGTCGTTCGGCGCCCTCCACCAGATGCTCGCCGGCCTCGACGAGGCCGCGCGCGAGGCCGCCTGGGACGAGGTGGGCGAGGCGCTCGCGGCGTTCGAGGGACCCGAGGGCTTCGTGGGCCCCTGCGAGATGATCGTCGCGGCGGGCACCCGGTAGGCGGGACGACGAGGGGCCCGGCATCGCCGGGCCCCTCCCCCCACCCCCTCGGCGACCGGCGGCTAGGCCGTCGAGCCGGCCGAGTCGGCCCGCCCCGGCCCCGCGTCCGCGGGTGCCGCCGGAGCCGCTCCGGCCGCGTGCTCGCTCAGGCCGATGCGGTCGTGCAGGCGGCGCAGCGGCCCGGGCGCCCACCAGTTCCACCGGCCGAGCAGCGCCATCAGCGACGGCACGAGCAGCGCCCGGATGATCGTCGCGTCGATCAGCACGGCCAGGGCCGTGCCCACTCCGAGCTCCTTGATGAGCGTGATCCGCGACGTGGCGAACGCGCCGATGGCGATGGCGAACAGCAGCGCCGCGGCCGTGACGATGCGCCCCGTGCGCTGCAGCCCCAGGGCCACGGCGTCGGACGTGCCGGCGCCCGCGTCGTGGGCCTCCTTGATGCGCGACAGCAGGAACACGGCGTAGTCGGTGGACAGGCCGAACGCCATGGCGCCGAGCAGGATCGGCTGCGTCAGGTCGATCGCGCCCGCGCTGCGGTAGTCGAGCAGCCCCTCCAGCCGGCCGTCCTGGAACACCCACACCAGGATGCCGAGCGTCGCGCCGAGGGTCAGCAGGTTCATCAGCACGGCCTTCAGCGGCAGCAGCACCGAGCCGGTCATCAGGAACAGGGCCACGATCGTCGTGATCGCGATGAGCCCGACCGCCCACGGCAGGTGGGCGGCGATGCTGTCCTTCTGGTCGACGAAGCTCGCCGACAGGCCGCCCACCAGCGCCGGGTAGGGCGCGTCCGCCGCGCGGACCTCGCGCACGAGGCGCTGGCTCGACTCGGCGAGGCCCGACTCGGCCGGGAAGACGTCGATGCGCCAGGCGCCGCCCGCGACCTGCTGCGGCGGCGTCGCGCCGGCCGCGCCCGGCAGCGCGCCGAGGCGCTCGGCGTAGGCGCCGAGCTCGGCGGCGGTCGCCTCGCCCGGGGGCGCGGCGAGCACCAGGTAGACCGGCGTGCTGCGGTCCTGCGGGAACTCGGTGTCGAGGCGGTCCGCCACCTGCCGCGCGCTCGCGCTCCCCGGCAGCACGCTCGCGTCGACCGAGGTGAAGCTGATGCCGGCGGCCGGCAGGGCGACCACCACGAGGGCGATCGCGGTGACGCTCGCCACGATCGCCGGGCGGCGCATGACGGCGTGCGAGAGCCGGTACCAGAAGCCGGAGGTGGCGGCCTGGTGGGCCTGCTCGCTGCGGCGGCGCCATGCGCGCGGCGCCAGGGCGTTGACCCGGCCGCCGAGCAGGGCGAGCACGGCCGGCAGGACGAGCAGCGCCACCCCGGCCGCGATCGTCGCCACCATGACGCCCGCGATGCCCATGGAGAACAGGAAGCGCTGGGGGAACACCATCAGTCCCGCGAGGGCGGCGGCGACCGTCACGGCGCTGAACAGCACGCTCTTGCCGGCCGTGCGCATCGTGCGCGCCAGCGCGTCGCGGCCGGGGCCGTGGACGCCCAGCTCCTCGCGGTAGCGGGAGATGATCAGCAGGCTGTAGTCGATCGCGAGGCCCAGGCTCAGGCCGATGGCGAGGTTGAGCGCGTAGACCGAGAGCGTCATCGCCTCGTTGAACAGCCCGATCGCCAGGAACGAGCCGAAGATGACCAGGCCGCCCATCAGCGAGGGCAGCAGCGCGGCCACGAGGCCGCGGAAGACCCACAGCGACAGCAGGAAGATGATCGGGAAGGCGAGCATCTCCGCGGAGGCGAGGTCCTCGCCGATGATCGAGCCGGCCTGCTTGCCGACCATCACGGCGCCGCCCAGCGAGACGCCGGGCTCGCCGGCCAGGGCGTCCTCGATGCGGCCCGCGGCGTCCTCCGCGGCGTCGTCGCCGATGTCGCCGAAGGTCACCGCCACGTACGACGCCCGGCCGTCGTTCGAGACGAGCGCGTCGCCGCCGCCGTTGAACGCGGTGACCACGCCGGCCACGTCGCGGTCGGCGGCGATCGTGCGGGCCACCCGCGCGACGACCGCGCGGCCCTCCGGCGAGCGGACCGCGCCGTCGGAATCGACGATCGCGATCAGGCCCGGGTTGGGGTTGGCGCCCGTGGCCTCCACGAGCGCGTCGCGGGCCGCGACGAACTCTGCGTCCGGGTCCTCGAAGCCCGCGCTGGTCAGGTTGCCGGTCAGCGGCCCGCCCACGACGAGCGCCACGGCGAACACCGCGAGCGCCACCGCGATGATGCGCCAGGGCCGGCGTGCGGCGAGGGCGGCGATCGATGTCATCTCATCTCCTCACTGCTGGACGACGGCGCAGGATCCCGGACCTCGACCACCTCGACGCCCAGGTTGCCGAGCGCGGCGAGCACCTCGGCGACCGGCCGGCCGCCGGGGACGCCCTCGATGACGGTCCGGTCGTCCTCGACGCGGCGGCGGACGCCGCCGGCGAGCCCGCGGCAGAACCGCTCGCTCAGGCGTCCACGGACGATTATGCGGAAGGTGGCGGCCACGTCCCCCTCGGGCTCGGCTCCTGCGGGATGCCGCCACGCTCGCGCCGCCCGGGGTGACCCGTCATCACCCCGCCTCCCGGATCACCCGGGTGAATCCCCGCCGGGGTGCCACCGGGGCGCGCGCCGGACGGGGGCGCGCCAATTGGCGCGAGCGCCGTGCGCCAATTGGCGCACGACGGCAGGCGCGTGCGGACCGTGCGCGGACCGTCGGCGATGGACGGGGCTAGAGGGGGGCCGCCGAGCGCAGGCGGACCCCGAGGTGCTCGCGCAGCACGAGGCCGACGAGGCGCTCCACGCCCGCGGCGGCCGGGGGCGGGACGGCCTCGGGCGCCTCGGCCAGGGGGCGCCCGACGAGGCCGGCGAAGGCCGCGAGGGCGGCGGGCTCGACCGGGTCGGCCCCCGCCCCGCAGGCGGCGCAGACGGTGCCGCCTGCGGCGGCCGAGAAGGCGGGCAGCGGCGGCCCGGCGCCGCAGCGGGCGCAGGCGGTCAGCACGGGGAGCAGGCCGCTGACGACCAGGAGCTTGGCCTGCACGCCGAGCACGAGGGGGTCGAGGCGGGCCGGCCCCGGCGGCGCGGGCGCGCGGGCCAGCAGGCCGAGCGCGCGCACGAGCAGGTTCCATGCCTCCTCGGAGGGCTCGCCCTCCGGCATCACCTTCATCACCGTCTCGAGGACGCAGCCGGCCGACTGCAGCCGGTGGCCGGCCACCCACAGGCCGGCGTGCGCGTCGAGGACGGCGGCGCTGCGGATGGTGCCGAGGTCCCCACGCCCCTCGTGGACGGTCACGAGGGCCCGCACGCCCGGCTGCAGGCGGCCGCCCAGGCGGGAGCTCGTGCGGCGGGCGCCCTTGGCGATGGCCGAGACGCGGCCGCGGGCCCGCGTGGAGAGCGCGAGGACGGCGTCGGCCTCGGAGTAGCGGATGCTCCGCAGGACGATGGCCTCGGTGTCGTACGTCCCCACCCCGCCATGATGACGCGCCCCCCGGCGGGGTGCCTCGGACGGGCGTCGCGCTCGACACCGACGCTACGCTTTTCGCATGAATCGACCCACAGTCCGCGTGTACACCAGCGACGGGTGCGGCTTCTGCACCCGTGCGAAGGCCCTGCTCTCGCGCAAGGGCGTCGAGTACGACGAGATCTACATCCCCCGCACCGACTTCAGCGCGCGGCAGGCGCTCGTGGAGTTGACCGGCCGCTACACGGTGCCGCAGATCCTGATCGACGACCGCCCCGTCGGCGGCTACGACGACATCAAGGCGCTCGACGACGCCGGGGAGCTGGACGCGCTGCTGGGCCTGGCCGCCTGAGCGGCCGCCCCGGCGCCGCGCCGGGGCTCAGGCGGGCGAGGGGCCCGGGATGATCCCGAGCTGCTGGAGCATCCCGAGGTCGTCCCGCGTCGCCCAGTGCTCGCAGGCGCGCCCGTCGCGCATGCGCAGCATGTGCATGTGCTGGACGCGGAACTCGCGCCCGGTGGGCGGCATGCCGAGCAGCTCGCCGTCGTGGCGGCCCGAGAGGGTGGCCCGGTAGGCCACCAGGTCGTCCCCCGCCACGACCTCGTGGATCTCCATGTGCAAGTCGGAGATCCCCTCGTGCAGGCGCCGCATCCGCAGCCGGAAGCCCTCGTACCCGGGGTCCTCGCCCGGCCACGCCTCGTGGTTGACGAAGTCCTCGGTCACGAACTCCTCGATCCGGTCGAGCTCGCCCCGGTTGAAGAGCGCCTGGACCCGCTCCACCGCGAACCGCTTCATCGCCTCGGCGTCCATCGGGGCCACCCTACCCCAGCCCGGCCGCCCGGCGGTCGGCGCCGGTCGGCACGCCGCGCAGCGACGTCGCGCTGCGCACGGCGTCGCGGATCGCGTCGGCCACCGCCTCGGCGGCGGCGACGCCGCAGGCGAACGCGCTCGCCGCGCGCGCGCCGGTGGCGAGGCAGAACGCCACGTCGCCGTCGAGCACCGTGTGGGCCGGCGACACCGCCCGCGCCATGCCGGTGTGCGCCATGCGCACGACGCCCGTGGCCTCGGCGCGGGTGAGCCGCGCGTCGGTGACCACGCACGCCAGCGTGGTGTTGGCGCCCGCGGCGAGGCGCGGATGGACGGGCGGCGAGTCGATCACCCGGTCGGCGGCGCGCACGAAGCCGCGGCCGTCCTGCCAGGCCCCGGCCAGCACCTCGCCGCGCTCGTCGAGCACGTCGCCCCAGGCGTTGACCACGACCAGGGCGGCCACCGTCGCGCCGTCGTGCAGCCGCCGGGCGCCGGCGCCCAGGCCGCCCTTGCACCAGCCCGCCTGGGCGAGCAGCTTGCCGCAGGTGGCGCCGGCGCCGGCGCCGACGCTGCCCACCGCGTGCGGCCCCGGGCGGGCCGCCTCGCAGGCCGCATACCCCTCGTCGGCGCCCGGTCGACGCGTATTGCCCGAGATGCCGAGGTCATAGATGCATGCCGTCGGCACGATGGGCACGCGGGCCGCGCCGGTGTCGTGGCCGAGGCCCCGCTCCTCACACCAGCGGGCGACCCCGCCGGCCACGTCGAGGCCGAACGCGCTGCCGCCGGAGAACACCAGGGCCGAGACCGCCGCGGACGAGGAGGGCGACTCGAGGATGGCCACGTCGCGGGTGGCCGGGCCGCCGCCGCGCACCTCCACGGCGCCGACCGTGCCGGGCGGCGGGATGACGACGGTGCAGCCGGTGGCGGCCCCGGCGTCGGTCCAGTGGCCCACCGCCACGCCCTCGACCTCGCTCACCACGGCGACGGCTCCGGCTGGCAGCGCGGGCACCAGTACGTGCCGCGCTGGGCGACCTTCGTCTTGACGATGGTGGTGCCGCAGCGCGGGCAGGGCTCGCCGCGGTGCAGGTGCACCCGCAGGAGGTCCTGCATCGAGCCCTTCTCGCCCAGGCCGTCGCGGTAGGAGTCGATGGAGGCGCCGCCCGCGGCGACGGCCACCGCCAGTCGGTCGCGGATCGCGCGGTGCAGGCGCCGCGTCTCGGCCTCGTCGAGGTCGCCGGCGGGCCGCAGCGGATGGACGCGCGCCTGGAACAGGGCCTCGTCGACGTACATGTTGCCGAGCCCCGCGACGAGCGCCTGGTTGAGGAGCGTCGGCTTGATCGGCCCCCGCCGGCCCGCCAGCAGCTCCGCGAGCACGCGCGCGGTGAAGCGGGGCGACAGCGGCTCGATGCCGACGCGCGCGCGCCAGTAGGCCTCGCGCTTGGCCGGCGGGCCGTCGACCAGCCACGCGCGGCCGAAGCGGCGCATGTCGCCGAAGGTGATCGTGCTGCCGTCGTCGAGGTGGAAGCGGGCGCGCAGGAAGCGCTCGTCGCCCTCGTCGCCGGGCGCGCGCCAGTGCAGCCGGCCGGTCATGCGCAGGTGGATCGCGAGCGTCTCGTCGCCGCCGAGCTCCAGGAGCAGGTACTTGCCGCGCCGGCCGACCGACCCGATGCGCCGGCCGGCGACGGCGTCGGCGAACGCCTCGGGCGGGGCGGGCTCGACGAGCTTGGCGTCGTGCACCTCGACCCGCTCGATGACCCGCCCGGGCACCCGGTCGGCGAGCTGGGCGCGGATGGTCTCGACCTCGGGGAGCTCAGGCACCGCCGCCCCCCTCGTCGAGCACCAGCGACCGGGGCGCGGCCTCGTCGTCGCCGATGGCGATCGCCTGGAGCACCATCTCGCGGCCCCGCGCGCCGGCCCAGTCGTCGCGGGCGTGCACGAGCGCCAGCGGCTGCCCCTCCTCGACCCGGTCGCCGACCCGCGCGAGCACCTCGACGCCGGCCACGGGGTCGATCGACTGCATCGCGTGCAGGCGCCCCGCGCCCAGCCAGCGCGCCGCCTCGCCCACCGCGCGGGCGCGCACGGCGTGCACCCAGCCCCCGCGCGGCGCCTGCACCTCCACCCGCAGCGGCGCCAGCGGCAGCGCGGCGGGGTCGGTCCACACCGACGGCTCGCCGCCCTGCGCCTCGACCCACCGCTCCGCGGCCGCCAGGGCGGAGCCGTCGTCGAGGGCCGCGGCGGCGGCCGCGCGCCGCGGCCCCGCTCCGCGACCCCGGCGGCCTCGGCGAGGTCGCCGGCCACCCGCACCGCCAGCTCGCGGAGGTCGGCGGGGCCGCCGCCGCGCAGGGCCTCGCCCGCCTCGCGCACCTCCATCGCGTTGCCGACCGCGCGCCCGAGCGGCTGCTCCATGTCGGTGACCGCCCAGCGCACCGCCCGGCCCCACGGCTCGGCCAGCCAGGCCATCAGCGCGGCGGCCTCGCGCGCCTCGGCGGGCGTGGCGAAGAAGGCGCCGTCGCCGGCCTTGACGTCGAGGTGCACCGCCCCGGCGCCGCCCGCGAGCTTCTTGCTCATGACCGACGCGGCGATGAGCCCGGCCGCGGGAACGGTGCCGGTGCGGTCGCGCAGCGCGTAGAGGCGCCGGTCGCCGGGCGTCAGGCGCCCGGTCTGGGAGATGACGGCGACGCCGACGTCGCGCACCTGGCGCACGAAGCGCTCGAGGGGGAGGTCGGCCTCGAAGCCCGGGATGGACTCCAGCTTGTCGACCGTGCCGCCGGTGTGGGCGAGGCCGCGCCCGCTCATCTTCGCCACCCGGACGCCGAGCGCGGCCGCCAGCGGGGCGGCCACGAGGGTGGTGGTGTCGCCCACGCCGCCCGTCGAGTGGCTGTCGCCTGTCGGGCCGAGCGCCGCGAGCTCCAGCCGGTCGCCGGAGGCGATCAGCACCCGGGTGAGCGCCTCGACCTGCTCGCGGGCCAGCCCGCGCAGGCACGCGGCCATGCACCAGGCGGACATGAGGGCGTCGTCGGCGCCGCCGTCGAGCCAGGACCGCACGAACGCCTCGACGCTGCCGGCGTCCACGGGGTCGCCCCGACGGCTGCGCTCGAGCACCTCCACTGGGGCGAGGGGAGCGGCGGCCACCCGCCGGATGCTACTCGGCGAGCGGGATCGGCGACCCGTCGCCCGCGTCCGGCCGGGCGGGCGCTGCTAGGGTCCCCCCGTGCTCAGGACCTCCACCGCGGCCGCCCTGCTGGTGGCCGGGGCCCTCGGGGCCGGGACCGCGCTCGCCCAGGCGCCGGCGCCGCCCGCCACCCCCGCGCCGACGCCCGCGACGCCCGCGCCCGACGCCGCCCCCGCCATCGCCTCGCTGCGGGTACCGAAGGTCGTGACGGCCCAGCAGGGGCACGCGCGGCTGCTGGTCGGCGTGCGGCTGGCCACCCCGGCGCGGCTGTCGATCCAGATCTCCGCCGTGAAGGGCGACCGGGTCGTGCGCACGATCGCCGACACGGAGGACCGCAGGGCGGGGCGCTCCTACCTGCGCATCGACGCCATCGACCAGCAGGGCTATCAGCTGCTCCGGGGGGCCTACCGCGTGCGGGTGCAGGCGAGCGACGAGCAGGGGCGCCTGTCGCGCGCCCTGCAGGCGACCGTCCGGCTGCGGCTCACCGCGCCGCGCGGCCAGTTCGACGCCTACACGATCCCGCTGTGGCGGGCGTTCCGCCGCCAGGCCGGCACGACCGCCGACGGCCAGCTCGTGGCCGTCGTGGCCCCGAAGGGCGCCGTGGCCGCGGCCGGCATCCGGCGCGGCGACGTCGTGACCTCGCTGAACGGCGCGCCGGTCGGCTCGCCGGGCGCGTGGTCGGCGGCCCTGCGGGCGCTTCCCGCCGGGAAGGAGGTCGCCGTTGCGTTCGTGCGCGGCGGCGCCGAGCGCACGGCCACCCTGACGCCCAAGCCCGACTGGGAGCAGGCCCCCGACTACGCGCGTGCGCTGACGGTGGCCGTGCGGCGCGAGCCGCGCACCGTCGCCTACGCGGTCGCGCGTGCCCGCCAGATGGTCGAGGCGGGGAAGCACGCGCCGGCCGCCCGGCTGGTGGCCGCCTGGCCCCGCAGCTGGCGCACCAGCGCCCCCGGCCAGCTCGTGCAGGGCGAGATCGAGGCCGCCCGCGAGCGCTGGAAGCAGGCGCTCGGGGCCTACAACCGCGCGCGCAAGAAGGACCCGCGACTGGCCGCCGCCGAGTTCGGGCGCGGCGTGGCCCTCTCGTCGCTGAAGAAGGACCGGCCGTCGCGTATCGCGTTCGCCGCCGCCGGGCGCCTCGACCCGGCCGACGCCGCGGCGGCGGGCTTCGAGGCCTACGCACTGCTGCGCGAGGACCGCGTCCCCGACGCCGTGGCCGCCGCCTCGCGGGCCGTCCGCCTCGACAACCGCTACGCCGACGCGTTCCTGCCGCTGGGGATGGCGCTGCTGGCCGACGGCCAGAAGGCGCAGGGCGTCAGGATGCTGCGCCGGGGCCTGCTGCTGCTGGAGGACGCCGAGCGGGCGGCCCGCCTCACCACCGAGCACCTGGACCCGACCGACCCGTAGCCCGGCGGCCCGCGCCGTCCGCCGTCGAGCGGCGGCATCCGCAGCGCAGGTGGCGGCACGCGCCACCCGCGTTGCTCGAGCGGGCGCGGCGGGCCTGCCCCGGCCCGTCCGGAACGATCGGGATGCGCGCGCCCCGAGCCCCCGCGCGCGTGTGTGACGGCGAGACGCGGTCGGGCGCTCGGGCTCGGCGAGCGGCCGAGCGCGTCTCGGCGCCGGGCGCTCGGGCTCCGGGGCGCCGGCACCCGGGCACGCCGGTCGCGCGCCTCCGCCGTCGCGGCCGCGAGTGCCGCCGGCGCCGGGCGCGGACGGCCGGCCCTGGTCAGATCTCGCCGGTCGGCTCGTTGCCCCCGCCGTCGTCGAGCGGGTCGCCGTGGCGCGGCCGCGGCGGCCGCCGCGAGCGTCCGCGCATGGCGCCGCCGCCCCCGCCGGCGAGCACCAGCACCGTCACCACGCCGGCCGCCAGCCCGGCCCAGAACTCCCACCGCACCAGCGGGTTCTCGGCGAAGATGCCGTAGAGCAGGAAGACCGCGATCACGCCGACGAGGGCGAGCGCCCGCTGCCGCGGGGCGGCGAGGTGCACCACCCATGGGGCGAGCAGCGCGATGAGGAGCAGCAGGATCGTGCTCACGCGCGGCTCCGGCGCGTGGCAGGCGGGGTGCGGGCGGGCTCGGGCATCGGCGGAGCGTAGTGCGCGCCGGTCCCGGTCGTCCAGCCGCTAGCGTTGCGGGGATGGGCGACGTGGCCGGCCTGCACCTGCTCCAGGGCGTCGAGCTGGTGGGCTCGCCGCGGCGCTCCGCGCTCGCCACGCTCGACGCCGAGGGGCGCCTGACGGGCCTCGAGCTGCTGCAGCACGACGCGGAGATCGTGCGCGCCGTCGACGCCGCGGCGCCCGCCGTGCTGGTGGTCGACGCCCCGCTCGCGGTGCCCGGGGAGCGGGGTCGTCGCGACGCGGAGGCGGTGCTCGCCTGGTGCGACGTCCCGGCCTTCCCGGTCTCGCGGCGGCGCCTGGCGCAGGTGCACGGCGGTATGCGGGGGCCGGCGCTCGCGCCGGACCTGCGGCGGCCCGGCAGGCGCGTGGTGGAGACCCTGCCCGACGCGGTGCTGCGCCAGCTCGCATGGGAGCGCGAGCACCCGCCCGGCGCGGCGCCCATCCCCCTCGCCGACTACCGGGCCGCCTGGCTCGGCGTGCGCCCGCCCGCCTACCGCCCGAAGGGCGTCGGCCGGGCACGGCGCGCCGGGATGCCGGCCGCCCACGCGCT
This sequence comes from Miltoncostaea marina, assembly GCF_018141525.1. GTDB lineage: Bacteria > Actinomycetota > Thermoleophilia > Miltoncostaeales > Miltoncostaeaceae > Miltoncostaea > Miltoncostaea marina. The sequence continues at coordinate 1,730,879 of NZ_CP064655.1, forward strand.
GATCGCCGGCGCCGTGGACCTGGGCGGGTGGACGCCGGGGGCCGCGGGCGACGACTGGGAGGCGATCGCGGACGCGGCGCGCCTGGACGCCCTCCTGTGCGCGTACGCCGCCCTGCGCCTGCTGCGCGGGGCGGCCGTGGTGGTCGGCACGCCCGAGCGGGGCGAGGTCGCCCTGCCCGCCGACGCGAACCTGGCGGCGCGCCTGGCGGCCACCCTGGCGCGCCTTCGCGCCGAGGGCGCGGTCGCCATCTGACGGGGTTGCCCGCGACGCGCGCATTCGTGAGAATCCGCACGAAGCCCCTCGCGGGGCGCCTGAGGCCAATCGCTCGAGGAGGACGTCCCGTGGGGAACAGCGTCTACAAGGTCATCGAGATCGTGGGGACCAGCGAGTCGTCGTGGGAGGACGCCACCGCGGCGGCCGTGAAGACCGCGTCCAAGACCCTCCGCGACCTGCGCGTCGCCGAGGTCGTCAAGCAGGACGTCACGATCAACGAGGACGGCAGCGTGGACCAGTACCGCACCCGCCTGTCGGTGTCGTTCAAGTACCAGGAGGACTAGGCAGCGGCACCGGGCGCCCGGCCAGGCCGGCGGGCGCCCGGACGCCGAACCGGGCGAGCACCGTGGCGCCGACGTCGCCGAAGCCGCCCCGGTGCGGCGCGTGCGGGTGGCCGGCGCCGGCGACGCGGGCCAGCAACGGCACCTGCTCGCGGGTGTGGTCGGTGCCCGCGTGGGCCGGGTCGTTGCCGTGGTCGGCGGTCACGATCAGCAGGTCGCCGGGCCGCGCCGCCTCGACCAGCCGCCCAAGCAGGCCGTCGAGCCGCTCGAGGGCGCGCGCGTAGCCGACGGCGTCGCGTCGGTGGCCGAAGCCCGTGTCGAGCTCGAGCAGGTTCGCGAACACGAGCCCCCGCTCCAGGGAGCCCATCAGCCCGGCGACCAGGCGGACGCCCTCGGCGTCGCTCCCGGTGGGGTGGTCCTCCGACAGCCCGCGGCCCGCCACCAGCTGGCCGACCTTGCCCACGCCCACGACCGGCACGCCGGCCGCCGCCAGTGCGTCGAGCGCCGTGGGGCCCGCCGGCGGGAGGGCGAAGTCGCGGCGCCCCGCCGTGCGCCGGAACGCGCCGGGCGCCCCGGTGAAGGGCCGGGCGATGACGCGCTCCACGGCGTGCTCGCCGGTCATGACGGCGCGCACCCGCTCGCAGGCGGCGTACAGCTCCGCGGGCGTCAGCACCTCGTCGTGGGCGGCGATCTGGAGCACCGAGTCGGCCGAGGTGTAGACGATCGGCGCGCCCGTGCGCAGGTGCTCCGGCCCCAGCCGCGCGACGACCTCCGTGCCCGACGCCGGCGCGTTGCAGAGCCAGCCGCGCCCGCCCATGGCCGCGTCGACGGCGGCCATCACGTCGTCCGGGAAGCCGTCCGGGTAGGTCGGGGGCGGCGCGGTGGTGACCAGCCCCATCAGCTCGCGGTGGCCGGTGGCGCTGTCGGTCGCCGCGGAGCGCTCGGTGAGGCGACCCGCCACCGCGCCGGGGCGCGGACACGGGCGCAGGCCGGCGGCGACGGCCGCGTTGCCGAGGCCGAGCGCCTCCAGCACCGGCAGGCGGATGCCGCCCACCGCGGCGGCGGCGTGGCCCAGCGTGTCGGCGCCGGCGTCGCCGAACGCCGCCGCGTCCGGCGCCCCGCCCACGCCCAGGCCGTCGATGACCACCACGAACGCCCTCACGCCGGCCTGGCACTCAGCTCGAGGGTGAACGGCGCGGCCGCGGCGAACGCGGTCCGCAGGTCGTCGTCGTCGGTGTAGCGTCGGTCGGGGATCGCCCGCGCGGCCACCGGCAGGGCCACGCGGTCGCTCCCGAACGGCCAGGGCCGGATGGTGCACCCGTCCGGGCCGTCGGGCCGCAGCTCGAGGTCGACGCCCGGGTCGCCGACCGCGCGGGGCACCCGCGGCAGGTCCCCCGCCCGGCCGGCGGGCAGCGCCCGCCAGGTGAGGTAGAGGCTGAGCGCGTCCCACGCCTGCAGGAGCCGGTAGGCGGCCCACTCCCACTCGGGCGAGGGCGCGCGGTCGCCCATCGCCGCGCGCAGCTCGTCCTGCACACGGTCCTGCTCGTCGAGGAACGCGCGCACGTGGGGCGGCCGCTCGGCGCGCGGCGTGGGCTCGCCGGGGTCGAGGCCCCGCCGCGCCTCGTAGAGCCCCTGGCCGTGCAGGCTCACGAGCAGCCCCGCGAGCGGGTCGCGCCTGCGCACGGCGTCGATGCCGCGACGGTAGAGGGCGACGTGCTCCGTGCGGTCGATCTCCGTGAAGTCGACCGGGCGGCCGTCGCGGGCGCGCGGCGCGGCCTCCCACTCGCGCCAGCCCTCGTCGTGCAGGCGCGCGGCCGTCACGAGCGCCTCCGCCCCCTCGGGCAGGGCGAAGCCGCCGCCGCCCCAGGCGCGGGCCATGAGGCCGCACTGCTCCTGGTGGTCCACCTGGCGCACCAGCACGAGCCCCTCCGGGCGGCGCGAGACGATCACGTGCCCTCCCCTACCGGACCGACCACTCCTCCACGAGATCCCCGAGGTCGCGGTCGAGGAACCCCTGCCCGGAGTTGAGCACCACCGCGTCGGCCCCCGTGTCCCACGGCCGCCGGGCGGCGATCGGCCGGCAGAGGTACAGCTCGTCGGCGGCGCGCGTGACCGCCACGTGGAAGAGGCGCTCCTCCTCGTCGAGGTTGCCCTCGCTCACCGCCCAACCGCTCGGGAACGACCCCGGCTCCACCTGGAGCACGAAGACCACCGGCCACTCGAGGCCCTTGGCCTGGTGGACGCTCGACAGGGCGACCCGGCGCGCGGGCCCGGACACGTCCTCGTCGGCCTCCACCCGCTCGGCCAGCTGCAGTTCGCCGAGGAAGGCGTCGAGGCCGGCGGAGCGGGTGGCGAGCTCGGCCAGGCGGGCGAGGTCGCCCTCGCGGTCGCGCCAGTTGGCGTACCGGCGCTGCAGGTGGTCGCGGTACCAGTCGGCGCGGGCCACCAGCAGGACGATCTCCTCCGGGCGGTCGGTGGCGCGCAGCGCGGCCGCCGTGGCGCCGAAGCGGCGCAGGCCGGCCGGCGCGGCCCCGTCGTCGGCGAGGGCGGCGGCCGCCGCGAGCGGGTCGGGCTGGACCGAGGCGTGCGCCCACACGCGCGCGGCGGTCGCGGCGCCCACCCGCTCGAAGAGGCGCAGCGCCCGGCGCCAGGCGAGCTCGTCGCGCGGGTTGTGGCGCATGCGGCAGAAGGCGAGGGCGTCCTTCACGTGCGCGCTCTCCACGAAGCGGGCGCCCGAGAAGAGCTCGAACTCGACGCCGGCCTCGGCGAGCGCCAGCTGCAGGTCGACCGAGTGGTGGTGGGCCCGGTAGAGGACCGCGATGTCGCCGGGCTCGCGCCCCTCCGTGATGAGGTCCGCGATGCGCTGCACCACGAAGCGGGCCTCGTCCTGCACCGAGGTCAGGTGGGCGACGACGGGGCGGGCGCCCGCCCCCGGCCGGTGCGCCCGCATGCGCTTGCCGAACGGGTTGCCCGCCGGCAGCGTCTCCTGCGCGAGGGCCACCACCTCGGGGGTGGAGCGGTAGTTGGTGCCGAGCGGGAAGACCCGCGTGCCCGGCGCCGCGGCGAAGCGCTCCACCACGCGCGGGTCCGCGCCGCGCCAGGAGTAGATCGACTGGTCCGGGTCGGCCACCGCGACGAGCGTGCTGCCCTCGCCGGCGAGCGCCTCGACGATCGCCGCCTGGACCGGGTTGACGTCGTGCAGCTCGTCGACCAGCACCCACCGGTGCGCCTGGGCCAGGCGCCGGCGCACGCGCGGGTGCTCGTGCAGCAGGCGGGCGGTGTGCACGAGCAGGTCGGCGTAGTCGAGCGCTGCCATCGCGCGCTTGCGCTCGGCGTAGCCGTCGGCGATCGCCCGCAGGTCCTCCAGCCGGTCGGCCAGGCGCGGGTTGGCGGCGAGCACGACCTCCTCCAGCTCCCGCCCGCCCTCGGCGGCGAGCGCGGCCCAGCCGACGATCGCGGCGGGCTTCGGCAACGCGGGCCGGCGCTCCCGGCCCTCGAGCACCGCGTCGCGCGCCAGCGCGGCGACCTCGGCCTGGTCCTCGGCGTCGAGGACCGTGAACGTCGAGGGCACCCCGATCACGGGGCCGTACCGGTGCAGGATGCGGCGGCAGACCGAGTGGAAGGTGCCCGCCGTCATGCCGGAGAGGTCGACGCCCACGAGGCGCTCGGCGCGGTCGGTCATCTCCCGGGCGGCCCGCCGCGTGAACGTGACCAGCATGATCGCCTCGGGCGGCGTGCCGGTCTCGACCAGGTGGGCGACGGTCGCGACGATCGTGCGCGTCTTGCCCGACCCGGCCGCCGCCAGCACCAGCGAGCGCCCCCGCGCCCCCTCCACGGCGGCGAGCTGCTCGTCGTCGAGCATCGCGCGCAGGCGCTCGGAGACCCCCTCCCGCCGGCCCTCCGGCGGGCGCAGCCGGTAGACGCGGCGCCCGGCGGGGTCGGCGGCGAGCGGGTCGCGCGGCGCCACGGCGTCGCGGCGCGCCTTCTGCGCCTCGACGTGCGGCAGCCTCGGCGGGGCGGTCTGCCAGCGTGGGTATCCGGGGGCGGTGGACACGGGCGCGGGACGTTACCCACGGCGCCGGACGACCCCTGCGTCGGCATCGGCAACGGCGGGTACTGCAGGCCGACGGGGCCCGGCGCGAGTGAGGAGTGGGCGATGGACGTCACCATCATCGGCACCGGCAACATGGCCAGGGGCATCGGCGCGCGGGTGGTCGCCGGCGGCCACGGGCTGACCGTGCTCGGCAGGGAGCGGGCGGAGGCGGAGGCGCTCGCCGCGGAGCTCGGCGGCGGCGCGCGCGCCGGCGAGGTCGGCGAGCCGGCGGAGAGCGACCTGGTCGTGCTGGCGGTGCCCTACGAGGCCGCCGCCGACCTCGCCCGCCGCTACGACGGCGCGACGATCGTGGACATCACCAACCCGGTGGACTTCTCGAGCTTCGAGCCCATCCACCCCGGGGCCGGCTCGGCCGCGGAGGAGATCCAGGCGGCGGCCCCGGGCGCGCGGGTCGTGAAGGCGTTCAACACCACCTTCGCCGGCACGCTCGCGGAGGGCGCCGTCGCCGGGCAGCCGCTCGACGTGCTGATCGCGGGCGACGACGAGGAGGCGAAGGGCCGCGTGGCCCGGCTCGCCCGCGACGGCGGCATGACGCCACGCGACGCCGGCCCGCTGCGGCGCGCCCGCGAGCTGGAGGCCGCCGGCTACCTGCACATGGCGCTCACCCAGGGCACCGAGGCCCCGTTCGGCACCGCGCTGCGGGTGGTCGCCTAGCCCGGGGGGCGCATCTCCCGCTCGAGCCGCAGGAGGCCGATCAGGGTCTTGGCGTCGCGCACCTCGTCGATGAGCCGGCCGAGATCGCCGAGCGGCCACCGGACGACCTCGATCATCTCGTCCTCGCCCTCCGCCCGCGCCTCGACGGGGGTCAGGTCGCTCGCCATGAAGAGGTGGATGAACTCGGTGAGCATGGCGGGCGCGGTGTAGAAGCCGCCGGCGGCCCGCCAGGTGGCCGCGGCGCGGCCCGTCTCCTCGGCGAGCTCGCGGCGGGCGCACCCGAGCGGGTCCTCGCCCGGCACGTCGAGCTTGCCGGCCGGCAGCTCCAGCGTGAACTCCTCGACCGCCTCGCGCGGCTGGCGCACGAGCAGGACGTGGTCGTCCTCGACCGCCACGACGACCGCCGCGCCCGGGTGGTCCATGACCTCCCGCCGCACGACCGAGCCGTCGGGGCGCCGGTAGTCGGAGACGCGCAGGTCGACGATCATCCCGCGGTAGACCGGCTCCGACCGCACCGGCGGCCCGAGCCCGCCCGAGCGGTCGCTCACGCGGCCCCGCGGGCCGCGTCCACCAGGCCCAGGGTGACGTCGAGCATCGCCTCGAGGCTCTCGACGGCGATGCTCTCGTCGGGCGTGTGCACGTCGGTCATGCCGTTGCAGAGGTTGACCGCGGGGAAGCCGTTGAGCAGGAAGGCGTTGACGTCGGAGCCGCCCCCGCTCTGCACCAGGCGCGGCTCGTGGCCCAGCCCGGCGAGCACGTCGAGCGCCATGCGCACCTGGGGATCGCCCTCGCCCAGGCGGTAGGCGCTGAACTCGCGCTCCACGTGGGTCTCGAGGTCGACCTCGCACTCGCTGGCGGCCCAGGTGAGCGCGTCCAGCATGGCGGTGAGCTGGATGCCGAGCGCCCGCTCGTCGCGGCTGCGCGCCTCGGCGGTCACCGTGCAGCGCTCGGCCACCACGTTGGTCGCCGTCCCGCCGCCGACTGTGCCGACGTTCGCGGTGGTCTCGGCGTCGATCCGCCCCAGCGGCATGCGCGTGATCGCGCGCGCGGCCGCGAGGATCGCGCTGCGGCCCGCCTCGGGGGCGATGCCGGCGTGCGCGGCGCGGCCGACGAACGTGGCGGTGACGCGGTAGAGCGAGGGCGCGGCGACCACGACGTCGCCGACCGGGCCGGTGTGGTCGTAGACGAAGCCGAAGCGGGCCAGCAGCGGCGAGGGGTCGAAGACATGGGCGCCGCGCAGGCCGATCTCCTCGCACGGGGTGAAGACCAGCTCGACGCCCGCGTGCGGGCGCCCCTCCTCCACCACGCGCCGCATGCCCTCGAGCATCGCGGCCACGGCGGCCTTGTTGTCGCCGCCGAGGATCGCGTCGTGGCGGTTGCGCAGGCGCCCGTCGGCCAGCTCCACCTCGATCGGGCCCGTCACCGGCACGGTGTCGAGGTGCGAGGCCAGCATGATCGGGGTGCCGGGGGCGGTCGCCGGGAAGCGGCCGATGATGTTGCCGCAGCCCGCGGGCAGGCTGGTGGCGGCGCCGTCCTCGATCACCTCCGCGCCCATCTCGCGCAGCATGCCGCGCACGACCTCCGCGACCGCCGCCTCCTGGCGCGACGGGGACGGGATCTCGCACAGGCGCACGGTGAGGCGCGCCACCGGGGGCAGCGCCTCGAGCTCCTCCGGGCTCACCCGCCCAGCTGCGCGTGCTCGCGGGCGGGCGCGACCCCCGGCCGGACACGGGCCCGCTCGGCGGCGGCGCCCACGAACTCGCGGAAGAGGGGCTGCGGGCGGGTCGGGCGGCTCTTGAACTCGGGGTGGAACTGCGAGGCGCAGAACCACGGGTGGTCGGGCAGCTCGACGAGCTCGACCAGGCGCCCGTTGGGCGAGCGGCCGCTCATCACGAGGCCGGCGCGCTCAATCTCGTCGCGCATGGATGGGTTGACCTCGTAGCGGTGGCGGTGGCGCTCGTAGATGACCGCCTCGTCGCCGTAGGCCGCGCGCGCCCGGGTGCCCGGCTGCAGGTGCACCGGGTCGGCGCCCAGGCGCATGGTGCCGCCGCGCTCCTCGATGGCGCGCTGCTCCGGCAGCAGGTCGATGACCGGGTAGGGCGTCTCGGGGTCGAACTCGCTCGAGTTGGCGCCGTCCATGCCGCAGACGTGACGGGCGTACTCGATGACCGCCACCTGCATGCCGAGGCAGATGCCGAGGTACGGCACCCGCTCCTCGCGGGCGTGGCGGACGGCCGCGATCTTGCCCTCGATGCCGCGGCCGCCGAAGCCGCCCGGCACCAGGATGCCGTCGGCCCCCTGCAGGTGGTCGCGCAGGTGCGGGTCCTCGGCGTCGACCCAGTCGATCTCGACCTCGACGCCGTGGTGGATGGCCGCGTGCTTGAGCGCCTCGGCGACCGACAGGTACGCGTCGTGCAGCTGGACGTACTTGCCGACCAGCGCGATGCGCACGCGGCCCTCGCAGGCGTGGATGCGCTCGACGATGGCGCGCCAGTCGGTGAGGTCCGGCGCGGGGGCGGTCACGCCGAGGCGCGCGCACACCACCCGGGCGAAGCCCTCGGCCTCGAGGTTGAGCGGCACCTCGTAGATGTCGGGCGCGTCGACCGCCGAGATCACCGCGTTGCTCGCGATGCCGCCGTAGAGGGCGATCTTCTGGCGGATGTCGTCGGTCAGCGGCCGGTCGGAGCGCAGCACGAGCACGTCGGGCTCGATACCGATGCGGCGCAGCTCGTTGACCGAGTGCTGGGTGGTCTTGCTCTTGAGCTCGCCCGAGGCCTCGAGGTACGGCACGAGGGTCACGTGCACGAAGCAGACGTGCTCGCGGCCCACGTCGTTGCGGAACTGGCGGATGGCCTCGAGGAACGGCAGCGACTCGATGTCGCCCACCGTGCCGCCGATCTCGATGATCACCACCTCGGCGCCGGAGCTGGCCGCCGCCTGGCGGATGCGCGCCTTGATCTCGTCCGTCACGTGCGGGATGACCTGGATGGTCGCCCCGAGGAAGTCGCCCCGGCGCTCCTTCTTGATTACCGCGTCGTAGACCGCGCCGGTCGTCACGTTCGAGATGCGGCTGAGGCTCTCGTCGGTGAAGCGCTCGTAGTGGCCGAGGTCCAGGTCCGTCTCGGCCCCGTCCTCGGTCACGAACACCTCGCCGTGCTGGAAGGGGCTCATGGTCCCCGGGTCCACGTTGAGGTAGGGGTCGCACTTCTGCAGCGACACGCTGATCCCGCGCGCCTTCAGCAGCGTCCCCAGCGAGGCCGCCGAGATGCCCTTCCCGAGGCCGGAGACGACACCCCCCGTCACGAAGACGTACTTGACCGGTGCCTCGCCCACGTGACCTCCCTCGCCCGACGACCACGGTGAGGATAGCGGGAGGGTCGGCGGGTGGCCGCCCGTCGGGCCTGTCACCGGGGGTCGTGGGGGACGCTCCGTGCGGCCGCGGCGGGTGGCGGGACGCCGGCGCGGGGGGATCGCGCGATTGGCGCAGGCGGGTCGCGCCAATTGGCGCGACCCGCATGGTGAGCCCCGTCGATGGCGATCCCGCGCCATTCCATAGGCGTGCGCCCGTCGTGCGCCATTTGGCGCGGACCGCGTGCGCCAATCGCGCAGACAGCGGGCGGGGCGGCGGCGGCCCGCTGACAGGGCGTCGGGGCCGGCCCCCGACGGGGATGCCCCCCGGCGGGCCGGGGCGGCGATGCTGGACGCCCCGGCCCGCGAGGAGGCGGCGACGGCCCGCCGGCGTTCGACCGGGAGGAGGCCCGGCGGACGGAGGCGGTCCACCTGATCGAGGACGCCGTGCGGCGGCGCGGGATCGTGCGCCGGGCGCTGGCGGCCTCGGCGGGCGAGCGGGTGCTCGACGTCGGCTGCGGCCCCCGGTTCGTCCGCGGCGGGCCGGCCGGCGGGGTGGGGCCGTCGGGGGGCGTCGTCGGCGTCGACCGCAGCGCGGCGATGCTCGAGCTCGCCCGCCGGCGGTGCGCGGGCCTCGCGGACGTGACCCTGCCGGTCGGCGACGCCTCGTGCGACGCGGCCCTCTGCGTGCAGGTGCTCGAGTACGCGCCCGACGTGCCGGCCGCGCCGGCCGAGATGGGACATCGACCGGGCGACGCGCTCCGTGCACGCGGAGGACGAGGCGCGCAGCGACCGTGTGCCGGAGGCCTGGGAGGAGCACCTCGAGCACCGCTCCCTCCCCCGCACGCTCGCGCCCCTCATGCGGGCCGCCGGCGTCGCCGACGAGCGCATGGAGGGTCACGCCTTCGCCACCGCCGAGCTCGACGAGGCCCGCCACTCCGGCGCGGCGCTCGTCCCCTTCATCGGGGCGTTCGTCGCCGGTCGCGGCCGCGTGGCGCCGGAGGAGGTGGCGGCGTGGGAGGCGGAGCAGCGCGCGCTGGGCGCGCGGGGCGCGTGCTCCTTCGCCTGCACCCAGTGCTGCGTCACCGGGCGGGCGGCGTGAGGACGGCCGGTCAGCCCGCGCGGCGGGCGAGCAGCTCCTCGGCGTGCCGCCGGGCGCCGGCGTCGGCGACGCCGGCGCCGAGCATGCGGCAGAGCTCCTCGACGAGGGCCTCCCCCTCGACCGGCTCGATGCGGGTGGTGGCGCGGCCGTCGGCGTCGATGCCCTTCACCAGGCGGTAGTGGGCGTCGGCCATCGCGGCGACCTGGGGCAGGTGGGTGATCACGATCACCTGGCGGCCGCCGGCGAAGGCGCGCAGCCGGGCGCCGACCGCGGTGGCGGTGACGCCGCCGATGCCGGCGTCCACCTCGTCCATCACCCAGGTCGCGTCGTCCCCGGCGGCGGCGACGCCGTGGAGGGCGAGCAGGACGCGGGAGAGCTCGCCGCCCGAGGCGGTCGCGGCGAGCGGGGCCTCGGGCAGGCCGGGGTTGGCCCGCAGCCAGACGACGCACGAGTCGGCGGGCGGGTCGGCGTCGTCCTCGACCAGCTCGACGCGCAGCTCGGCGCGCGGCATGGCGAGGTCGGCGAGCTCCGCGCGCACGGCCTCCGCCAGGCGGGGCGCCGCCTCGGCGCGCGTCTCGCGCAGCTCGAGGGCCACGCCGATCGCCTCCTGCAGCGCGGCCTCGCGCTCCTCGGCCAGCGCCATCACCTCGTGGGCGCCCTCGTCCAGGCCGCGCAGGGACTCGCGGGCCTCGTCGGCGCGCGCGACCACCGTCTCGACCCCCGGCCCCCAGCGGCGGTCGAGGCGCGAGTAGGCGTCGAGCCGGTCCTCCACCTGCGCCAGCCGGCCCGGCTCGGCGTCGAGGTCGTCGAGGTAGGCGCGCAGCGCGAGGGCGGCCTCCTGCAGCGTCGCCTGGGCGGCCGCCAGCTCGCCGTGCGGCCCGGCCAGGGCCTCGTCGACCGGCACCATCGGCGCCAGCGCGGCCGCGGCGGCGCCGACCGTCGCCAGCGCGCCCCCCTCGCCGTCGCTCGGCGACAGGGCCTCGGCGGCCGCGGCGGCCGCCGCCGCGAGCCCCTCCGCGTGGCGCAGCCGCTCGCGCTCGGCGAGGAGCGCGGCGTGCTCGGCCGGCTCGGGGGCGACCGCCTCGACCGCGGCCACCAGCTCCTGGAGCTCCTCGCGCTCGCGCTCGGCCCGCTCGCGCCGGGCGCGCGCCGCCGCGAGCGCCCGGTCGAGCCCGCGCAGGCGGCGGCGCAGCCCCGTGAGCCGCTCCGCGGCGGCGGTGGCCCCGGGGCCGGCGAAGGCGTCGAGGATCGCGAGCTGGCTGGCCGCGCTCACCAGCCGGCGGTGCTCGTGCTGGGCCGAGAAGCGCACGAGCGCCCGCGCCAGCGCCGCGACCGCCTCGCGCGGCGCGGCCTGGCCGTCGATCAGCGCCCGGGCGCGCCCCTCGGCGGGCACCCGGCGGGCGATGACCACCTCCGACTCGTCCTCGGCCAGCTCGCGCAGCGGCAGCGCCGGGTCGTCCTCGTCGAGCGCGTCCCAGAACCCGGGGGGCACGGCGAGGGTCGCCTGCACGAGCGCGTGGCGCGCCCCGGGGCGCACGGCGCCGGCGTCGGCCGGCCCGCCGGCCAGCAGCCCGAGCGCCTGGGCCAGCACGGTCTTGCCGGCGCCGGTCTCCCCCGTCACCGCCGTCAGGCCGGCCGGCGGCGCCAGCTCGGCGCGCTCGATGACGACGAGGTCGCGGACCTCGAGCGAGCGGATCACGGCCGGCCGAACTTCTCCCGGTAGCGCCGGTAGAACGACGCCTCGGGGAACGTCGCCAGGTGCACGTCGGAGCCACCCAGCCCGATGGTGATCGACCGGCCCGGGCGCAGTGCGCCGATGCGCTGGCCGTCGGCCTGGATGTCGACGTCGCCGATCAGGGCGCTGTTGGTGACGACGAGCTGCTCCCCCGCGCCGATGACGAGCGGCCGGCTGTCGAGGTGGTGCAGGGCGATGAACGACAGGACGAAGCAGCGCACCCGCCAGGAGACCGTGGGCCCGCCGGCGGCGAGGTTGTACGCGGTCGAGCCGACCGGGGTGCTCACGACCAGGCCGTCGCAGCGCACGGTGGCGACGAGCTCGCCGTCGACCGAGTAGCTGAGGTCGGCGATGCGCGACTCGCCGCCGCGGAAGAGGGCCAGGTCGTTGACGGCCAGCACCTCGCCGTCGCTCCACTCCGCCTTCAGCGACGGCAGCTCGAGCACGATGTACTCGCCGGTCAGCGCCCGGCGCAGGTCGCGCTCGAGGGTCTCGCGCTCGATGGAGGCGAGGAAGCCGACCCGGCCGTAGTTGACCCCGATCACCGGCGCGCCGGAGCCGGCCTCGCGCGCCAGCGCGCGCAGGATGCTGCCGTCGCCGCCGAGCACGAGGATGAGGTCCTCGCCCCCCGGGCGCAGCCGCATGCCGTCGCCGGAGGAGTAGGGCGCCAGCACGCGATGCTTGACCACCTCGCCGGCCGGCACGAGCACCTCGACGCCGGCGTCCTCGAGGATCGACAGCACGGCCGGCAGGGTGGAGGCGGTGACCGCGGGCTCGCGGTGGGTGAGCAGCAGGACGCGGCCGACCGCCCGCCCCTCCGCGGTGGCGATCGGGGGCCCGCCGCGGCGGGTGGTGGGGCTCACGACGCCGTCCCGGCGTCGTGGGCGAGGACGAACACCTCGCGATTGCCCTTCGGCCCCGGCAGCCCGGCGTCCGCGGTCCCGATCACTCGCCCCCCGTTGTCCTCGACGACCCCGATCACCCCGCGCACCGCGTCGGCGCGCGCCGCCTCGTCCCGCACGACGCCGCCCGACCCGACCCGCTCGCGACCGACCTCGAACTGCGGCTTGACCATCACCATCGCACGCCACCCGGGCGCCAGGCACGGCACCACCGCGCCCCAGACCGTGCCGATCGAGATGAAGGAGAGGTCACAGGTGACCAGGTCGGGCGCCCACGGCAGGTCGCCGGGCGCGAGGTGGCGGGCGTTGGTCCGCTCCATGACCGTCACCCGCGGGTCCTGGCGCAGCCGCCAGTCGAGCTGCCCGTAGCCCACGTCGAGGGCGATGACCCGCTCGGCGCCGCGGCGCAGCAGGACGTCCGTGAAGCCGCCGGTGGAGGCGCCGAGGTCGAGCGCGCCCGCGCCGGCCACGTCGACGCCCAGCGCGTCGAGGGCGGCGGCGAGCTTGACGCCGCCCCGGGAGACGTACTCCTGGTCCCGACGCACGTCGAGCGCGGCGCCGGACGGGACGGCCGTGCCCGGCTTGTCGACCGGCCTGCCGTCGACGCGCACCCGCCCCGCCATGACGGCCGCCTGGGCGCGGGCGCGCGACGGGAACAGGCCGCGCTGGACGAGCTCGACGTCCAGTCGTGATCGGGCGGAGGCCACCGGGCGATGATAGCCGCGCCCTCGGCGGCCGCCTGCCCCGTGCCCGGCCGACAGGCCGGGGGCCGACGTGCAGATCCCCGGCCAGGGACGATCTGCCGCGTGGCCCGCGGGCACGGCGTGGGGCCCCCGCGTGACAGGGATCGCCCGGCGCCGGCGCGGCCGCCCAGGCGGGGCGCCGGTGTGCAGATCGCCCCGGCCAGGGACCATCTGTCGCGTGACCGCCGGCGAGCGCGTGGGTCCCCTCGTGACAGGGGTTCTTCCCGGCGCCCACCCCGCCGCAGGCGGTGCGCCGGTGTGCAAATCGCCGCGGCCGGCGGCGATCTGCCGCGTGACCCGGCCCGAAAGAGGCCGGGTCCCCGCCTGAGATCAGCCTTCCGCGACGAGCATGCGGCTCGGGCCGCGCAGGGCGCGCAGCGTGCGGGCCGCGACGTGGGCGGGGGTGAGCCCGGCCTCGTCGAGCAGGATCTCGCGCTTGCCGTGGTCGATGAAGCGGTCGGGCAGGCCCAGGCGCAGCACCCGCGAGGGCACGTCCTCGAGGGCCTCGAGCACCGCGCTGCCGAACCCGGCCAGGTGCGAGTGGTCCTCGATGGTGACCAGCAGCTCGTGGCGCTCGGCGAGCTGGCGCATGAGCGTCGCGTCGAGCGGCTTGCAGAAGCGCGCGTTGACGACCGTGGGCCGGGCGCCGGTGCCCTCGGCGACCGCGTCGGCGGCGGCGGCCGCGAGGGCGGCGCCGTAGCCGTAGCCGATGAGGGCCACGCCCTCGCCGGACTCGAGCACCTGCCCCTTGCCGACCTCGATCACCTCCGGCCGCTCGGGCAGCGGCACGCCCAGGCCGGCGCCGCGCGGGTAGCGGAACGCCACCGGCCCGTCGATGCGCAGGGCGGTGTGGAGCATCGAGACGAGCTCGGACTCGTCCATCGGCGCCATCACGGTCATGCCGGGGATGGCGCGCAGGTAGGCCAGGTCGAACACGCCGTGGTGCGTCGGGCCGTCGTCGCCCACCAGGCCTCCGCGGTCGATCGCGAAGACGACCGGCAGCTCCTGGATGGCGACGTCGTGGATGATGGGGTCGAACGCCCGCTGCAGGAACGTGGAGTAGATCGCGCAGACCGGCCGGTAGCCGGCGATCGCCAGGCCGCAGGCGAAGACGACCGCGTGCTGCTCGGCGATGCCGACGTCGTAGGTGCGCTCCGGGAAGGCCTGGAGCATGTGCTGCATGCCGGTGCCCTTGAGCATGGCCGCCGTGATGCCGACCACGCGCGGGTCGCGCTCGGCCTCGGCCACCAGCGCGCGGCCGAAGACCTCGGTGTAGTTCGGCGGGCCGGGCGCCTTCTTCGTGGCCGCCTTGCCGCTCTCGATGACGAACGGGGTGGCGCCGTGCATGCACTCGCCGTCGGCCTCGGCCGGCGGGTAGCCGCGGCCCTTGACCGTCTTCACGTGCAGGACGACCGGCCGGTCCATCTCGAGCGTGGTGCGCAGCGCGCGCCGCACGGCCTCGATGTCGTGGCCGTCGATCGGGCCGATGTAGGCGAAGCCGAGCGCCTCGAACAGGGCGCCCGGGACGAACCAGAGCGACTTCGTCGCGTCGCGGATGTGGCCGCCGAGCTCGCTGGCGCCGGGCAGCCGCGACAGCCCGCGCTCGAGCTCCTCGCGCACCCGGGTGAGGGTCGGGTCGATGCGCACGCGCTGGAACAGCTTCGAGAGCGCGCCGACGTTCTCCGAGATGCTCATCCCGTTGTCGTTGAGCACCACGGTGATCGGCGAGCCGAGGTGGCCGGCCTGGTTGAGGCCCTCGTAGGCCATGCCACCCGTCAGGGCGCCGTCGCCGATGACGGCCACCACCCGGGCGTCGCCGCGGCCGTGCCGCTCGGCCTCGGCCAGGCCGGTCGCGTAGGAGATGGAGGTGCTGGCGTGGCCCGCGCCCATCACGTCGTGCTCGCTCTCCACGCGGCGCAGGAACCCGGAGATGCCGCCGTGCTGGCGGAGCGTCGGGAACCCGTCCAGCCGCCCGGTGAGCAGCTTGTGGCCGTAGGCCTGGTGGCCGACGTCCCAGATGATGCGGTCGCGGGGGGACTGCAGCTCGGCGTGGAGCGCGATCGTGAGCTCCACGGTGCCGAGGCTGGCGCCCAGGTGGCCGCCGGTCTGGGAGACCGTGTCGATGATGGCCTCGCGCATCTCGGCGGCGAGCTCGCCGAGCTGGTCGTCGCTCATCGCGGCCAGGTCCGACGGGCGCTCGAGGCCCGCGAGGATGGGGAATCGGGACGTCGTGTGGGTCGTCATCGCGGTGATCCTAGACCACACCCCCCGCCCGGCCGCCACCCCCGGTGCGCCACGGGACCATCGTCCCGCGCGCGCCGCGCCCCCGGGGCCGGCCTCAGGCGAGCATCACCACGCGCATGACGGGCAGGTCGTCGTCGCCCGCCGGCGGCACCGCGTGGATGCCCACGAGGTACGGCAGGTCCTGGCGCATCTGCATGATGTCGCCGTCCTCCAGCACGCCGCCGGCGAGGACGTAGGTCCCGAGCTCCTTCAGCACCCGCACGCCGCTCTCGATGAAGGCGGTCGGCAGGTTGACCAGCGACAGCTCGGGGTGGCCGGCGTAGAGGGTCAGGCCGAGCGTCTCCAGCTCGGCCCCGCGCGCGGGCTCGCCCTGCTGCAGCCACGGCCGCAGGGCCAGCTCGTCCATGGGCGGCCGGTCCTCCCCGCTGCCGATGCCCTGGAGTTCGTCGTGCCCCGCGGCCTCGGGCTCGTTGGGCGGCAGCACGACCACCTGGACGCGCGGGTCGGTGAGGTCCTCGCGCGCCGTCTCAGGCCTCGCCGGCGGGCGGCCGCAGGGCGGCCGGCAGCTGCTCGGTGATGCGCGCGCCCAGCTCGAGCGCCTCCTCGGCCAGCGCGCGCAGCTCGTCGGCCGGCAGTCCGGGGTCGCCGATGCGGCGGGCGACCTCCTCCAGCCGGGCGGCCGACGCCCGCAGCGCCCCGCCGTCCTGCGCGCCGCTCACCGCGGGACGCCCGCGTGGTCGGCGGCGATGCGGCCGAGGATGCCGTTGACGAGGCCCGCGGCCTCGCTCTGGCAGTAGCGCTTGGCCAGGTCGACCGCCTCGTTGATCGACACCGCGGAGGGGATGTCCTCCCAGTCGAGGATCTCGTGCACCGCGACGCGCAGGATGTTG
This sequence comes from Miltoncostaea marina, assembly GCF_018141525.1. Classification (GTDB taxonomy): domain Bacteria; phylum Actinomycetota; class Thermoleophilia; order Miltoncostaeales; family Miltoncostaeaceae; genus Miltoncostaea; species Miltoncostaea marina. The sequence goes on from NZ_CP064655.1 coordinate 1,747,166, forward strand.
CGCTCGAGCGGGGCCAGCCGCTCGGCGGTCCAGCCCTCGGCGGCGCCCGTGATGAGCTCGTCCAGCCCGGCGGTGTCGGACACGACGCCCTCGGTCAGCGCGCGGGCGAACGGGTCGATGGGCGTGCCGTCGCGGGCCGCGTTGCGCTCCAGCTCCTCGAGCGGGATGCCGGTGACGTCGTGCTGGTAGAGCAGGATCACCGCCTGCCGGCGGGCGGCCCGGCGCCCGCCCTCGCGGCCGGCCACGCTCACGCCACCCGCTGCCCCTGCAGCGTGGGCAGGTGCTCGGCGCGCTCCGGCAGGTACGACGTCGTGTAGCGGCCCTCCACGAAGGGCGCGTCGTGGGCGATGTCGGCCAGCAGCGGCAGCGTGGTCGGGATGCCCGTCACCGAGGTCTCGGCCAGCGCGCGCCGCAGCCGCGAGATGGCCCGCGGCCGGTCGGGCGCCCACACGCACAGCTTGCCGAGCAGGCTGTCGTAGTGGGGCGGGATGGTCTCGCCGGGCTCGCAGTGCGTGTCGACCCGGATGCCCGGCCCCTGTGCGATGCGGAAGTCGTCGAGCCGCCCGGCCCCGGGGCGGAAGTCGCGCGAGGGGTCCTCCGCGTTGATGCGGCACTCGATCGCGTGGCCGCGCGCCTCGGCCACGCCCGTGCGCGAGAGCAGCCCGCCGGCGGCCACGGTGAGCTGCTCCGCGACCAGGTCCATGCCGGTCACGAGCTCCGTGACCGGGTGCTCCACCTGCAGGCGGGCGTTGAGCTCGAGGAAGAAGAAGTCGCCCGCGGCGTCCACGAGGAACTCCAGGGTGCCCGCGCTGCGGTAGTTCCAGGCCTTGACCGCGCGCAGCGCGGCCTGCTGCATGGCCTCGCGGGTGGCGGCGGGCAGGTGCGGCGCCGACGCCTCCTCGATGAGCTTCTGGTGGCGGCGCTGGATGGAGCACTCGCGGTCGCCGCAGACCAGCGCGCCGCCGAGGCCGTCGGCCATCACCTGGATCTCGACGTGCCGCGCGCCCTCCAGCAGCCGCTCGACGTAGAGGCCGCCGTCGCTGAACGCCGCCTCGGCCTCGCGCTGGGCCACCTCGAAGGCGCCGGGCAGCTCCGCGGCGTTGGAGACGCGCCGCATGCCCTTGCCGCCGCCGCCCGCGGCCGCCTTCAGCAGCACCGGGTAGCCGGCGCGCTCGGCGGCCGCGAGCGCCGCCGCCACGTCCTGCACGGGCCCGTCGGAGCCCTCCAGCACCGGCAGCCCGGCCTCGCGGGCGGCCTGCTTGGCGGCGATCTTGTCGCCCATGCGCTCCATCACCTCGGGCGCCGGGCCCACGAAGGTCACGCCGGCGTCCGCGCAGGCGCGCGCGAAGGCCGGGTTCTCCGAGAGGAAGCCGTAGCCGGGGTGCACGGCGTCGCAGCCGGTGATCTCGGCGGCCCCGAGCACGTTGGCGATGTTGAGGTAGGAGTCGCGCGCCGGCGGCGGGCCGATGCAGACCGCCTCGTCGGCCAGGTCGACGGCGAGGGTGTCGGCGTCGGCGGTCGAGTAGACGGCGACCGTGGGGATGTCCAGCTCGCGGGCGGTGCGGATGATCCGGACGGCGATCTCGCCCCGGTTGGCGACGAGCAGCTTCACGGCTCGATGAGGAACAGGAGCTGGCCGAACTCCGCGGGCGAGGCGTCCTCGAGGGCGATCGACCGGACCGTGCCGGCGATCTCCGCGGTGATCTCGTTGAAGAGCTTCATCGCCTCGATCAGGCAGAGCGTGTCGCCCTTCTCCACCCGGGCGCCCTCCTCGACGAACGCCGGCTGGTCGGGGCCCGGGCGCCGGTAGAAGGTGCCGACCATCGGGCTCGTGACCCGCACGAGGCCGTCGTCCTCGTCGGCGGCGGCGCCCGCGTCGGCCGTGCCGCCGGCGGCGGCCGGCGCGCCGCGGCCGGGGCGGCGCGGCGCACGGTCACCCGCGCGCCCGACACCTCGACGCTGACCTCGGCCTCGCCGGAGGCCTCCACCACGTCGACGAGCGTCTCCAGCAGGTCGCGGTCGATGGGCGACTGGCCGGGGCGGCTGGCCGCCTCGGCGCCCAGCGAGCGCCGGCGGGCCACCACCTGCTCGGTGTCCTCGGCGAACATCGCCCACAGGACCATGTCCTCGTCCGAGAGGCCCTGCGGCGCCTCGTCGGCGACGGCGGTGATGTCGCGCTCGGGCGCCTCGCCCGGGTCGTCGGCCCGCGCCGCCTCGAGCACCGCGTCGGCCACCGGGCCGCGCAGGCGGCCGGCGCGGCCGAGCGCGATCGGCACCAGCTCGGGCTCGATCCCGGCCCAGCGGTGGCCCTCGATGACGTGGCGGGCGGCCTGGGCGAGGATCGCCGAGCCGAGCGGGTAGGCGAGCGTCGCGCCGCCGACGTCGCGGGCGACCGCCGCCGACTCGGTGGCGACCGCCACGAGGCTCCGCGACAGGCCCAGCCGGCCCAGCCGCGACACGAGCCCGGCCTCCAGCGCGGGCGGCACGGCGACGGCCGGCCCGAACACGGCGGCGGCCGCCTGGCGCAGGCGGTCGGCCGGCAGCATGGGACCGACCACCCGCGCGGCGCGGTCGAGCGCGGCGGGCTGCAGGTCGAACGAGCGCTCCTCGCCGGCCAGGGCGGCCCGCAGCGTCTCGGCCGACGGCCGCGCCGACACGAGCGCGACGGGGCCGGCGGAGGCCTGCACGGCGGTCGCGCCCGCCGCCACGGCGTAGGTGGCCGACAGCGGCGCGAGGCCGCCCGGCGCCTGCACCTGCACCTCGACCGGCAGGCCGGTGGCCTGGCCGATCGCGCCCACCAGGCGGCCGAGGGCGGCCGGGGAGACGTGGCCGGCGCCGTCGGACAGGCAGATGCCGCCCGCGCCCGGCAGGGCGGCCAGCGCGACCGCCTCGCTCACCCAGCGGTCGTCGTCGGGGCCGGGGGTCGGGCCGATGATGAGCGTCGGCACGTACTCGAGCCCCGCCTCCTCGCAGGCCCGCGCGACCGGCGCGTGGGCGTCCGCGTCGTTGAGCGGGTCGGTGGCGCGCACTCGCGCCACGCCGGAGTCGGCCGCGCACAGCACGAACCGGCGCACCACGTCGGCGCCCAGCGGGCGCTCGCCCCACAGGTTGCGGGCGCCCACGACCACGCCGACCGGCGTGTTGCCGGCCTCGCGCAGCACCGCACGCAGGCGGTCCCACGGGCTCTCCGAGCGGGCCTCGAGGGCCGCGCGGGCGCAGCGGGCGTCGAGGGCCTCGAGCACCCGCGCGCCGACCTCCGACAGGGCCGCCGCGGCGGCGCCCAGCTCGTCGGTGCCCACGGCCGTGCCCCACGGGAACGGGGCGAGGTCGCGGAGGGTCGCATCGACATAGCCGACGGCGTCGGATGCTGGCGTCACTGAACTCCCTTCGGTGCCTGGTCGGGGCTACGCGCGGGCAGAGTACTCGCGCGTGCGGGTGTCGATCCGCAGGCGGTCGCCCTCGTTCACGAACAGCGGGACGTCGACGGTCGCCCCGGTCTCGAGCTCAGCGGGCTTCGTGACGTTGGAGACCGTGTCGCCCTTCACGCCCGGGTCCGTGCGGGCGACCGTCAGCTCGACGAAGGTCGGCAGCTCGATCTTGATGGGCGCGTCGCGCACGAACAGCACCTGCACGTCGGTGTTGGGCGCGAGCAGGTCGTCGTTGTCGACCAGGGCGGCCGTCACGGGGATCTGCTCGTACGTCGAGTTGTCCATGAGGATCAGGTCGTCGCCGTCGCGGTAGAGGAACTGCATCGTGCGGCTCTCCGTGGTGACCCGCTCGACCTTCTCCCCCGCCCGGAAGGTGCGGTCGACGGTCGCCCCGGTGGTCAGGTTCTTGAGCTTCGTGCGGACGAATGCCCCGCCCTTGCCCGGCTTGACGTGCTGGAAGCTCACGACGGAGACCAGGTCCCCGTCGATGTCGAGCACGTAGCCGTTCTTCAGGTCGTTGGTCGTGATCATCCGCTCGGTCCCCTCATTCGACGGTCGTCAGCTGCTTGGGCGACGTGGACAGCACCTCGCGGCCGTCCTCCGTCAGCACCACCAGGTCCTCGATGCGCACGCCGCCCAGGCCCTCGAGGTAGACGCCGGGCTCGATCGTGATGGCCATGCCGGCCGCCAGCACGTCGGCGCCCTCCGGCCGGATGCCCGGGCGCTCGTGGATCTCGAGGCCCACGCCGTGGCCGAGCCCGTGCCCGAAGTGGTCGCCGTGGCCGGCGTCGGCGATGCGCCCGCGGGCCACCGCGTCGAGCTCGGCGCCGGTCATCCCCGGGCGGGCGGCGGCGAGGGCCGCCTCCTGGGCCGCGAGGCAGACGCCGTAGGCCTCCTCAAGCCGCTCGGGCAGCGGCCCGGTGGCGACGGTGCGGGTCATGTCGGAGCAGTATCCGTCCACGACCGCCCCGAGATCGATGACGACGAGCGTGCCCGCGGGGATGGCGTCCGCCCCCGGCACGTGGTGCGGCCGGGCGCCGTTGGGGCCCGCCGCGACGATGGTGGCGAAGCTCGGCTCCGTGGCCCCCTCCTCGAGCATCGCCTCGTGCAGGGCGAAGGCCACGGCGCGCTCCGTGCGGCCGACGATGCCGGCGGCCAGCACGCGCGCCAGGGCGCGGTCGACCGCCGCGGCGGCGCGGCGCATCGCGGCCACCTCGCCGGCGTCCTTCACCATGCGCAGGGCCTCCACGATGCCGCGCGTGGGCTCCGTGGGCGCGCCGTCCAGCAGCTCGAGCAGGCGCTCGTGGCGGGCGATCGTGAGGTCCTCCGCCTCCACCGCGATGCGGCCGCCGCCGGCCACCTCCGCGAGCCGCTCGGCGACGTCCTTCAGCAGGTCGCGCGAGCCGACCACCACCTCGGCGTCGCGCACCTGCTCGCGAGCGCTGACGGCGTAGCGCGAGTCGGTCAGCAGCAGCCTGCCCCGGCGGCCGATCACCGCGATGCCGTTGGAGCCGACGTAGCCGGTCAGGTAGCGCACGTTGGCGCCGCCGGTGACGAGCATCGCGTCGATGCCGCGCTCGTCGAGCACGGCGAGCAGGCGCTCCTGGCGGGCGGCCTCGGCGCTCACGCGAGCACCCCGGCGAGGTGGTCGAGCGCCTCGCGGTAGCCGTCGGGCCCCTTGCCCCACACGGCCGCCGAGGCGATGTCGCGCACCACCGACACCCGCCGGTGCGGCTCGCGCGCCTCGACGTCGGACAGGTGCACCTCGACGAACGGCGCGCCCAGGATCTCCAGCGCGTCGCGGATCGACCACGCGTAGTGGGTCCACGCGCCGGGATTGACGACGGCGCCGTCCACCAGCCCGGCGAGGCCGTGGACGTGCTCCACGAACGAGCCCTCGTGGTCGCTCTGGAAGCAGCCCACCCGCATGCCGCGCTCGGCGGCCCAGCCGCGCACCAGGTCCTCCAGCTCGCGCAGGGTGAGCGTGCCGTAGTGCGCCGACGGACGGCGGCCGAGCATGCCGATGTTCGGCCCGTGCAGCAGCGCGATCGACAGCGGGCGGCTCACCGGCGCAGCTCCTCGATCGCGGCCACCAGGCGCTCGCGCGGCACGTCCTGGCGCAGCCGCACGTCGCCCGGCGCGCCCAGCAGCACCATGTTGAGCGACCCGGCGTCGGCCTTCTTGTCGCGGGCCATCGCCTCCAGGATCGCCGGCGTCGGCACGTCGGCCGCCAGCCGGACCGGCAGGCCGTGCCGCTCGAGCACCGCCATCGTGCGGACCCTCCACCCGGGGTCGAGCCCGGCGGCGCGCTCGGAGAGCCGCAGCGCCGCGAGCAGCCCCAGCGAGACCGCCTCGCCGTGCTGGTAGCGCTCGTAGCCCGCCGCGGCCTCGATGCCGTGGCCGACCGTGTGGCCGAGGTTGAGGGAGGCGCGGATGCCGGTCTCGCGCTCGTCGGCCTCGACCACCGCGATCTTGTGGCCGGCGCAGCGGCGGATGAGGTCGGCGAGCTCGTCCGGCGGGCCCGGCAGGGCGGGCCGCGACTCGACCAGCTCGAACAGCTCCGGCCCGTCGAGCAGGCCGTACTTGACGACCTCGGCGAACCCGCACGCGAGCTGGCGCGCCGGCAGGCTGTCGAGCGCCTCCGTGTCCATCACCACGAGGCTCGGCTGCCAGATGGCGCCGACGTAGTTCTTGCCCTCGGGCAGGTCGACGCCGGTCTTCCCACCGATCGCCGAGTCGACCATCGCGAGCAGCGTCGTGGGCAGCTGCACGAGGCGCACCCCGCGCTGGTAGGTGGCGGCCACGAAGCCCGCCAGGTCCCCCACCACGCCGCCGCCGAGCGCGGCCACCGTGTCGGCGCGGCGCAGCCCGGCGTCGGCGGCCAGGCGGCAGAGGCGCTCGACCTGGGCCAGCGACTTCGAGCCCTCGCCGGGCGGCACCGTGGCCGTGATCACGCGCACCCCGCCCGCCTGCAGCGCCGCGCGGGCGCGCCGGGCCAGCGGGGCGACGTTGCCGTCGCTCACCAGCAGGGCGCTCGCGCCGGGGCGCCGGTCGGGCCAGAGCTCGCCGAGCCGGTCGAGCAGCCCCGGCCCGAGGTGGAGCGGGTAGCGGGCGTCGCCGACGTCGGCGACGAGGGCCGGCGCGGGCGCCGACGCGCTCACCGGGGCGCCTCGGCCGGGGCCCCGGCGACCCACGCGGCCACGCGCGCGGCGACCTCGTCGGCGGGGCCGGCCGCGTCGACCTCCAGGCCCGCCGCCTCGCGGTAGTGCTCCTCGCGCGCCCGCGCCCGCCGCTCGAAGCGAGCCCGGTCGCTCACGAGGGGGCGGTCCGAGTCCTTCACCCGGGCCCAGAGCACGTCGATGTCGGCGCGCAGCCACACCACGTCGGCCAGCCGCCCGAGCACGCCGCGGGTCTTGGCGCTCTCCAGCGCCCCGCCGCCGAGGGCGAGCACGCCCGGCTCGCCGGCGAGCACCTCGCGGATGACCGCCTCCTCGGTGCGCCGGAACCACAGCTCCCCGCGCTTGGCGAAGATCTCCGGGATCGGCATGCCGGCGCGCTCCTCGATGACCCGGTCCGAGTCGACGAACTCGCGGCCGAGGCGGGTCGCCACGCGGCGGCCCACCGAGGTCTTCCCGGCGCCCATGAACCCCGACAGTGCGAGCCAGCGCGCGGACACGCTCAGCCCGCGATCTCGTCCCGGTACCGCTCGACCGCCGCGTCGAGGTGGGCGATGGAGTCGCCGCCGAACTTCTCGAGCAGCGCCTGGGCCAGCACGAAGGCGACCGCCGCCTCGGCGACGACCGCGGCGGCCGGCACCGCGCAGATGTCGGAGCGCTCCTTGAACGCCGCCGTGGCCTCCTTCGTCGCCACGTCGACCGACGCCAGCGGGCGGCTGAGCGTGCTGATCGGCTTCATCACGGCCCGGATCACGACCGGCGCGCCGTGCGTCATGCCGCCCTCGATGCCGCCGGAGCGGTTGGTGCGACGGAAGAAGCCGCGCTGCGGGTCGTGGAAGATCTCGTCGTGGGCCTCGCTGCCCGGGATGCGGCCGAGCTCGAAGCCGGCGCCGATCTCCACGCCCTTGATGGCCTGGATGCCCAGGATCGCCTGGCCGAAGCGGCCGTCCAGGCGGGCGTCGCCGCTCACGTGCGAGCCGAGCCCCGGGATGGGGTCGAACGCCCACACCTCGAAGACGCCGCCGAGGGTGTTGTGGTCCTGGCCGGCGGCCTTGATCGCGGCCTTCATGCGCTCGGAGGCCTCGGGGTCGAGGCAGCGCACCGGGCTCTCGTCGACGCCCTCGAAGTCGTCGATCGTCAGGTCGTCGCGCAGCGGCACGGCCTCCGCGCCGATCCGCACCACGTGGCTGCGCACCTCGGTGCCGTAGCGGCGCAGCAGCGCCTTGGCCACGCCGCCGGCCGCCACCCGGGCGGCGGTCTCGCGGGCGCTGGCGCGCTCGAGGATCGGGCGCAGGTCGTCGGTGCCGTACTTGAGCATCCCGGCCAGGTCCGCGTGGCCCGGGCGCGGCAGCGTGATCGGGTCGACCTCGCGGGCCGGCTCCCAGACCGCCATGCGGTCCTCGGCCCACTTGGGGAAGTCGAGGTTCGTGATCTCGAGGGTCAGCGGGCTGCCGATCGTGCGGCCGTGCCGCAGGCCGGTCTTGACCTGCACGCGGTCGGTCTCGATCTTCATGCGCCCGCCGCGCCCGTAGCCGAGCTGGCGGCGGGCGAGATCGTCGTCGATGTCCTCGGGCCGGAGGGGCAGCCCGGCGGGCAGTCCCTCGACGACCGCGAAGAGCGCGGGGCCGTGTGACTCCCCGGCTGTGCGGTAGGTGAGTGGCACGGGTCGGAGAGTGTAGTGGAGCGCCCCCTCTCTGGTGGCGGCCAGGCGGTCGACGACGATCGCGGCGGCGGGACGACCGTCACGAGCGCCGCCGTGGCGAGCGCCGGGGGCGCGACGCCGGCGCGGCCGGGGGTCGCGACGGCCCCGCGACCGCGATCCGCCCCGGGCCCCGGGGACGGCGATCGCCGCCGGGGGCCGCGGGCGTCTGCGACCCCCCGGGGGGAGGAGGGCGTCTGCCAGCCCCCGGGGCGCCCACCCGGCCGACCGGCCGGCCGCGCATCGCGGCCTCGCGGTGGTCGCCGTGATCGAGCGGCGGTCCGGCCCCGCCGACGCGACCACCGTCTCGGTCGCCATACCGAACGTCCGTCGTCAGGGTCGCCGCATGCCCACCTCATCCCCGCTTCTCCGCCGTCCCGGCCCGGCGACCCGGCGCATCGCCTGGTGGTCGCTGGGCCTGGCGGCGCTCGCCGGCGCGCTCCTGCTGATGGCGACCGCGGCCGCGCCGGCCGACCCCGTCGAGTCCGCCGCGCCGCAGGCCGGCGGCGCCGCCGTCGCCAACGCCGCCATCATCGTGTTCCGCGAGGGGCTCGAGGCGGTGCTGATCGTCGCCGCCGTCGTCGCGAGCCTGCAGGGGGCCCACCTGCGCCGCCGGCGGCCGGTCGTGGCCGGCGCCTGCGTCGCCTTCGCGGCCTCCGTCGCGACGTGGTTCGTGGTCCAGGCGGCGCTCGACGCGGCCTCCCCGCTCGGCCCGCGGCTGGAGGCGATCACCGGCGCGCTGGCGGTGGTCGTGCTGCTCGTGGTGCTCAACTGGTTCGTCCACCGCGTCTACTGGTCGGAGTGGATCGGCCGCCACCACCGGCGCCGGCGGGAGCTGCTCGGCCGGGCGGGGCTCGGCGCCAGCCTCGGGCTGGTGCTGCTGGGCTTCACGAGCGTGTACCGCGAGGGCTTCGAGGTCGTGCTCTTCCTGCAGAACCTGGAGCTCCGCAACGGCTCGGCGACCGTCGCCGAGGGGGTCGCGCTGGGCCTGGCCGGCACCGCGGTGGTGGGCGCGCTCACCTTCTGGCTGCACCGGCGCCTGCCGTACCGCCGCATGCTGGTCTGGACGGGGCTGCTGGTGGGCGCGGTGCTCGTGGTGATGGTCGGCGGGACGGCCCTGACGTTCCAGCAGCTCGGCTGGCTGCCGGCGCACCCGACGCCCTTCCCGGTGCCGGGATGGATGGGCTCCTGGTTCGAGCTCTACCCCTCGTGGGAGACGCTCGCCGCCCAGGCCGCCGCCGCGGCCGTCGTGATCGGCTCCTACCACCTCGCCGAGTACCTCAAGGTCACGCGCCCGGTGCGGCGCGGCGAGCGCCCCGCCGAGCGGGCGGGCGCGCCGGCGGCCGGCTCGGCCGGCCCGGCGGGATCGTGACGGCAGCCGCCGGCGCACGCGGTCGGCGCGCGCCGGTATCGTCGCCGCCGTGCACCTCCACCCGCTCGCGATCTTCGGGCTGCCGGAGTGGGCCGGCCGGCTCACGCTCGTCGGCGCCGTCATCGCCGGCGCGCTCCTCATGCTGTCGGCGATCGGCTGGCTGGCCCCGCGGCTGCTGCGCCGCACCGGAGCCGACGCGGGGCCCCGCGCGCGGCAGCGCCAGACGGCGGTCGCCGCGCTTGCGACGAGCCTGCGCTACGTGGTGCTCGTGGCCGCGGCGGTGGCGATCGCCGCGGTCGTGGCCGGCGGCGGCGGCCTGGCGGCCGTCGGCAGCGGCGCGCTCGTGGTGGTGCTGGTCGGCTTCGCCGCCCAGCGCCTGCTGGTCGACGTCATCGCCGGCTTCTTCATCCTGTTCGAGAGCCAGTACGGCGTCGGCGACACCGTCCGCCTGGAGCCGAGCGGCTACACCGGCGAGGTCGTCACGGTCGGCTTCCGCACAACCGAGCTCACCGCGCCCGGCGGCCAGCGCATGATCGTCCCGAACGGCGCGATCACGGCCGCGCGCGTCATGCCCGACGGCCGGCGGCGCCACCGGCTCGAGCTGCTGACGCACGACCCCGACGCGGTGGAGGGCATGCTCGCGGAGCTGGGCGGCGGCATGGCCGGCGCCGGGGGGCCGTGGCGGGCCGCGCCGCGCACGACCCGTCGCGACGCGCCCGGCGGGGTCACCCGCATCGTGGCGGTCGTCGACGTCGACGCACACCGCGAGGTCGCGGTGGCCTGGCTCGCCGACGCGCTGGCCGCGCGGGCGGGCGATCGGCTCGCCGCCCCGCCGCTGCACGGGCCGGACGGGCGCCCGTAGGGCCGCCCGCCCCGCCCCCGCCCCGGCCCGCGTCCCGCCGCCGGCCACGCGCGGGCGGCGGCGGCGGGAGGCGGCGGCGGGAGGCGGCGCGGGCGCTACGCCGCCCGCACGTCCACGAGCTTGATGGTGTAGCTGCGGCGCGTGGTGGTGTTGTCGAGGGTGATCTTCTCCCCCTCCCTCAGCCTGACCGTGTCCGTGCCGTCCGGCAGCAGCCCGCCGCTCAGCTTGAGCGTGACGGAGTCGGCCGTGATCGCCTGGACCACGAACTGCTGCGTGTCGGGCGGGATCGCGTCGCCCTCGCGGGCCACCACGGGCTCGCCCGACACGTCGAAGTCGGCCTCCAGGGCGAGCGGCGCCTGCACCGGCGGGGCCGGCGTCGCGGCGGGCCCGGTGGTCGTGCCCCCCGGGGTCGCGATCTGCTGGCCGGGCGGGGGCACGAGCACCGGCAGGTCGGCCGGCGTCTCGGGCGCCGGGGCCGCCTCGGCGGGGGGCGGCTCGGCCGCCGCCGCCTCGTCGACCTGCGGCGCGAAGAGGTCGTGCGGCGCCCCCATCTCGTCGTGGGCGGCCAGGGTGCGGGCGGCCGCCGCGTCGTCGACCGCCCCCGGCGCGCCCATCGCGGCGATCGCCAGCGCGGCCGAGTCCTGGGCGCCGGCGCCGGTCGCCACGGTGGCGGCGGCGGCGTCCGGCGGCGACGTGTCCGCCTCGGCGGCCGAGCCGCCCCCGCCGCCGGAGCAGCCGGCGAGCACGGCCGCGGCCGACAGGGCGGCCAGGGCCGGCGCGAGATGACGGCGGCGCATCACTGGGAACCTCCGGTGCTCGGCGAGGAGACGGTCTGCGGCTCGCCCGCGGCCTCGCCGTCGGGCGTCGCGGATCCGCCGGGGGCGGCCGCGGCGGCCGGCGCCGCGGTGGCGGTCGTCGTCGCGGCCGGCGCCGGCGCGGCGACCGGGGTGCCCGCCGCCGGGGCGGGGACGACCGAGGAGGCGGCGCCGCCGGGCACGCTCGAGAAGGCGACGACCTTGACCGTGCCGACGACCTGGTCGCCGTCCGCGTCCGCCTCGCCCTGGACCAGGTTGAGGTCCAGCGAGACCGTGGCGAAGAGGCGCCCGCCGATGATCGGCCGGTCCTTCTCGTCGACCGCCACCTGGCGGTGGAGCCGGTAGAGGAAGTCGTCCACGTCGAAGAAGCGGCCGGTGATGCGCACCTCGAGCTCCGTACCGCGGATCGATCCGTAGTCCGTGTACGAGTTGGTCTTGATCGAGGTCAGCTCGACGTTCGCCCGGTCGGCGAGCCGCTGGAGCTGCACGATCGCGCCCGGCGCGTCGGCGCCGTCCGGCAGGGCCTTGGCCAGGCGCAGCCGCTCGGCCGCGCGGGCCGTGTCGCTGCGCGTCGAGACCGAGTAGCGCGAGAGCGTGTCGCGCATGGCGCCGGCCTCGTCGCGGACGGCCTCGAGCCGGTCGCGCTCGGCCTGGAGGTCGGCGGACGCCGGCTTCACGACGAACCACCAGAAGCCTCCGAGCACCGCGACGACCCCCAGCACCGCGAGGAGGATCCTGTCCCGCTTGGTCACCTTCATGGCGTGGCTCCGGTGGCGGCCCCGGGCGCGGAGCCGGTCGGCGCGAGGACGTCGCGGTCCTGCGCGCGCTGGTCGATCGGGATGTCGATCACGAAGTGGATGACCTCGCGGCCGCCCTTGAGCTCGACCTCGCTGCTCGCGAGGCGCGGCTCGCCGAGCCCGCGCACCGTGGCGGCGCGCGCCATGGCGAGCGCCACCTGCGGCTGGGTGAACGCGTAGCCGTCGAGGTGGACGCCGCGCGGCACGACGGCGACCGGGGTGCCGGGCGCCGCGGCGACGGCCGCCGGGTCGGCCGCCGCGGGGTCGGCCTCGCCCTTCAGGTTGACGAGCCACACCTGGCGGGGCATCGCCGAGGAGAGGTCGCGCACGAGGCGCTCCCAGTTGACCCGGTTCTGGACCAGGCTGACGATCGCCCCGCGACGGGTGCGCTGGGCGAGGTCGCGGGCCTGGGCCTGCTCGAACGCGCCGATGCGCGCCTGCAGGTCGTCCCGCTCGATGGTCGCGGCGGCGACGTCCTCGCGCACCCGGTCGACCTCGCTCGTGACGGACCAGCCCCAGTACCCGAGCCCGCCGAGCGCCAGCACCGCGCCGGCGACCGCCAGGGGCGCCCTGGGCCCGCCGGAGAAGCCGCGCGCGCGCCGCTCGGGCGGCGGGAGGAGGTTGACGGCCCTCATGACGCCTCCGGCGCGTCCAGCGCCAGGCCGACGGCGACCGCCGCGCGGGCGGCCACCTCGGCGGTCAGGTCGCCGGCCTCGTCGAGCTGCCGGCGCGGGTCGCCGATCTCGACCGGGATGCCGAGCCCCTGCTGGAGGTAGCGGTCGATGCCGGTGCACAGCGACGTGCCGCCCGACAGCACCAGGCGCTCGATCGGCCGGGAGAAGCCCTGCGAGCGGTAGTAGTCGAGCGAGCGGCCGATCTCGCGCACGAGCGGCCGGGCGCCCAGCGCGAGGGCGTGGCGCACCTCCGCGACGGTCTCCGGGTCCCAGCCCTCGAGCGGCTCGCCCAGCAGGCCGCAGGCCGTCTTGACGACCTCCGACTCCTCGGGCGTGAGGCCGGTGCGCTCCGCGACGGCCTTCGTCAGGTGCGACCCGCCGAAGCCCACGAGGCGGGTGAAGTGGCACCGCCGGTCGACCGCGACGATCATGTTGGTGACCTCGGCGCCGACGTGGCAGACCGCCACGGCCGGCGTGTCGGCGCTGCCCTCGTCGATGACCGGCGGCGGCGGCAGCAGGGCCCGCAGGATCGCGAACGCCTCGAGGTCGATCCCCGTGGGGTGCAGCCCCGCCCTGCGGACGGTGGCCGCGAGCCCCTCCACCATGTCGCGGTGGGCGGCGACCACGACGTGGCGCTCCCGCTCGCCGGCGTCGGTCGTGAAGCGCAGCACCGGCTGCGCGTCCACGACCGTCTGCTCCGGCGGGATCGGGATCTGCTCGGCCGCCTCGAACTCGACCGCGGCGCGGCGCTCGGCCTCGTCCTCGAGCGCGGGCAGCTCGATCGTGCGGACGACGACCCGCTGGTTGGCGACGCCCAGGCGCACCTTCTTCCCCGAGAAGCGGGCGGTGCGCCAGAAGCGCTTGATCTCGTCGGCGAGCTCGTCCGGGCGGAGGATCTCGCCGTCGTTCACCAGTCCCGGTGGGAGCGGCTCGACCGCGGCCTTCGCGAGCGTGACCCGCTCGCGGGCGGTCTTCAGCTCGACGCCGGCGATCGCGCTGGATCCGATGTCGAGTGCGACGACGGTGCTCATTGGCGTGGTGTCCGTGTCTCGGGGGGCAGGGGGAGGCGGAGCGGGCGGTCAGCCGAGCCGCTCGGCGTACCAGCCGAGCATCGAGGGACCCCACCACAGGGCGACCAGCGCGCCGGCGGCGAGGAAGGGTCCGAACGGGACGGCCATCCGGCGGGCGCGCGCCCCGAAGCGGGCGAGCAGCGCGACGCCGAGCGCGGCGCCCCCGGCGAAGGCCACGACGAGCGCCGGGACGACCGAGGCGCCGAGCACGGCGCCCATCAGCAGGGCGAGCTTGACGTCGCCGAAGCCCATGCCGCCCGGGTAGAGGAACCACAGCATGAACATGAAGCCGCCCGCCCCGAGCGCGGCGGCGACCGGGACCCACCAGCGGGCCGGGTCTGCCGCGACGCCGACCGCCAGGGCGACGGCGGCCGCGGGCAGCACGACGAGGTCGGGGATCAGCTTGTGCTCGAGGTCGATCGCGACCACCGGGACGAGGCTGACGCCGAGCAGCGCGGCCGCCAGGCCCTCCCAGGTGGGGCCGAAGCCCGCGATGGCGCCGGCGGCGAGCGCGCCGCTGGCGAGCTCGATGGCCGGGTAGCGCCACGACACCCCGGCGCCGCAGCCGCGGCAGCGGCCGCGCAGGGCGAGCCACGACAACACCGGCACCAGCTCGGCGGCGCCGAGGGTGCGCTCGCACGAGGTGCAGTGCGACCGCGGGCGCACGAGCGACGCCCCCGCGGGCCAGCGCGAGGCGACGACCGTGGCGAACGACCCCAGGCAGAGCCCGAGCACGCCGGCCACGACGGCCCAATAGGCGGTGGGGGCACCGAGGAGCATCAGCGGACCACGAACCGGTCGTAGACGAGCACGCCGCGCTGGCGGCTCGAGGCGGCCACGAAGCGCCGGCCGGCGTCGCGCGGCACGAGCAGCCGCAGCCGCACCCGGCCCGGCCCGAGCCGGCCGGTGCCGATGCGCACCGCGAAGCGGCGCGACGTGGGCGCGACGCGGCGGACCGTCTCCCATCCGTCGGAGGAGCGCACCTGCACGACCGCGGGCCGGCGCGGGAACACGCTGCCCCGCACCAGCAGGCGCGTGGTGCGCACGACGCGGCCGGCGGCCAGGCGGAAGGTGACCCGCGGCTTGACCTTGAGGGAGAAGGCGGCCGCGCCGCCGGGCTTGGCGGCGGTGCCGCGCCACACCAGGCGGTAGTCCGCCGTGCGCACGGCGATCAGGCGGAAGCGGTAGCGGCCCCGCCGGTCCGTGCGGACGGTGCCCGCGGGCCGGTAGGCGCCGGCGCCCGCGAGGCGGCGCTCCAGGTGGAGCCGCGCCCGCCTGACCGGCGCGCCGTTGTCCATGAGCTGTCCCGAGACCGTCATCTGCCTGCGGTACTCGACACTCGCGGGTACGGAATTGAGGTTGAAGGACGGCGGCCTGACGCTGCGGAAGCTGCGCGCCGGTGACCACTGCCCGGCGCCGCCGTTGCAGTAGTCCGCCCGCACCCGCCAGTGGTTGACGCCGGGCGTCGTGACGCCGGCCCGCGGCGGCACGAGCGCCGTCTGGGCGGTGGCCAGCGGCTCCGCGCCGGCGAAGGACGGGTCGGCCGACACCTGCACCTGGTAGCCGCAGGCGCTCGCCACCGGGGACCAGCGCAGCAGCGGCGCGTGCACCACGCGGGCGCCGTCGGCGGGCTGGGCCTGCGCGGGCCGCGGCGAGGAGAGGGTGAACTGGCCGGCGGGGCTCCAGGTCTGGCCGGCGCCGCCGCCGTCGACGGCCCGCACGCGCCAGCTCCAGGTGCCGTCGGGCAGGCGGGTGTCGCGGTCGCGCATCGTGCCGGGCACCCCGCCGGTGCCCCACACCGTCTCGGTGCGGGTGGCGTCGCCGGCGAACTGGTGGTCGCGGCTGAGCTGGACCTCGTAGCGGGCGACGCCCGGCACGGGGCTCCAGGTGAGCAGGGCCGGCTGCTGGATGACGCCGCCGTCGGCCGGCGAGCCGAGCGTGACGCGGGTCTGCTTGCGGAAGGTGCCGGAGGCCGCGGTGGCGTCGGCCTCGCCGATCTGCCAGTCCGGATCGATCGGCGTGGCGCTCACGCCCCAGACGACACGCCAGTGGTAGCCGGTGCCCACGCGGTTGTCGGCCAGCGGCGTGCGCGGCGTCCACGAGGGCGTCGCCGTCAGGTCGCTCGCGACGATGTGGTTGAACTGCGGGTCCGTCGCGATGTCGACCCGGTAGATCCTCGCGCCGTCGACGGGTTCCCAGGCGAGGCGCGGCATCAGGCCGGTGTCGGAGTCGCCGGCGACCCCCAGCTGGACGACGCCCGGCGCGGTGACCTCGCCCGGCGTGGGCGCGCGCCAGGTGAGCTTGTGCACGTCGCTCCACGTGCCGGTCACGCCGTTGACCGTCGGCCGGACGCGCCACCAGTGGTCGCCGAACGTCATGCCCTGGGCGGCGACCTCCTGGATGGTCGGCGTGAACGACGTGGAGGTCGTGGTGCCGGTGACCTTCAGGTGCGAGCCCAGCCAGTTGTGCTCCCGACTGGTGACCTGGACCTCGTACGATTCGGCGCCCTCGACGGCCTCCCAGCGGAGGCTGAGGTCGTGGACGGATGCGCCGTCGGCGGGCTCGACGACCCGGGGGGCGACCCAGGCCTTCGTGAAGGTGCCGCCGAGCGTCCAGGGGCCGGGGTTGTCCTTCGGGTCGCGCGCGCGGACGCGCCACGCGTACGTGTCGTCGGGCAGCACGCCGGCGGCGGCGGGCGTGAGGAACGGCTCGGAGTTCTTCTCGCCGGTGAGGACCGGCGCGGCGAAGCCGTCGCCGGCGGCGATCTGGACGTCGTACGACTTGGCGCCCGGCACCGCGTTCCAGCTGAGGTACGGGTTGAGCCGCAGGTGGCTCACGGCCGGGCCGCCCGGGACCGCGGCCAGGCGCGCGCCGGTGATGGCGTTGGGCCAGGTCTTCGCGAAGCGCGCGACGCCGCTCCAGGCGCCGGCCGTGCCGGCGGCGTCGGTCGCGCGCACGCGCCACCAGTACTCGCCGTCGGGCAGCACGACCTCGGGCGCCGCGACGGTCTCGGCCGTGTCGGCCTCCCAGACGACCCGGCTGAAGCCCGGCGTGTCGCTCACCTCGACGTGGTACTCGGCGGCGCCGGGCACCTCGCCCCAGGCGAGCACGACCGGCGTCTCCGGGAAGGCCAGCGGGGCGGCGACGCCGTCGGGCGTGAGGCCGCTCGGGACGCTGGCCGCGCGGTCGGCCGCGAAGGGGCTGGTCACGGCGGGCTTCTCGGGCGCCGCGGTGCCCTGCGCGAGGACCGCCGCCGGGGCGACGGCCGCGCAGGCGGAGAGCAGGAGCGCGAGGTGGACGGAGCGGCGCATCTGCCGCGAGCGTGTCGCCCCGTGGCGCGCGGCGGGCGCGCCGTCTGCGCCGGAGGTGTCACGGCGCCGTGTCATGTCCTGTGTCCGGTCCGGCGTGCGCACGGGTCGCTTCCTTGCGTCGGGGGGCGTCCGAGCCGGGCGCCGTCGCTGGCGCCGGCGTGAGAAGGGTGGTGCGGACGAAGCGGGGGCCCGCCGGAGCGGGCCCCCGGTTCACCGTGGTGGTGCGGGAGCTACCAGGTGCAGCCGGTCCCACACGTCCGCTCGACCGTCGAGTCGGACTTCTTCTCGTACTTGTAGGTGATGTTCGACTTGCTCTTGGACTCGAGCGTGTAGCCCGTGCCGGAGCCGGTGACGGCGAACTTCACCTGGTTGGCGCCGGCGTCCATGTTGGCGGCGTCCCACTTGATGTTCGGCTCGATCGCCGCGAGCTTCGTGGCGTCGGCGTTGGCGTACGTGTTGCCGTCGGCGAAGTAGGCCTCCATGGCCGTCGCGCCGTTGCGCACCAGCGACTTGGCAGCCGCGTCGTTGGCCTTGTCGCGCTGGCCGAGGAACGCCGGAATGGCGATCGCGGCGAGCAGGCCGATGATGATCACCACCACGAGAAGCTCGATGAGGGTGAAGCCACCCTCGCCCCTGCGGCGGCGGAGTCGCTCAAGCATGTGCTCTCCTCCGTGAGGACGTGACGTGCCGCGGTCCTCCTGCCCGTGACGAGGGCCTCCGCGGTTTTCACACCACTCATCGAGCGCCGTGGGCAATCTCTTTAGGAACACGCCATCGGCGTGTGCCCTCGAGGGGCGCCGCCGCGGGGCCGGGCCACGCGGCGCGGGCCGGTCAGGCCGGCCTGCGCCCCACGCCGAAGAGCTTCACGAAGGAGTAGCGGAACCCCCTCGGGCCGGCGGCGGCGGCCACGGCGGCGGCCACCCGCTCGCCGTGGGCGGCCGCCTCGGCCGGCTCGAGGTCCGCCGACAGGTGCGACGCGACGGCGGCGATGCGTGCCAGGTACGCGTCGGGCGGCTGGTGGCGCACCCGCCGCTCGTCCCAGGCGTCGACGACCTCGAGCCCGGCGTCCTCCATGTAGCCCGCGAGCTCCTCGCTGTCGCGGTGGATGTCGTCGAACACCGAGATCCACGCCGGCGGCACCGGCGGCCGCACGCCCTCCAGCACGCGCCGGAACTCCTCGTCGGTGCCGCGCCCGGAGGCCAGGATCGCCAGCACGCCGCCCGGCTGCAGGCGGCGCGCCATCGAGGCGACCGCGGCCGGCTTGTCGGGGAACCAGTGGAAGGCCATGCCGCTCACCACGGCGTCGAAGGCGCCCTCGGGGACGTCCATGTCGTGCACCCCGCCCTGCACGAGCGTCGCCTCCACGGGCAGCCCGGCGAGCTTGTCGCGGAAGACGTCCAGCATGCCGCCGGAGGGGTCCACCCCGGTCACGCGGCGGGTGCCGAAGCGCTCCACCATGCGCTCGGTGACGAATCCGGTGCCGCAGCCGACGTCCAGCACGTCGTCGTAGGTCCCGTCCGGCAGGGCGGCCACGAGGCGCGCGGCGCCGTCGCGGTTGTGGCGCAGCAGCTCGTCGTAGTCCGCCGCCGCGAGGTCGAAGCCCTCCCCCACCGTCCGCCCGTCACCCATGCCGCCTCCCCCGCCGTCGTGGTCCTCTACGGTATCGCCCGGATGCCCGACACCTTCACCCTCGTCACCGACGGCGCCTGCTCCGGCAACGGCACCGACGCCTCCCGCGGCGGCTGGGCCGCGATCCTCACCGCGCCCGACGGCACCGAGGAGGTGCTGACGGGCGGCGAGTACCCCACCACGAACAACCGGATGGAGCTGACGGCCGCGCTGGAGGGCCTGCGCGCGGCGCCCGAGGGCTCCGAGGTGGAGCTCGTCACCGACTCGAGCTACGTCGCCAACGCCCTGCTGAAGGGGTGGCTCGCCGGCTGGCAGCGCAAGGGCTGGCGCACGGCGAGCAGGCAGCCCGTCGCCAACCGGGACCTGTGGGAGCGGATGATCGAGGAGATCGCCCGCCACCGGCGGGTGCGGCCGGTGCTCGTGCGCGGGCACGCCGGCCACTCGGCCAACGAGCGGGCCGACCGCCTCGCCGTGGAGGCGGCGAAGGACGCCCAGCCGCGCGGCGAGGCCCCCGTCGTCCCCGGGGAGGGTCAGCTCGGCCTCGATCTCTAGGACCCTGGTCGTCGGACCGGGCGCCATCGGCGGCTTCGTCGCCGCGCGCCTGGCCGACGCGGGCTGGCCGGTCGCGGTGCTCGCCCGCGGCGCCACCCTCGAGGCGCTCCGCGCGGGCCCCATGCGGCTGACCGACGACGGCCGCGAGCGCGCCGTCCCGCTGCGCGCGGTCGCCGACGTCCGCAAGGCCGGCGAGGTCGACCTGGCGCTCGTCTGCGTGAAGAGCTTCGACACCGCCGCGGCGGCGCGCGGCCTGCGCGGCGCGCTCGCCCCCGGCGGCGTCGTGCTGTCGCTGCAGAACGGCGTCGACAACCCGGCCGTCATCGCGCGCGAGCTGCCCGGGGCGGCCGTCGGCGGCGTGGCGGTCTACCTGGGCTGCCAGCGGCTCGCGCCCGACCACGTCATCCGCCGGCCGAGCCGGAACCCCTCGACCGGCCGCCTGCGCGACCTGCTCGCGGGCGGCGGCGCCGGCGCCCCCGGCCGGGCCCTCGCCGCGGTGGCCGACGCCATCGGCGTGCCCTCGCGGGTCGACGACGACCCGGCGGGCGCCCTCTGGACCAAGCTCGTCGCCAACGTCGCGCTCAACACCGTCACGGCCCTCGGGCGGGCCCGCGTCGGCCGCGTGCTCGCCGACCCCCGCGCCGTGGGCCTGATGCTGGCCCTCGGCGAGGAGGTCGTGGCCGTCGCGCGCGCCGCCGGCGTGCCCGTCGCGTCCGACGCCGCCCGGGCCTACGTCGCCGACGCGCGCCGCCGGCTGCCCGCCGACGGCGGCTCGTCGACGCTCTTCGACCTCGAGGCCGGCCGCCGCCTCGAGCGCGACGCCCTCGTCGGCGCCGTCGTCCGGGAGGGCGAGCGCCTGGGGGTCCCCGTCCCGGCCAGCCGCGCCTGCGACGCCCTGCTCCGGCTCCTCGACCCCGGCTGATCCCCGCCTCGCGGGGGTCGACGCCGATTGGCGCGACCCGCGTGCGCCAATCGGCGTCGACCCCTCCGGCGCCCCCTCAGGCGGGGCCGGCGACCGGGCGGACGGCGAGCCGGACGTCGAGGTCGAGCCGCCTCCCGTCGCGGAGGACGGTGACCCGGACCGCCTCGCCCGGCCGGCGGTCGGCGAGGGCGTCGGCGATGGCCGCGCTCGAGTCGACGGGGCGCCCGCCGACGGCGACCACGACGTCGCCGGGGCGCAGCACGCCGCGGGCGGGGCCGTCCCGGAGGACGTCGGCCAGGCGGACGCCGCCCTCGCCCCCCTGCCCCACGATCCCGAGGTAGGGCAGCCGTGCGGCGCCGGTGGCGACGATGCGCTCGGCGGTGCGGGCGACCACGTCGGCGGGGACGGCGAAGCCGATGCCCTCGTTGCGCCCGCCCTCCGTCGCGATCTGGGTCGCGATGCCGACCACCCGGCCGTCCATGTCCAGCAGCGGGCCGCCGGAGTTGCCGGGGTTGAGGGCCGCGTCGGTCTGGATGACGCCGGTGATGGCGAAGCCGTTGGGCGAGTCGATCTGGCGGCGCAGGCCCGAGACGACGCCGGTCGACAGCGAGCCCTGCAGGCCGAAGGGGGCGCCGATGGCGATGACGGGGTCGCCGACCCGCAGCGCCGCGGCCGGGGCGAGGGGCAGCGCGGGGACGCCGGCCTCGACGCCGTCCAGGCGCAGGACGGCCACGTCGACCGACGGCTCGACGCCGCGCACGCGGGCGCCCACGCGGCGGTCGCCGATGGCCACCTCGACCCGCTCGGCATCGCCGACGACGTGGGCGTTGGTCACCAGGTGGCGGGCGTCGAGCACCACCGCCGAGCCGGTGCGCCCCCCGGCGTCCACGGCGGCGACCGAGGGGGCGGCGGCCGCGTAGAGCGCGCTGACGTCGGCGCCGGAGGGCCATGTCGCGGCGCCGGCGGCTCCGGCGGCGCCGGGCAGCCCGGTGACGGCCAGGAGGAGCCCCGTCACAAGGCCCCCCACGCTCGCCGCCACCAGGATCCTCAGCGCCTCGCCGCCGCGCAGCCGCATGGCCCTCCGCCGTCCGCCTCACGTCCTCGCGACCGAGTCTGCGGGCGCGCCGCGCGCCTCGCACCGTCCCGTGGCGGGGTCGCGCGCCCCCCGGGCGGCCAGTTGCGCGGCCCCGTCCTACACTGACCGCGTGGACCGGACCGCACGATGAGGAGCACCTACTCGCTCGGCCGCGTCGCGGGCATCCCGATCGGCCTGCACTGGAGCGTCCTGGGGCTGCTCTTCCTGCTCATGTGGACGCTGGCCACGGGCATCTTCCCCGAGACCAACCCCGGCCTCGGCGACGACGCCCACTTCGCGATGGCGGTCGTGTCGGCGACCGGCTTCTTCGGCTCGATCCTGCTGCACGAGCTGGGCCACGCCCTCCAGGCGCGCCGCGAGGGCGTCGCGATCGACGGCATCACGCTGTGGCTGTTCGGCGGGGTCGCGCGGTTCACCGGGATGTTCCGCACGGCCGGCTCGGAGTTCCGCATCGCCGTGGCCGGGCCGCTGGTCTCGCTCGCCCTCGGCGCCGCCTTCATCGGCGCCGCGCTCGTGCCGGGCATCCCGGGCGCGGTCGACGGCGTCTGCTCGTGGCTCGGCTTCATCAACCTGGCCCTGCTCGCCTTCAACCTGCTCCCCGCCCTGCCGCTGGACGGCGGGCGCATGCTGCGCGCCGCCCTGTGGCGCATGAAGGGCGACCTGCGCGCGGCCACCCGCCTGGCGGCGGGCGCCGGGCGGGTGCTCGCCCTCGCCATGATCGGCCTCGGGGTCGCGGGGACGGCGCTGTTCGGGGCCTTCAGCGGCATCTGGCTGGCCCTGATCGGCTGGTTCCTGCTCCAGGCGGCCGGCGCGGAGGGCCGGGCGGCGGCCCAGGCCGGGCGGATGCCGCGGGCCCGGGACATGATGGACGCCGACCCGATCGTGGCCCGGCCCGACATGACGCTCGACGACGTGGCCGACGAGTCGCCCTGGGGCGCGCACGACCTCGCCTACCCGGTGGTGGAGGACGGCCGCGCCGTGGGCCTGCTGCCGCCGGGCGCCCTGGCCGGCACGCCGCGCGCCGACTGGGAGCGGCTGCGCGTGGCGGACCGCATGGTCGGCCGCGACCGGGTCCCCGCGCTGGGCGCCGACGACGAGCTGCCGGTCGTGATCGCCGCGCTGCGCGGCACGGAGCTCGAGAGCGCCCTCGTGCTGGACGGCGACCGCCTGCTCGGCGTGGTGACCGTCGGCGACGTGGCGCGGGCGCTCGGCATCGACCCCCGGAGCCGCGCCGTCTGAGGCACGCCCGGGGGCTCAGGCCTCCTCGGGCGCCGCCGCCCGGCGGTCGGCCCGCGCCCGCGAGAGGACGGTGCGCAGCCGCAGGCTGCGCACCATCAGGCCGATGCAGGTCAGCCCGAGGAGCGCGTTCGTGACGAGCAGGGTGAGCTCCATGCCGGCGCTGAACGCCAGCACCTCCCCGCGTCCGGTGGAGCCGGCCAGCATCACCACGAGCAGGGCCTGCTTGGGGCCGAGGCCGCCCGGCGTCGCCGGGAAGAGGCTCGCCATGCTGCCGGCCACCTGCACGATGAGCGCGGCCTCGATGCCCGCCGGCACGTCGAAGGCCTGCAGGAAGTAGAAGGCGCCGCCGATCCGGCAGCCCCAGCCGAGCGCCTGCCAGATGACCACCGAGCGCAGGTAGCGGCGCGGCGTGCGGACGATCGCGAGCCCCTGCCCGAAGCGGCGCCAGAACTCCCGCACCCGCCGGGCGAGCAGCAGCCCCAGCACGACGAGCCCGCTGACCACCGCGAGGGTGGCGACCGGGTAGCGGAACGCCAGCGAGAGGTCGAAGGCCGGCAGGTCGGGCAGTCGCACGCCGGGCAGCACGCCCGCCCACAGGGCCCAGAGGATGAGCCCCGAGGCCATCGCCATGTCGAACAGCGTCTCGGCCACGAGCGAGCCGGCCAGGGTCGGGTAGCGGGCCTCGCGGGTGCTGCGGCGGACGAGGAACATCTTCATCAGGTCGCCGACCCGCGCCGGGATCACCGCGTTGACGCCGACCCCCGCGCAGTAGGCGCCGAAGGCGGTGCGGTAGCGGATGCGCTCGCCGGGGAGGGCCGCGCGCAGGATCTGCTGCCACGCGCGCGAGCGCAGCGCCAGGTTGCCCACGCTGAAGGCCACGGCGGCGGCGAGGAACCCCCAGTGCACGGCGGCCAGGCGCTCGACGAAGGCCTCGACCGCGTCGATGAAGCGGCGAAGGCTCTCCACCGGCGCCTACCGCGTCAGCAGGTAGACGGCGCCCGCCGCGAGCAGGTTGGGCCGGCGCTCCGCCCACGCGGGCGCCGCGCGGCCGTCCTCGCCCAGCAGGCGCCGCCCGCCCACCCGCAGCCCCTCGGCGCCGGCCAGGTCCTCGAAGTCGCGGATCGTGCAGAGGTGGATGTTGGGCGTCTCGTACCACCGGTACGGCAGCGTGCGGCTCACCGGCATCCGCCCGCGCGCGCCGAGCGCCAGGCGCAGCCGCCAGTGCCCGAAGTTCGGGAACGAGACGATGCCCACCCGGCCCACGCGCATCACCTCGCGCAGCACCGGGGCCGGCCGGCGCACCGCCTGGAGCGTCTGGGAGAGCACCACCACGTCGAACGCGTGGTCGTCGAAGTCGAGGCCCTCGTCGATGTCGGCCTGCACCACGGCGATGCCCCGGGCCACGCAGGCGTGGAAGGCCTCGTCGGACACCTCCACGCCCTGCCCGCGGCAGCCGCGGGCCACGATGAGTTCCTCCAGCAGGTCCCCCTCGCCGCAGCCGAGGTCCAGCACCCGCGAGCCGCGCGGCACCATGCCGGCGACCACCATCAGGTCGGGCCTCACGGCACCCCCGCCGGCGTGCTGTGCACGTGCTGCAGGAACGTCCCGACGGTGCGGTGGTAGTCGGGGATGTCGAGCAGGAACGAGTCGTGGCCGAACGGCGAGGCGACCTCCCGGAACGTGACCGGCGCCCCGTGGGTGGTGAGCGTGCGCACGATCTCCCGCGAGTGGGCCGTGTCGAAGCGCCAGTCGCTGTCGAACGAGACGACGAGGAAGCGGGTGCTCGTGCCCTCGAGCGCGCGAGCCGTGGCCACCGGGTCGGCGAAGGCGTCGAAGTAGTCCATCACCCGGGTCAGGTAGAGGTAGCTGTTGGCGTCGAAGCGGCGCAGGAACGACGCGCCCTGGTGGCGCAGGTAGCTCTCCACCTGGAAGTCGACGTCGAAGCCGAAGCGCGGCGTCTCGCGATCCTGGAGGCGGCGGCCGAACTTGCGCCGCATCGACTCCTCGGACAGGTAGGTGATGTGGGCCAGCATCCTCGCGGTGGCGAGGCCCCGGTCGGGGCGCACGCCGTGCTCGTAGTAGTCGCCCCCGTGGAAGTCGGGGTCGCCCATGATGGCCTCCCGGGCGACCGCGGAGAAGGCGATGTTCTGCGCCGACAGGCGGCTGCTGGCGCAGATGACCACCGCCGACTCGAGCTCGCCCGGCGCGTCGAGCGCCCACTGCAGCGCCTGCATGCCGCCGAGCGAGCCGCCGACGGCCGCCAGCGGGCGCTCGATGCCGAGGTGGGCGATCAGCGCCCGGTGCACCCGCACCAGGTCGGAGATCGTCATGAGCGGGAAGCGCAGCCCGTAGGGGCGCCCCGTGGCCGGGTCGGTCGACGACGGCCCGGTCGTGCCCTGGCACCCGCCGAGCAGGTTGGAGCAGACGACGAAGAAGCGGTCGGTGTCGAGCGGGCGGCCCGGGCCGATGATCGAGTCCCACCAGCCACGCTTCGCCGGGTCGCCGTGGTGGCCCGCCGCGTGGGCGTCGCCGGTCAGGGCGTGGCACACCACGATCGCGTTCGAGCGGTCGGCGTCGAGCCGCCCGTAGGTCTCGTAGGCCACCTCGACCGGCGCCAGGACCGCCCCCGAGTCGAGCGCCAGCGGCCGGTCCGCGGTGAACAGGACGGCTCGCTGCGTTTCGACCCGTCCGACGGAGACCCCCACGGCGCGAGGACGGTAGTGAGGCGCCCGGCGGGTGTCAACCGGCCGGGCGCCGGGCGGGCGGCCGGTATCGTGGCCGCCATGCCGAGCCGCGCCGCGCCCGCGCCCCTCCCGCCCTGGCTGCGCATGCTCCGGATCGGCTACCCCAGCGCGAACGTGGTCGTGACGACCGCCGGCCGGCGCGTCCTGTTCGACAGCGGCTACGGCAGCGACGCCGGGCGCCTGCCGGCCGCCCTGGCGCAGGCCGGCGCCCCGGCCGACGCGCTCGAGCTCGTGGTCAACACCCACTGGCACAGCGACCACGTGGGCGGCAACGCCGCGCTGCAGCGCCGCCACGGGATCCCGGTGGCGGCCGAGGCCGGCGACGCGGAGGCGGTCAACCGCTGCGACCGCGCGGCCTGCATGGCCGAGTGGCTCGACCAGCCCGTGGAGCGCTACCGCGTGGACGTGCCCCTGCGGCCGGGGGACCGCCTGCGGGCGGGCCCCGCCGACTGGGAGGTGCTCTCGACCCCTGGGCACACGCCCCGCCATCTGAGCTTCCACCAGCCGGACGAGCGCGTGCTGGTGCTGGGCGACGCCCTCCACGACGACGACGTGGGCTGGATCGACGTCGCCCTGGACGGCCCGGCGGCCATCGACGCCGCGCTGCGCACGGTCGTGTCGCTGGCGGCGCTCGCGCCGCGCGTGGCGCTGTCGGGGCACGGGCCGGTGATGGCCGACCCCCCGCGGGCCTTCGCCGCCGCACACGCCCGCTACGAGCGCATGCGGGCCGACCCGCAGCGGGCGGCCTGGCACGCCATGAAGCGCATCCTCGCCTTCGCGCTCATGATCCGCGACGGCGTCGCCCTCGACGAGCTCGACGCGTACCTGGTCGCCAGCCCCTGGCTGGCCGGCCACGCGGCGCGGGTCTTCGCGACGACGCCCGAGGCGCTCGCCGCCGACCTGCTCGCGGAGATGCGCCGCGCCGGCGCGGTCGAGGAGCGGGACGGGCGGCTGCGCTGCCGCACCCCGTCCCATCCACCGCCGCCCGAATGGGCGCGCCCCGCGCCGCCCCGCGGGTGGGCGCGGGCGACCGGGGCGGCGCCCGCCGCGGGTTAGGGCCGGGGGGCTCCGCCGGCCGGCGGCTCGGTGTCGCGGCCGGCGGCGTCCGGCCGCGACAGGTGCTCGTCCGCGCGGCCCGTGCCCTCGGCCGGCGGGGCGTCGTCGCCGCGCGCGCCGGGGTCGCGCAGCGCCTCGGCCGCGGCCTTCGCCTTGTCGGCCAGGCTCCCCTCCCCGGTGGCGATGTCCTTGAGCTCCTGCGCGTCGCGCTTGAGGGCCTCCGTGCCGCCGCGCTGGTCCACGAGGCGCTTCGCCGCGCCGGCGAGCTTGCCGATGTCCATGCCGATCCTCCGGGTGGGTGCTGTTGCGCTGACGCCGCGGGGATACCCGGCGGCGGGCCCGGCGTCACACGGGGATGCTCAGAGCTCGCGCCGGAGCAGGCGCGAGGCCGCCTCGCGGAGGCGCTCGCCGAGGGGCCGCCGCGCCCACTCCTCCAGCGAGACCTCGTCGGCGGCGGCCGTGTCGGCCTCGAACGACTCGGTGAGCAGCCGCGCGAAGCCGCGATCCTGCACGGCCAGCACCGCCTCGTCGTTGAGCTGGAAGGAGCGGTTGTCGAAGTTGGCGGAGCCGATCGCGGACCAGACGCCGTCGACCACCATGCACTTCGCGTGCAGCATCGTCGGCGCGTACTCGAACACGCGGGCGCCGGCGCGCAGCAGCTGCCCGTAGGTCGCCCGGCCGGCGCGGCGCACCACGTCCTTGTCGATGTGCTCACCCGGCACGAGCACGCGCACGTCCACGCCACGGCGGGCCGCGTCCTCCAGCGCGCCGAGGAAGGCCGGCCGGGGCGCGAAGTAGGCGGAGGTCAGCAGGATGCTGCGCGACGCCGAGGCGATCGCCAGGTAGTAGAGCGTCTCCACGTTGGTGTCGCCCACGCCGGCGCTCGAGCGGATGACCTGCATCGGCGCGCCCTCCTCGCCGTCCTCGCCGGGCACCGGCCCGAGCGGCGGCAGGTCGTCCTCGCCCGCCAGCACCTGCCCGGTGGCCTCCAGCCAGTTCTCGGCGAACGCGCCCTGCAGCCCGCGCACCACCGGGCCGCGCACGCGCACGTGGGTGTCGCGCCAGTGATCGGGGTCCTGGGCGTCGCCGGTCCACTCCTCGGCGATGCCGACGCCGCCGGTCAGCCCCACGGTCCCGTCGGCCACCAGGATCTTCCGGTGCGTGCGGTTGTTGGCCCGCCGCAGCGCGTAGGGCTTCGGCGGTCGGAAGCGCCGCACCACGACGCCGCAGTCCTCCATGCGCCGGATGAGCCCGCCGTCCATCTTCACGGCGCCGACCGCGTCGAGCAGCACGCGGCACTCCACGCCGGCCTCGGCGCGCTCGCAGACGGCGTCGGCCACCTGCTCGGCGATCTCGCCGGTCCAGTAGACGTAGGTGAGCAGGTTGAGCGTACGGCGGGCGCCCGCGATCGTCTCGAGGAAGGCCGGGAAGATGCGGTCGCCGTTGATCAGGAGCTCCGCCCGGTTGCCACGCGTGACCGGCGCGCCCGTGAGCGCCTCGGCGGCGCGCAGGAAGCCCTCCGAGCCCACGTCGGCGACCTCCTGGAGCTCGTACCCGCGCCCGCCCTCGCGGCGGTGGCGGAGCGAGTCGCTCGCGTACCAGACGACAGCCCACAGGGCGATCGCCGCGGGCCAGCGCCGGTTCACCCCACCACCACCCGCACGCGCCCGGGCTCGACGGTCAGCGGCGGGCCGGCGTCCTCCACGTCCCCGTCCACGTTGAGCTCCGCCCCGGGCGGCAGGCCCAGCTCCACGCGCCGCGCCCGCGCGCCGACCACCCCGGGCTGCTCCGTGATGCGGCCGCGGCGCAGGCCGTACGCGTGACGCACCAGGCGCAGGCGGCCGCCCGCGGCCAGCACGACCACGTCGAGCAGCCCGTCGGAGGGGTCGGCCTCGGCCACGCGCGAGCCGGCGCCGAACGCGCCCGAGCAGGCCACCATCACCTGCCACGCGCGGCCGGCGTAGAGCCGCCGCCCGTCGCAGCGCACGTCGCACGTCACCGGCCGGCCGGTGAGGCCCGCGCGCACCGCGCCCACCAGGTAGCCGGCCGGGCCGATCAGGGGCTTGAGCGGCTCGGCGCCGCGCAGCGCGGCGACGGCGAGCCCCGCGGTGGCCATGTTGACGAACGGGTGGTCGCCGACCCGCGCCAGGTCGATCGTCCGCAGGCGCTCGCCGGTGGCCGCCAGGCGCGCGGCCTCCAGCACGTCGGCGGGGATGCCCATGCGCCCGGCGAAGTCGTTCGCCGTGCCGTTGGGGATCACGCCGAGCGGCACTCCCGCCGCGCCGGCCGCGTCGGCCACGTGCGCGACGTTGCCGTCGCCGCTCGCGATCACCACGCGGTCGGGCCGGGTGGCGGCGATGGCGTCGATCTCCTCGGCGCCGCGCAGGTCGACCTCCGCGCCGGCGTCGCGCATCGCGCGGGCGAGGGCGTCGCCGTCCGGGCCCGAGCCGGAGCCGGAGCTCTCCTTCACGAGCAGCAGGACCCTCACGGCCGCCACCCTACCCGCACGCTAGCCTCACCATCCCCGTGGAGCTGCGCGAGACGCCCTTCCCCCACCGCGTGGTCCGCCATCGCCGCGCGCGGCGCATGACGCTGAGCGTCGGGCCGGCCGGCGTGCGGCTGACCGTGCCGCCCGGCGCCCCCCGGGCCCGCATCGACGCCTTCCTGCGCGCGCAGGCGCCCTGGGTCGAGGAGCAGCGCCGCCGGCTGGCGCCGCCGCCCCGGCCCCTGCGCGACGGTGACCGCCTGGCCCTGCTGGACGGCGGACTGACCCTGCGCGTCCGGCCCGGCGGGCCCGCGCGGACGGCCGTCCGCGAGGGCGACGCGCTCGCCACCGGGCCCGCCGACCCGGGGCGGCGGTCGAGCGCTGGTACCGGGCCCACGCGCACGCCGTGCTCGGCGAGCGCGCCCACGCGGCGGCCGCGCGCCTGGGGGTCGCCGTGGCGGCCGTCGGCGTGCGCGACCCGCGCTCGCGCTGGGGCAGCTGCTCGCCCGGCGGGCGCCTGTCGTTCTCGTGGCGGCTGCTGCTGGCGCCGGAGGCCGTGCTCGACCACGTCGTCGCCCACGAGGTCTGCCACCTGGTGCGGCCGGACCACTCGCCGGCCTTCTGGGAGCTGCTGGCCGGCGTCGACCCGGGTCACCGCGCCGCCCGCGACTGGCTCGCCGCGCGCGGCCACCTGCTGCACCGAGGGCCGGCCTGGCGCGGGGAGGCGGGCGTCAGCCGCGCCTGATGCGCGCGATGCGGCTCTCGACGTCGGCCGCGCCCAGCTGATCGTTGCGGGCCAGGGCGTCCTTGCGCAGCACCTGCAGGCCCGCGAGCGCGCCCGGCACGTCGAGCCCCAGGCCCGCGGAGCGCTCCCACGCGTCGCCGGCGCGGACCGTCTCGCCGCGGTCGGTCAGGACGAGGGCGAGGGCGCGCCAGGCGTGGGCGTCCTCCTCGTCCTCCTCGATCACCCGCAGGGCCGTCTGCTCGGCGCCGGCCAGGTCGCCGCGCGCGCGCAGGGTCGCCGCCAGCGCGACCAGGCCCGGCGCGTTCTCGCGCACGGTCGGCAGCATGCGCGCGCTCTCGCGGAGCGCCGTCTCGCTGCCCGCCAGATCGCCCACGTCGCGGCGGGCGGCGCCCAGCGTGGTGAGCGAGCCGGCGGTCACGCGGAGGGCGTGCGCGCGCTCGGCCAGGGCGAGCGCGCGGATGGTCGCCCCCTCGGCGCGGGCCCGGCGGGCCGCCGCGAGCGCCTCGCGCGGGTCGGACACGGCCGCCGCCGCCCGCCGCTCGGCCGCGAGCTCGGCCTGGGCGTCGTCGCCGGCGAGCAGCATCGCGGGCCCGGGGGCCATCCGCGCGTCGTCCTCGCCGTAGTGCTCGATGCGCTCGCGGGCCGCGCGCAGCCGCTCCTCGCGCTCCAGCACGGCGCGCTGGGCGCTCGTGGTCGCCCGGGCCGGAGACGTCGCTGCCCCGAGCAGGGCGTCGTACTCGCGCCGCACGTCAGGGCGCAGCAGCGCCTTCTCGCCCTGGTCGCAGTAGGCCTTCTCGATCGCGCGCGCCTTCTGGGACATCGGCGTCCCCGCCAGCTGCCGCCGCTTGGCCTCCGCGGCGGCGCGGATGGCGTCCGGGCCCGCGTCGCGCGGGATGCCGAACCAGGCGTAGAGGTCGCGCTGGGCGAGCTCCCGCAGGAACCGGCCCCTGCGCGCGCGTGCGTCGTCGTCGGCCACGAGGCGGCACTGTAGTCGACCGCGGCCCGTAGCAGGTGCACGCCGTACACGCCGTGACGTTCCGCCCTTGCGCGCCGTCCGGCGGGTCGGCTTTCATGCCCGACTTCGCCTGCCGGGCCCGTCCGGCGGCGAGCACAGGCGGACGGCACGGAGGCCGTCGCGGCGGGACCTGCCCATGGGCGGGACGACCCCGCCGCCCGCGACCGCCCCGGGCGTGCCCGAACCGGCCCGGGGCGTCCCGCGCAGGACCGCGCGGGGATGTCCCCTGCGAAAGGCACCATGTGAAGGCGCTCGTCTCGCTGGCCGTCGCGTTGACGGCCATCCCCGCCGGCGTGGCGGTGGCCCAGTCCGCCGCGCCCGCCGAGGGCGCGGCACCGCTGCCCCCCGGCGCCCTCCTCGGCACGGGCGCGCCCGTCGCCCACGAGCCCGACCACGCCGCACGCCCGCGTCGCGCGGCTCGCCGGCCAGGCCCGGCGCCACTCCCGCCGCCTCGGCCTGGTCCCGCCGCGGCGCCCCGCCCGCCGACGCGCACCTCGTCGCGCACGAGCGCCGCCTCGAGCGCGTCGTGGGCTCCGCGGGCGCGCCGAGCTCGACGCCGCCCTCGACGAGCGGCGCGCCCCCGGCCGCGCGCGCGGTCCCGCGCCCATGCCCGCGCCGGCGGCCTGCCGGCGCTGGTGGCCCGCGAGCACCGCCGCGTGGCGCGCCGCGCGGTCCGCCTGGGCATCCAGCCCCCGCGCCCGCTGCGCCTCGCGCGCACCGAGGCGGGCCGGCGCGCGCAGCTCGCGCGCCTCCGCACGCTGAGCCGCTGGCTGGCCGCCCGCACGGAGCGGGTGCGGCCGCAGGAGCGGCCCCTGTCCGAGCGCCTGCGCCACTACGACGCGCTGGCCTGCATCGCCGGGCACGAGTCCGGCGGGCGCTGGGACATCTCGACCGGCAACGGCTACTACGGCGGCCTGCAGATGGACGTGGCGTTCCAGCGCACCTACGCGCCGGACCTGCTGCGGCGCAAGGGCACCGCGGACAACTGGACGATGGAGGAGCAGATGCGGACGGCGCAGCGGGCGATCCGCACCCGCGGGTTCACGCCGTGGCCGAACACCGCGCGCATGTGCGGGCTGCTCTGACGGGTACCCTCGTCCCGACGGCACCGACGACGGGGAGGTCCTGCATGAGCGGCGACGGTCGACGGGACGACGACCCGGCCGAGCGCGGGCCGGACGGCGGCGAGGCGAGCGGCTCGGGCGGGGTCTCGTACACCGGCCGGCCGAGCGGCGAGCAGCCCGAGGAGGGCGGCGCGACGCGCGACGAGTCGGCCGAGCGGGAGGACCACCCGGAGGGCCGGGAGCACACCTGAGGGATCGCCGGCGGCGCGGCGCCGGAACCCTCCCGCGTCGCTCCGCGGCGGATCGCGGCGAGGGCGTGGGGGTCCCGACCGGGCCACGTCCCACGAGCGGGAGGACGCGCATGGAGGACGACCCACGCCGCCGCCCGCGCGCGTTCGCGGCGCCGGGCGTGCTCGGAGGCCTCGCCGCCGCCGCGGCCGCCACCGACGAGGCGCGCGCCCAGGCCGCGCTCGCGCCGCCCGCGCCGGGCGTCATCGCCGACGGGGTCTCGATCGGCGGCGTCCCCGTCGCCGGCCTCGACCGTCGCGCCGCCCGCGCCCGGGTGCTGACGGCGCTCGTCGCGGCCCGGCGACGTCCGATCGAGTTCCGCATCGGCGGGCGGACGGTGCGGGTCAACCCGGCGATCGCCGGCTACGTGGCACGGGTCACGACGCGCTGACGGGCGCGCTCAACGTCGGCCGCAGCCGGCCACCGCGGGTCGTCGACGGCCCGCTGCGCCAGCGGGTGGACCGGCGCAAGTTGCGCAGGATCCTGCGCTGACACGAGGACCGGCTGGCGCCCGCCCCGGTCGACGCGCGGCCGGGGGACGTGGACGACGAGCCGAAGGTCGTGAAGCCGGTCCTGGGCGTCGGGCTGCGGATGCCGCAGGCGCTGCTCGCCGCCGAGCGGGCGATCGTCGAGCGGGCCGCCGAGGCGCACGACCTCCCCACCCGCCGCCTCCGGCCCGAGCGCACCGGCGTCGGGTTCTCGATGGTGATCGACCGCGAGGCGTTCGAGCTGCGCCTCCACCGCGGGGAGGAGCTGCTGCGCACCTTCGACGTCGGCGTCGGCACGGCCTCGCATCCGACCCCGGCCGGGCGCTTCAGGATCGCCAACGTGGAACGGCACCCGACCTGGCGCCCGCCGGACTCCCGGTGGGCGGAGGGGATCGGCCCGGTCCCGCCGGGACCCGACAACCCGCTCGGCACGCGCCGGATCGGCATCAGCGCGCCAGGCGATCGCCATCCACGGCACGCCGCGGCCCGACACCGTCGGCCGCCGGTCCTCCCACGGCTGCGTCCGGATGCGGATCCGGCGCGTCGAGTGGCTCTCCAACGTGGTGCGGCTCGGGACGGCGGTGAAGATCGTCTGACGCGCCGTCAGCGGCGCACGACGAGGCCGGCGAGCGCCCGCCGGACCCGCTCCGACGCCGGCCGCCCGTACGGGTCCGGCTCCGGCGGGCGCCGCCGGTCGGCCACCTCCGGCCAGCAGGCGGCCAGGGAGGCCGCCACGAGCAGCACGATCGCCGCGAGGAACGCGAACACGAGGAACGCGGCCACCGCCCCGAGCGATCCGTAGACCGCGTTGTAGCGCCCGAAGTTGCCGACGTAGAGCCCGAAGCCCGTGGCGAGCGCGTAGAGGGCGACCGCGCCGGCGAGGGCGCCCGGCAGCGCCCCGCGCCACGGCACCGGGCGCGCGGGCACGAACCGCAGGAGCACGACGAAGGTGGCCGCGGCGAACGCGACGGTGGCGCCCGCCCCGAGCAGGCCGCCGGCCACGCCCGACAGGCCGAGCGGCCCCAGCACCTCCTCGTCGGCGACCCGCACAACGATCGTGGCCGCCGCCGCGCAGAGGAAGAGCAGGCCGGTGACGAGCACCATCAGGATGTCGACCGCCTTCCCGCGCAGGAACGGGCGGGGCCGCGCGTCGCCGGTCACCTCGGTCAGGCCCGAGCGGATCGCGCCCATCAGCCCGCCCGCCGTCCAGAGCAGGCCGACGAGGCCGGCGATGCCGACGGCGCCCGCGCTCTCGCCGGCCTCGAGCAGCACGTCGCGCAGGTCCGCGCTGCCGTCGCCGCTGAGCGGCAGCGGCTCCACGATCCGGTCGACCACCTCGTCGCGGACGCCCTCCACCGGCAGCAGGGCGTTCGCGCCGGCGACGATCACGATGACCAGCGGGAACAGCGAGAGCAGCGCGTAGTAGGCGATGGCCGCGGCGAGGCGGGTGCCGCCGGAGCGCACGAACCCCTCCAGCGAGCCCCGGGCCAGCAGCCGGATGCGCCAGAGCGACATGCCCCATCACCTGCCCGGACCGGCGCGCCGGGAAGCGCCCCGCCGCCGGGCGGGCGGCCGCCCGCTGTGGTACCTGTGCCCGGTGGGCCGCCACCGACGCATCCGCGCGGCGCTCCTCGCGTCGGGCGCCGCCGCGATCTGTGCCGGCGCGCTCCCGGCCACCGCTGTCGCGGGCGACCGCGCCCTGCTCCGCGCCCACGGCGCCCTGTACCCGCGCATGGAGCACGCCGCGGCCCGGGCCGCCGGGCCGGAGGGCGTCCAGGCGATGTACGACGCCGCGCGCGACCTGCAGGAGGCGGCCCGGCGTGCCGGGCGGCCGGGCGGCGCCTGCGCGCCGCTCGCGCGCGCCCTCGCCCGCGCCGCGGCCAGCCGGGTGCTGCAGGCCGAGGGGGTCGACCGCCCGAGCCCCGGCGACGTGCGCGCGGGGCGCCGGGCCGCGGCGCGCGCCGGTGCGGGCCTCGCCGCCCAGGCCCGGGCCTGCGCGGCCCGCCCGGCCCGCTCGCGGGCCGCCGTCGCGCCCGCGATGGCGCCCGGCGACGGCGAGGCGTTCTTCGGGCAGGTGGTGGCGCGGGCGCCGCGCGGCGCCGACCGGGCGCGCCTGCTGATCGACGGCCGGCCCGCCGGCGAGGCGCCCGTGCGCGGCGGCCGGGCGCGCCTGACGGCCGCCGCGGCGCCGGGGCGCCACGACCTGGTGGTGGTCGTGGGTCGCGGCGGCCGCGACGTCGCCACGGCGCGGGCGCGGGGCGCCTGGCTGCTGCCGGCGAGCGCCCGCGCGGCGGCGCCGGGGGACCGCATCGACCCCGCCCTGGCCGGCCGGCTGCGCGCCGCGCTCGCGCGGGGGCCGCGCCACCGCGCCGCCTGGGCCCAGGACCTGCGCACCGGCGCGGCGGCCGGCGTCGGCGCCGACGCGCCCTACCCCGCCGCCTCGACGGTCAAGCTCGGGCTCATGGCGGGCGCGCTGGCGCGCCTCGGCGGCGGCGCCGGGCGGGGCCCGTTCGCCCACGACCTGCGCGCGATGACGACGTGGTCGAGCAACCTCGCCACCAACCGCATCCTGCGGCGCCTGGGCGGCACGGCGACCGCCGCGCGCGGCCTGCGCGCGCTGGGCGCGCGGGCCAGCACCTTCCCCGGCGAGTACATCGTCGGCACCCAGCTCCAGCCCGCCCTGCCGGCCGGCGGCGCGGGCGGGGGCCCGCCGGCGGTGTCGCGGCGCGTCACGACGGCGCGCGACCTGGCGCGGATGCTCCACGCCCTCCACGCCGCGGCCGTGGGCGCGCCCGGCGCCCGGGCCCGGACCGGCCTCACGGCGCGCGCGGCGCGCCTGGCGCTCGGCTGGCTGCTGGCGTCGCAGCAGCGCGCGGGCAACCGCAGCCTGCTGGCGGGCGGCGCCCCGGCGGGCACGCTCGTGGCCCAGAAGAACGGGTGGATCCGCTCCGCGCGCCACGCGGCCGGCATCCTCTACACCCCGCGGGGGCCGGTCATCGCGGTGGTGCTGGCCTACGACGCCGCCGGCGTGCCGTTCGCGGCCGGGCGGGCGCTCGGCGCCCGCGTGGCCGCCGCGGCCTCACAGTAGGCCGCCGCCCTCCCCGCCGGTGCGCGCCCGCCGGCAGGCGCCGCACTCGAGGCCGGTGTTGTAGCGGTTGAGCACCGTCGAGCACGAGATGCAGGTGCGCCGCCGGGTGGCCGGGGCGACGCGCTCGGGCGCGGGGCAGGCGCACAGCTTGGGCCGGCGCGCGCCGCGCGGCCGCCACAGCTCGGCGATGAGCCCGCAGGTCGGGCAGACGATCTCGATCGGCTCGAGCGGGCGCCGCCTCACGTGGCCTCCGTCATGGCCCCATCATCGCCGCCGGCGGCGAGGGACGTGAGCGCCGCGGTCGCCCGGCCCCGGGCGGAGGGCGCCTGGCAGACTGCGCCCCCATGCGGGCCATCCTCCCCGGCGTGTGGCACTGGACGACGGTCCACGAGCGCCACGGCATCGAGATCTCGTCCTACTTCCTCGAGGCGGAGCGCGTGCTCATCGACCCGCGCGTTCCCGACGGAGGGCTCGACTGGTTCGCGGGGCGCGAGCCGGTCGCCGCGCTCCTGACCAACCGCCACCACTACCGGCACTCGGGCCGCTTCGCGGAGCGCTTCGGGACCCGGGTGCTCTGCAACCGGCTGGGCGCCTACGAGTTCACGCACGGCGAGCCGGTCGAGTTCTTCGGCGCGGGCGACGAGCTGCCCGGCGGCGTGCGGTCGCTGCAGATCGGCGGCATCTGCCCCGACGAGACCGCGCTGCACGTCCCCGCGCACGGGGCGATCGCCGTGGCGGACGGGCTGGTGCGGATGCCGCCGGACGGCCCGCTCGGCTTCGTCCCCGACGTGCTGATGGACGACCCACCCCGCACCAAGGCGCGCCTGCGCGAGGCGTACGCGCGACTGCTCGACCTCGACTTCGACACCCTGCTGCCGGCCCACGGCCGGCCGCTGGTGGGCGGCGCGAAGGCGGCCCTGGCCGGCTTCGTCGGGACCGGGGCGGCCGGGGCCTAGACCTCGCGGTACCGGGCCTGCGCGATGCAGGTGGCGGCGTAGGCCAGCAGCCCGAGGGCGACCGCCACGAGCAGGGCGGTCCCGTACGGCTGGCGCGCCAGGCGCGCCAGGGCGCCGTCGATGCCGACCGCCTCGCTCGGGTCGTACTCGACGGCCGCCTTCATGAGGAAGGCCCCGACGAGCGCGAACACCGCGCCGCGGGCGATGTACCCCACGGCGCCGAGGCGCTCCACCAGCCGGCGGCGCCCGCCGGCGACGCGCATGCGCCGCATGAAGCGGCGCGAGAGCCCCTCCCACGCGTTGTAGGCGCCGACGCCGATCACCAGGAGCGCCGCGGCCGCGACGATCGCGCGCCCGCCGGTCCAGCCGAGCACGCCGGCCGTCGCCTGCCGCTCGCCGCCGCCCGACGAGCCGCCGCCCGCGTCGGCCATCAGGCGCACCGCGAGCACGGCGAGCCCGAGGTGGACCACCCCGCTGGCGGCCGCGCCGGCGCGGCTGGCCAGCCCGCCCGCGTCGGTGCCCTCGCGGTCGGTGTCGAGGGCGGCCTGCGCCAGCCGCCACGCCGCGTAGCCGACCAGGCCGGCCGCCAGGAGGCCGGTGAGGACCGCGCCGCCGGGGGATCCGGCGAGCGTGCGCAGCGCCCCGGCCTGGTCGGTGGTGCGCCCGCCGAGCTCGAGGGCGACGCCCAGCGCCAGCAGCGCCATCGTGGCGTACAGCACCCCCTTCGCGACCAGACCGGCCCGGAAGAGCCGCTCGACCCACGGATGCTCCGCCGCCCGCCGCGCCGCCGTGCCCGCCTCGCCGATCGCCATCTCCCCCTCCGGGTCGCGTCGGCGCTGGCCTGCCCGCGGCCACCGGGCGCGAAACGCCGCCGGTCAGCCGGCGGGGCGGGCCCGGTCGAGATCGGGGAAGGCCGCCGCGGCCCGCGCGAGCACCTCGCCGGCCACCGCCAGGGCGCCGCGGCGGATCTCCGCGCCCGGCAGGCCCGCGAGCACCCCGTCGCAGATCGCCCGGTGCCGCAGGTGCACGGCCGACACGAGCATGGCCGCGAAGGCCCGCACCGCGGGGTCGCCGGCGGGCGCCGCGCACTCCGCGGCGAGGCCCGCGGCCAGCGCCGCCGCGAGCAGCTCGTTGCCCATCAGCAGGCGCGCGCGCAACGCCGGGGTGGCCTCCCAGGTGGCGAGGAAGGCGGCGAACGGCTCCCGCCAGGCCGGATCCTCGACCGCCGCCCAGCCCTCGCGGTCGATGATGCAGTTCGCCTCGAGCAGCGCACCCAGCGCGGCCGTCGGCGTCGTGCCCGGCGGGCGCTCCGCGACCGTCGCCGCGATGAGCTCCCGCATCGCGGCGTCGCGGTCGAGGAAGAGCTCCTCCTTCGAGCCGAAGTAGTTGAACACCGTCTTCGCCGAGACGCCGGCGGCCTCCGCGATGTCGGCGACGGTGACCGCGTCGAAGCCGCGCGCGATGAACAGCCGGGTGGCGACGTCGGAGATCGCCGCGCGGGTCTGGGCCTTCTTGCGCTCGCGCAGGCCGGGTCCGGGGTTCGGCACGCGCCGACTGTAGCGCAGGAGTCTTTATCGGACGTAAACTTTCACCCGTTGTACCGATCCGGGACCTGTGCCAGTGTCCCGCGGCGCGGCGCGGAGGGGCGCCGCCGTCCGCACGCGGGAGGGGGTCGCATGAGCGGTGGCAACGCGATCGAGGCCGAGGGCCTCGTCAAGCGCTTCGGCGAGAAGACCGCGCTGGCGGGGGTCTCGTTCGACGTCCCCCGCGGCACGGTCTGCGGCCTGCTCGGCCCCAACGGGGCCGGCAAGACGACGGCCGTCCGCATCCTCACGACGCTGTCGGAGCCCACCGCCGGGCGCGCCCGCGTGGCCGGCATCGACGTGCAGGAGCAGCCGCACGAGGTGCGGCGCCGGCTCGGGCTGGCGGCCCAGGACGCGACGGTCGACGGCCTGCTCACCGGGCGCGAGAACCTAGTCATGATCGGCGAGCTGCACCACCTGGGGCGCCGCGTGGCCAGGGCGCGCGCGGAGGAGCTGCTGGAGCAGTTCTCGCTCACCGACGCGGGCGACCGCGCCGTGAAGACCTACTCCGGCGGCATGCGGCGGCGCCTCGACCTGGCGGCGACGCTCGTCTCCCGGCCCGAGATCCTGTTCCTCGACGAGCCCACCACCGGCCTCGACCCGCGGGCGCGCAACGAGCTGTGGGACGTGCTCGGGTCGCTGGTCGGCGAGGGCACGACGGTGATGCTCACCACCCAGTACCTCGAGGAGGCGGACCGCCTGGCGGACGACATCGTGGTGATCGACCACGGCCGCGTCATCGCCCGCGGCACGGCGCGCGAGCTCAAGCGCCAGGTGGGCGGCTCGCAGGTCTTCGCGGTCGTCGCCGACGCCGCCCGCCTCGACGAGGTGGCCGGCCACGTCGCGCGGCTGACCGGCGCCGAGCCGGGCGTCGACCGCGCCACGCGCCTGGTGCACGCCGGCACCGACGGCGACCCGCGGGTGGTGTCGACGCTCGCGGACGCCCTCGCCGAGGCCGGCGTCGAGGTGGAGGAGATCGGCCTGCGCCAGCCGACCCTCGACGACGTGTTCCTCACCCTCACCGGCGCGCCCATCGCCGACGACGAGCCCGCCCTCGAGGAGGTCAGCCGATGACGACGGTCTCCGTCCCCCCGCCCGCCGAGCGGCGCGGAAACGCGCTCAGCGACATCTGGGTGGTCGCCCGGCGGGCGCTGCTGCACATGCGGCGCCAGCCGGAGGCGCTCGCCGACGTGACGCTGCAGCCGATCATGTTCGTCCTGCTGTTCGCGTACGTCTTCGGCGGCGCGATCCAGGTCGCCGACGGCGGCTACCGCGAGTTCCTGATGGGCGGCATCTTCGCCCAGACGATCACCTTCGGCGTGTTCGGCGTCGCGATCAGCCTCGCCTACGACCGCACCAACGGCGCGATCGACCGCTTCCGCTCCCTGCCGATGGCCCGCAGCGCCGTGCTCGGCGGCCAGGCGGTGGCCAACCTCGTGCGCAGCATGCTGCCGATCGTGCTGATGTCGCTCTGCGGCCTCATCGTGGGCTGGCGCATCAACGACGGCGTCGTGGAGGCGGCCGGCGGCTACGGCCTGATGATCGCCTGGTCGTTCGCGATGATGTGGATCGGCGTGCTGATGGGCGCCCTGCTGCCCTCGCCCGAGGCGGTCCAGGGGGTCGCCTTCACGGCGATCTTCCCCATCACCTTCGTCGCGAGCACGTTCGTGCCGGTGGCGACGCTGCCCGGCCCGCTGCAGACGGTGGCCGAGTGGAACCCGGTCACCTCGCTCACCGAGTCGCTGCGGCGGCTGTTCGGCAACCCGACCGGCGACCTCGGCGCCGACCCGCCGTGGCCGATCGACCACCCGGAGCTCTACACGCTGGGCTGGACGGTCGCGATCGTGGCGATCTGCGCCCCGCTGGCGATCCGGGCCTACCGGCGCACGTTCAGCGACTGACCACCACGCGGACCTCCGCGGCGAGCGGCGCGCCCGCCGAGGGGTTCGCGACGGTCACCGGCACCGACCGGCCGGCCAGCATCGCGGCGGGGACGTCCAGCGCGACGGCCCCGCCGCGCACGACCGGGGCGATCCGCCCCTCCGCCCCGCCCGACACCACGTGGGCCGCGAGCGTCTCCGCGGGCACCCCGGCGGCGCTCACCAGCACGGTGGCGGCGGCCGCGCCGGAGCCCCAGGCCGCCGTCGCGGACGACACCCCGCCGGGCGCGACGGGCAGCGTCGCCGCCGAGGCCTCGGACGCCGGCGGGCGCAGGGCGCCGAGGAAGTCGCGCACCACCGGGTCGAAGGTCGCGGTGCCGGACGGCGAGCGCAGGTCGCCGCACGTCGCGTGGGCCGCGACGCGGACGGCCTCGGCCCAGCGCGCCGGGCCCACCCGGGCGACCGCCGCGCCGCCCGCCAGGCGTGTGCCGGTGGAGGTGCGGAAGCCGAGCAGCGCCGCCCGCACGCCGGCCGCCGACGGCGCCGCGGCGGGGTCGAGCGCCTGCCACACCGCCCACGAGGCGTAGGGGGTCGTGCCCGTGCCGGCCGGGTCGAAGCCGTTGCAGAACGAGGCCACCCGCGCGTTGCCGCCGCCGATCGACGACGAGCCGCCGCCCGACGCGACCGCGCCCGGGAAGGCGGCCGGCTCGGCGACCGACGCGAACCACTCGGCGGTCCCCTCGCGGGCGAGCATCGGCGCGTCGAAGCCGACGCCCAGGTTGCACTGGGCCACGTGGAACAGCTCATGCGCGAGCACGGCGCGCGGGTCCCGGCCGGGCTGCGCCAGCACGACCGCCCAGGCCGCGTGAAACCGCGCGCGGCCCTCGCCGGTCGTGCGGCAGGGCGACGCGCCGGGTTGACCCGGCTGGACGAGCCCGGTGGCGCCGGTGCCGTCGACCACCACGTCGACCCGCCGGTCGCCGCCGACGAAGTCGGCCGGCCGGCCCCGCTGCACCCGCCGCATGTCCGCCAGCAGGCGCGCGCGCAGGCGCCGCGGCACGCCGCGCAGCACGCGGGCGCGCTGGGCGGGGCGCAGGCTCGCCAGATAGCCGCCGCGGGCGGCGCGCGCGCTCGCGGCGAGGATGCGCGCCCGGCGCGCGGGGCCGGTGCGCAGCAGCGTCCGGGTGAGCGCGGGACGGGCCGGGATGCTCGGCGCCGCGTCGCCCGCCATCGCGGGGAAGCCGAGCGCGCGGGCCGTCGCGCGGTGCGCCTCGGCGGCGCCGGCGAGCCCGGCGACGACGGGCGGCTGGGTGGCGCACGAGCCGTCGGCGCCCTCGACCGCGCCCGGCGCGCCCGGATGGTCGCTCCACCACAGGCGGAAGGCCGGCGTGTCGGCGCGGCACAGCGGGCCCAGCGCGCCGGCGCCGTCGGGCGCCGGGAACGACGCGGGCACGGGCACGCCGCCGGCCCCGAGGGACGACGCCGGCGCGGCGGCCAGGAGGGCCGCGACGGCGGCGAGGAGGGCGATGCGCGGGGCGCTCACGCGGGCAACCGTAGGGGCGCCGCCTGCGCGGCGACTACTGGACGGCGGTCCAGTCCGCTCAGCCGGGGATCAGCACCGAGGAGCGGCGGCGCGCGGCGAGCGCCGGGCCGAGGGCCATGCCGGCGCCCGTCGCGACGCAGGTCAACGGCGACTTGGCGGTGGTCACCGACAGCCCGGTGTCGCGGCGCAGGCGGTCGTCGAGCCCCGGCAGCAGCGCGCCCCCGCCCGCGAGCACCAGGCCGTGGGCCATCACGTCGGCGGCCAGCTCGGGCGGCGTCTCGGCGAGCGTCTCCACCACGGCGGCCACGGTCTGGGCGATCGCCGGCTCGAGCACGGGCCGCACCTCGTCGGGGTCGAGGATCACGGTGCGCGGGATGCCGCGGGCCACGTCGCGGCCCCGCACCTCGGCCGGCTGCGCGCCCGCGCCGGCGAGCGCCGAGCCGACCCGCATCTTGAGATCCTCGGCGGTCTGCGGGCCGATCGCGAAGTTGTGCTCCCGCCGCACGTGGGCGATCAGCGCGTCGTCGAGCGTGTCGCCGCCCACCCGGATCGATCGCGAGGCGACCATCCCGCCCAGGGCGATCACCGCCACCTCGGTCGTGCCGCCGCCGACGTCCACCACGAGGTGGCCCACCGGCTCGGCCACCTCGATGCCGGCCCCGATCGCCGCGGCCATCGGCTCCTCGATGAGGTGGGCCTCGCGCGCGCCGGCCTGGTCCGCCGCCTCGAGCACCGCGCGGCGCTCGAGCTTGGTGAGGCCGGACGGCACGCAGATCATCACGCGGGGCCGGGCGCGCCGGCCGGCGAGGGCCCGGTCGATGAAGTGCCGCAGCATCTGCTGCGCCACGCCGAGCTCGCGGATGACGCCGTCGCGCAGTGGCCGGGTGGCGGTGATCGTGCCGGGCGTGCGGCCGAGCATGCGGCGCGCGTGCAGGCCCACCGCCACCACGTCGCCCGTGCGCTCCTCCACCGCCACGACCGAGGGCTCGCTCAAGACCACCCCGCGGCCGCGCATGTAGACGAGCGTGTTGGCCGTGCCGAGGTCGACCGCCAGGTCGAGCGACTC
The DNA here is from genome assembly GCF_018141525.1 of Miltoncostaea marina. Lineage (GTDB taxonomy): Bacteria > Actinomycetota > Thermoleophilia > Miltoncostaeales > Miltoncostaeaceae > Miltoncostaea > Miltoncostaea marina. The sequence continues at coordinate 1,789,809 of NZ_CP064655.1, forward strand.
GGAGCTGCGCGGAAGGAACGGCAGTTGCAGGCCCATCGGGGCCAGCGTACGCCCCGTCGCCCGCGGGCGCGCCCCTCAGATGTCGCGCAGCTCGGCCTCCAGGCGCGCGATCGCGCGCCGCCGGTCGACGCGCAGGCGCAACGGGCTCCCGACGGGCCCGACCGGCGCCGGGGCGGCGTCGTCGCCCGCGGCGTCGGCCGCGCGCAGGCGGTCCAGCAGCGCCTCGGTGACCGCCCGCACCCGCGCCTCGGCCACGCCCGCGTCGACCACCGCGCCGGCCTCCACCAGGCCCACCCGCCACGGGTCGTCGGTGAGCCGGAACCAGCCGATGTGGTGGCGCTCGCCGCTGACCACGTGGAGCGGCGCGAAGCGGGCGCCGTCCGGGGCGGTCTCCTCCTGCCCGAGGGGCAGGATGCGCGGAACGTGCTCGGAGGGGTTCATCGGTCCCTTCGGATGGTGACGATCGATCGCTCGGCGCACCCGAGCCTACGAGACCCGCCGCCCGCAGACGGGGTACCATGGCCGCGTGCAGAGGGCGCAGAACGAGGAGATCGGCCTCGTCGTGGTCGATCACGGCTCGCGCAGGGCCGAGAGCAACGAGATGCTCGAGCGGATGGCCGTCATGGTCGCGGAGGCCGTCCCCTACGGCATCGTCGAGCCGGCCCACATGGAGCTCGCCGAGCCCTCCATCCAGACCGCGTTCGACACGTGCGTGGAGCGCGGCGCGACGACGGTGGTGGTCGCGCCCTACTTCCTGCTGCCGGGCAAGCACTGGACCGAGGACATCCCGGCGCTGGTCGCGGCGGCCGCCGCCCGCCACCCGGGCGTCAGCTACCTCGTCGCCGCGCCCTTCGGCCTGCACCCGCTGATGGCCGAGGTGGTCGGCGCCCGCGCCGCCCACTGCATCGCCCACGCGCGGGGCGAGGCCGCCGAGTGCGAGGTCTGCGCCGGCCGGGGCGGCTGTCGCATGCAGGTCGCCCCCGCCACCGCCGCGGCGTAAGGCCCCGCGCGACGAGCCCGGCCGGGCGCGTCGCGCTTCGAAGTGGTCGCGATCCGAAGCTCCGCCCAGACCACCCGGCTTCGCAGGGCGGCCTGGGCTGCGTCGGACCGAGGAACGCCGGCTGGCGCGCCGGCCGAATCGGCTCCGGCCTGGCGGCCGGGGCGCGCCGATCCGGCAGATTGCCCCTCACCGCGCGGCTCCGTCGGCGCTGACGCGCCGCCGGGGCGCGCCGCGCGGCGAACTGGTCGCACTGCGTCCCGGACGACCTGATCGAGCGACGACGTGGTCGTAGACACGACCGCCGAAGGCGGGAGCGGGACAGAACCGGCCACGAGGGCGCCGGGCACACCACACGCGCACCACGGACGCTCACGTCAGTGGGGTTTCCGGCGCCCGCCCCGCCGAAGGCGGTGCGCCGGTGTGCAAATCGCCCCGGCCAGGGGCGATTTGCCGCGTGACCCGGCCCGAAAGAGGCCGGGTCCCCGCGTGAGGGGCACGGCGGTCGTCACCCGCCCAGCGCGAGCCGGCCCGAAGGGCCGGGTCCCGCCCGCGCAGAGGATCGGCCCCAGCCGACCCGGTCCGTCGACGACCTCTCTTGGGCCGGGTCCCGCCCGCGCAGTGGATCGGCCCCAGCCGACCCGGTCCCTCGACGACCTCGTGAAGCGGGGGCCGGGTCCCGCCCGCGCAGAGGATCGGCCCCAGCCGACCCCGTCCGTCGACCACCCCGTCCCCGGACGGCGTCATGCACGGGCGACCTCGGCGACGAGCGCCGCGTGGTCGGAGAGGCCCTCCTCGCGCCAGTCGTGCCGATACGCGACCGCGGTGGCGGTGAGCTCCCGCGACAGGAGGAGGTGGTCCAGCCGGTAGCCGCCCATGCCCGAGGGATAGACCCAGCTCCGGGCGCGGACGCCGTAGCCGTGGAGCGCGCGGAAGGCGTCGACCACCTCCGGCGCGAGGCCGGTCAGGATGCGCCGCTCGGCCAGGTCCCAGCGGGGCCCGCGCCCCGGGATGGGCGCCGCGCCGCGGCGGCGCTGGGCGAACGTCGTGATCTCGCCCTCGGCGGACTCCGCCCGCGGCGTGTTGAGGTCGCCGCCCAGCAGGCGCGGCGGCGCGCCGGGGCGGACGAGCAGGGCTGCGAGCGCCTCGAGGGTCTCGACCTTCACCCAGCCGTTGGCCGCCTGCGGCACGTACGCGGACCACGCCTCGAGGGGCCCGGACGGCCCCTCGGCCACGACCCCGGCGAGCCGCTCGGGCCACGGCGCCGTCGGCGCGCCGGCCGGGTCGCGCACGTGACCGCGGGCGGCGGCGAGCGCGCCGAGCCTGCGCGCCCCCGGACCGGGGGGCTCGGTCGCCCGCACGCCGAGGCCGGCCGCCTCGAGCGCCTCGCGCCAGGCGGGCGTCGTGCGGCGGGTGGTCTCCTGCAGCAGGACGACGTCCGGCCGCTCCCCCACCACCCGCGCGATCTGGCGTTCGAGCACGGCCACCCGGCCGGCGACGTTCCAGGAGAGGACCCGCAGCCGGCCGCCGTCGGTCACACGACCGAGGTGGACAGCGCCCGCAGCTGACGGTAGGGGTTGACGGCGCCGCGACCCGGCGGGTGGATCTCGAAGTGCAGGTGCGGCGGCGTGGTGCGGGCGTCGCCCGTGCGCCCCTGCACGCCGATGCGCTGCCCCGCGCGCACCCGCGAGCCCGGGCGCAGGCCCGGGGCGATCGAGGCGAGGTGGGCGTAGTAGTAGGCGGTGCCGTCGTCGGCGCGCAGCCAGATCGTGATGCCCCCGCGACCGCGCGGCACCCGGCTCAGGCGCTCGATGGCGCCGTCGGCGACGGCGACGATGCGCGCCCCGCGCGCCCCGAAGACGTCCGTGCCGCGGTGGCGGCCCTGCGGGCGCGCGGCGCCCCAGTCGTCCTGGAACCAGTGCGGCCCGAGCATCGGGAAGGCGGCCATCCTCGTGGCCGCCGAGGCGCCCGCCAGCCGGCGCTGGGTCCTGGCGTCGACGCGCCCGGTGGCGGGCAGCCCCTCGCGCCGCTGGAAGCGCGCGACGGCGCCCCGCGTCGCCGGCCCGAACGCGCCGTCGACCGCCACGCGGATGCCGTGGCGGCGCAGGGAGGTTTGCAGGCGGCGCACCGCGGCGCCGCGCGAGCCCGGCGCGAGCAAGACCGGCGCGGCCGGCGGGCGCTCGGGCTCCGCGACCCGCAGGCGCCCGAGCAGGCGCGCGTCGGCCACGCCGGTCGCGCGCAGCCCCAGCCGCCGCTGCGCCCGGCGCACCGCGGCGCGCGTGGCGGGGCCGAAGCCGCCGTCCACCTCGAGCCGCTCACCGGCGCGCGCGAGCGCCCGCTGCAGCCCGCAGACGCGGCTGCCGTAGGCGCCCATCCGCAGCGCGCCGCCGCCGGCCGGCCCCGACGAGCCCGGCAGGTGGCACACCGAGACGCCCAGCCACCACAGCAGCGGCCGGTCGACGACGCCGTTGACGCGGAGGCCCATGCGCCGCTGCAGCCGGGCGACGGCGCGCCGCGTACCGGCGCCGTAGCGGCCGTCGACCGCCACCCGCATGCCGCGCTCGCGCAGCTCCCGCTGCAGGGCGCGCACCGTCGGCCCGGACGATCCGGCGCCGAGCACGCCGCGCTCGGCCCCGGCGGGGGGCCGGTCCTGCGCGACGGCGGCCGACCCGGCCGCCGCGATGGACGCCGCGATGAGGACGGCGAGCGCCGGACCGGGGGGACGTCGCGACGGCATGGGCTGGTTCCCTTCGCCGGGCGGCGCCGCGACCCTTTGCGCCCCCGCAGATCCCGCGCGCGGCGGGCGGCGCTCAGCCCAGGATCGTCGCCCGCATCGGCCGGTCGGCGACCGCCGCGGCCAGGACGGCCGCGAGCTCGTCGTCGAGCCCGTGCGGGGGCGGCGGCGCGGGCGGCATCGGCGGGGCGGGCGGCTGCTCCCCGGCGGGCCGTGCCGCCGCCGCCGCGGCGGCGGCGTCCTCCGCGTAGCCGAGCTCGCGGTGGAGATGCGCCGCGATCGGCAGGAAGGCGTCGACGAGGGCGGGGTCGAAGTGGCGCCCGCGCTGGGCCGCGATCTCGGCGAGCGTGTCCTCCAACGACCAGCCCGCCTTGTACGGGCGGCTCGAGAGCAGCGCGTCGAAGACGTCGACGATCGCGCAGATGCGCCCCTCGAGCGGGATCTCCTCGCCGGCCAGGCCCGCGGGGTACCCGCTGCCGTCCCACTTCTCGTGGTGGGTCCGGGCGATCCGCTCGGCCATCTGGACGAGCGGCGACTCGGAGTCCGCGAGCACCTCGGCCCCGATGAGCGTGTGCGTCTCCATGAGCGCGCGCTCCTGCGGCGTGAAGCGGCCCGGCTTGAGCAGGACGGCGTCCGGGATGCCGATCTTGCCGATGTCGTGCATGGCGCTCGCGTGCAGCAGGGCGTCGGCGTCGTCGTGGCCCCAGCCGATCGCCAGGGCGAGCGCGTGGCAGAGGTGCCCGATGCGGTCGATGTGGTCGCCGGTGTCCTGGTCGCGCGACTCCGTCGCCTGCACGAGGCGGCGGATGAGCTCCAGCTGCGTGCGGCGCACCTGCTCGGTGCGGGCCCGCACCTCGGCCTCCAGGATCGCGTTCATCCGGGCCGCGCGCCGGCGCTGACGCCGCTCGGAGACCAGCCCCGCCACCACCGTGCCGGCGGTGCCGAGCGCCAGCGCGGCGAGCGGGTAGGTCACCGCGACGACGAGCCCCGCGTCGAAGGCGAGCTTGGCCCCGAGGGCGTAGGCGAGCGCCAGCGGCAGCGCCGCGGCCACCGCGCGGAGGGTCCGGGTGGTGAGCCCGGCGAGCGGCACGACGCCCGCCATGGCGACGATCGCGAGCAGGTCGAGCCACGCCGGGGCGCTCTGCAGCGGGTTGCCCCGGATCGCCGTCCAGATGGCGTTGGCCTGCACCTCGGGCCCGGCCATCGGCGTGTGGCCGGCGGTCGGGGTGGCGTGCACGTCCTGCAGCGTCGGCGCCGACGCGCCGACGACCACGACGCGCCCGCGCACCAGCGAGCGGTCGAAGCGGCCGGAGAGCAGGTCGGCGAAGGAGATCGTCGGCACCGTGCCGGGCGGGCCGCGGAAGTCGATCCAGGCGCCCTCGTCGCCGAACGACGACGCCGCGGGCGCCGAGCCGGCCGCCCGGGCCGCGGCCACGGCGAGCGTCGGCACGCCCGCCACCTGCGGCAGGTAGCGGCGGATCACCTCGCCGGCGCCCGTCGGCATGTTGGCCGCGGCCGCCCGGGCCCCGACGGCCGCGAGGTTCGCATCGCCGCCGAGCACGTTCGTGCGCCCGCGGGCGTCGATCTCGCTGGTGGCGAGGATCGTGCCGGGCATGCGCGCGACGGCGTCGTAGAGCGCCAGGTCCTCCTCGGGGACGGTGGCCTCGGTGAACTGGACGTCGTAGACCACCGTCCGCGCGCCGGCCTCGCGCAGCCGGTCGATCGCCCGGGCGTGCAGCGATCGCGGGAACGGCCACTGCACGCCGAGCTCGGAGAAGCTCGCCGCGTCGATCGCCACCACGGCGACCTCCGCGGGCGGGCTCGCGTCGCGCAGCTGGAAGCGCAGGTCGACGGTGTCGTTCTCCCAGCGCGCCAGGGCGCCGCCGGCGTAGGCGCCGGCGGCGACGAGGGCGGCGACGAGGGCGGCGAGCGCCACGGCCACGCCGTGGCGCGCCAGCCAGCGCCTCATGCTCGCCGCCGCCCCATCGCCCCTACGCCGTCGGCGCGCCGGGCGCCGGCGCCTTCGCCCAGTACCGCTCGCCGGCGGTCACGAGCACGTCGCGCCCGGTCCGCTTGTCGCGCACCACGACCGCGCCGTGCCTGACGTAGGTCATCGTGCCCCTGCAGTTCTCGACCGTGAGCCACTGCGTGCCGCGCACGGTCGCGACGCTGTTGCGCCCGTGGGTGCGGAACCGACCCTTCGTGTCCTTGCCCCACAGGCGGCGCTGGGCCGCCCGGCGGGCGCGCGGGGCGCGCTTGGCCGTCTCGACCGCCATCGCGAGCCGCGCGGCGCCGGCGGCCGTCCCCGGGCAGGTCAGGCGGCCCGACAGCACCAGGTCGGTCATGCCGCGACCGCCCTTCGGCTGGCGCACCGTGAAGACGCCGCCCCAGAACGTGCCCGTCTGCGACGTGCCGTCGGCGGCGACCGCCGATGTGAGCGTGATGCGGCCGCGGCTCGCGTCGACCACGCTGCCCACCGGCAGCGGCGCGCCCTCGTCGATGGCCACGAAGTCCGACGTGCCCGGCCGGCGCACGAGCACCGTGCCGGACGCCGGCTCCACCACCACCCGCCTGCCCATCGCCGGCCCGGGCAGGTCGCCGGTGTTGCCGGGCGCGCCGCCGCTGCTGCCCGGCGTCTCGCCGTCCCGCGGCTGCCGGCCCGGCGGCGCGACGGCCGGTCCGCCGCCGGCGCCGCCTCCGGGGCTCTGGCCGTTGCCGGCCCCCTGGCCGGGACCGGTGCCGGCGTCCCGGCCGGGGCCGCCGGCCTGGCCGCCGTCCGTCTCCACGGGGATGCAGTCCGGCTTGTCGCCGGGGGTGCCCCTGCAGGGCTGCGGCCCGGGGGCGTGGCTCGTGTGGGCCGACGCACCGCCGACCGCGACCACGCCCCCGCCTGCGACCGCGGCCGCGACCGCGGCCGCCATGGCCGTCGTCCGTCTCGTCAGCCTCATCGGAACCTCCTGTTCCAGGTGTACGCCCTGGGAATCGACCCGTACGCGTAACGCTTTATGCGCGACGTTCCGCCGGAACCCCCGCGTAGAGAGCCGTCGCGCCGCGCTCACGCGCCCGCGGGGGTGACCGATGCAGGGGGCACCCGTCACGGCGACGGTCACCCCCTCCCCGCAGGGACACGCCAGCGTGATGTCCGGTCCCACCCCCAGAGCAGGCGCCGCGGCAGCCTCCGAGTCGTCGGCGATGATGGAGCGGCTGCGCGGCGCCCTGCACCGCCTCGGGCCGCTGCCCGTGCTCGACGGCACGGTGCGCCGGGTGCTCGAGCTGGCGGACGACCCCGACTCGAGCGTCGCCGAGATCGCGGTGGCGATCGAGCGCGACCCCACGTTCTCGGCCAACCTGCTGCGGGCTGCGAACTCGGCCCACTACGGGCGGCGCCGCGGCGCGTCCGGCGTGCACGACGCCCTCATGATCGTCGGCCGCGAGGGCATGCGGCGGATCGCCACCGAATCGGCCACGTACCGGCTGCTGGAGCGGGCGGGCGACACCGGCCCGGAGACGCGCGCCGAGCTGCACGCGCACGCGGTGGCGGTGGCCGGGCACGCGGCGGTGCTCGCCGAGCGGGCCGGCCTCGACGCCGAGGCGGCCCACCTCGCCGGCCTGCTGCACGACCTGGGCAAGGTGCTGCTGCCGATGATCTTCGGCGCGCGGCACGTGAGCGACGCGCTGGCGGGCGCGCCGCGCGGCCTGCAGCGCCTGCTGGCCGAGCGCGCCGGGCTCGGGATCGACCACGCGGCCGCCGGCGCCGCCCTGGCGGGCGCGTGGGAGCTCGACGCCCACATCGTCGACGCCATCCGCCACCACCACGGCCCCGAGCCGCTCGACGGCATCCCGGGGTGCGTGCAGGCGGCCAACGAGCTCGTGCTGCTGACCGGGGGCGCGAGCGTCGAGCCCGCGCTGCTGGCCGGCGCCCTGCGGGCGATCGGGCTCGACCCGGCGGTGCTCGACGACCTCGTGCACGGCGGCGGATCGGTCGAGCTCGACCACGCCCGCGACCAGATGCGGCGGCTGGAGCGCATCGCGCACATCGACGACCTGACCGGCCTCGCGGTGCGCCGCCACTGGACGGCGCAGGTCGCGGCCGCGATCGAGCGCGGCGAGCGCGGCGCGGTGCTCCTGCTGGACGTCGACGAGTTCAAGGGCGTCAACGACGCGTTCGGCCACCTGGTCGGCGACGAGGTGCTGCGGGCGGTGGCCCGGGTGATCGGCGACGCCGGGCTGGCGGGGCGGCTGGGCGGCGACGAGTTCTGCGTGTGGGTGCCGCACGGGGGCGACGACGCCCTGGCCGTGGCCGGGTGGATCTGCCGCGACGTGCTCGCCGCCACCCCGGGCGCGACGGGCGGCACCGCCGTCGGCGTGTCGGTCGGCGTGGCGCGCGCGCCGGGCGACGGCACCGACGTGACTGCGCTGCTCGGCGCGGCCGACGCCGCGCTGTACGAGGTGAAGCGGGGCGGCCGGGGGCGGGCGGGCGCGGCCCGCGCGGAGCACCGCCCGGCGCCCCCGCCCGAGGCCGCGGCCGCCGGCGCCGGCGAGGCCCTGCGGGCCGTCTTCGACGCGCAGCTCGCCGCCGTGTCGGTGGCCGAGCGCGCCCGCGTCGAGAAGGAGGGCGCCCGGGCGGCGGCGGCGGTCGACGGGGCGCTGGCCCGGCTCTGCGCCGACCCGGCGTCGGTCGGGCTCGTGCTGCGCCACGGGCTGTCGCCGCGTCTGCTGTCCCACGGCCTCCAGACCGCGGCGCTGGCCTGCGTCACCGGCTGCCGCCTGGGCTGGGACGCCGACCGCCTGGCGCAGCTCGCGGTGGCCGCGCTCTACGCCGACATCGGCATGACCCGGCTGGACCGCGGCCTCACCGAGAAGCCGGGCCGGCTCACCGACGCCGAGCGCGCCCAGCTGCAGCGCCACCCGGCCCTCGGCGCCGCCCTGCTGGCCGCCGTCGGCGCCACCTGGCCGCTGGCCGCCGTGGTGGCCGGCCAGCACCACGAGCGCTGGGACGGCGCGGGCTACCCGGCCGGGCTCAGCGGCGAGCGCATCCGCCCCGAGGCCCAGGTGGTGGCCGTCTGCCACCGCTACCTCGCGGCGGTCCAGCAGCGCCCCCACCGGCCCGGCCTGCCGCCCCACCAGGCGCTGGAGCTGCTCTACACCCTCGGCGGCGGGCTCGCGGGGCGGGACGTGCTCGAGGCGTTCGTGGAGTCGATCGCGATCTACCCGGTCGGGGCGTTCGTGCGCCTCTCGAACGGCCTGTCGGGCGAGGTGCTCGCCGGCGGCACCCCCACGCGACCCCGGGTGCTCGCGCTGTGGGACCCCTCGGGCGATCCGCTGGCCGAGCGCCCGGTCATCGACCTCGCCGACCAGCCGACCCTCTTCGTCGACTCGCTGAGCGGCGGCTGAGCGCGCCCGGCCGGGTCATGCTGAACCGGCCGAGGGGGAGGCCGAGGAACGTCGCCACGCCGTCCCATCCGCCGTCGGGCCGCGGCGTGAGGCGGTCCCGCAGCGCGCGCAGCGGCCCCGCGTAGACGAGCTCGGGGCCGGCGGGGCCGTGGCGCACGCGGAACGGGATGCCGGGCAGCCGCCCGAGCGCCGTGGCGCCGCGCGAGCCGGCGATGCGCTTGTGCAGCAGCCCGAGGGGCGGCAGCATCCCGCTCTCGCGCGCGAGCGCCCAGCGCCCGCCGAGGCCGTCGGTCCGGACCGGCTCCATGCCGGGTCGGTTCCCACCGCGCGCGCCGCCGACACGTCCCCGCCCCAGGAGGCACATGTGCGCCGCGCCGCAGGCAGCCCCGCCACCCTCTTCCGCGTTGTCGCGCTCGCCGAGGCGGCCTCGTGGGCCGGCCTGCTGCTGGGCATGCTGCTCAAGTACGGTCCGCCCGGAGCGGACGCCGGGGTGGCGCTGTTCGGCCCCGTCCACGGGGCGCTGTTCCTGCTCTACGTCGTCGTGGCGCTCGCCACCTGGCGGCGCCTGCGCTGGAGCGCCGCGGTCGGCGCGACGGCCCTGCTCGCCGCGGTGCCGCCGCTCGCCACCTGGGCGTTCGAGCGGTGGGCGCTGCGCACCGGGCGCCTGGAGGAGCCGGAGGTCGCCGGAACCGATCCGTTCTTGGAATAGATCAAGTTCTCAGGTAGCGTCCCCGGCCGTGCCGCACACCGCCGAGCAGCGCCTGCGCGACGCGGGCCTCAGGGTCACGGCGCCGCGCGTCGCGGTGCTGCGGGCGCTCGACGGGGCGCGGGACCACCCGAGCGTCGACCAGGTCATCGCCCGGGTGCGGGCCGCCGGGACGCCGATCTCCGTCCAGGGGGCCTACGATGCCTGCGAGGCGCTGATGCGGGCGGGCCTCGCCCGCCGCATCGAGCCCGCGGGCGGCCCGGCGCGGTACGAGTCCCGCGTCGGCGACAACCACCACCACCTCGTCTGCCGCGCCTGCGGCGCGGCCGCCGACGTCGATTGCGCCGCCGGCCACACCGTGTGCATGGAGCCGTCGGACGCCCGCGGCTTCCGGCTGGACGAGGTCGAGGTCGTGTATTGGGGCCTCTGCCCCGACTGTCAGCAGACCATCGACGAGAGGAACACTGCATGAGCGACGTCGCGAGCACCCCGCCCGCCGACGGAGACGACCGCCGCGTCCTGACGAATCGCCAGGGCCACCCGGTCCACGACAACCAGAACCAGCGGACCGTCGGCGCGCGTGGCCCGGCGACGCTCGAGAACTACCAGTTCCTCGAGAAGATCAGCCACTTCGACCGCGAGCGCATCCCCGAGCGGGTGGTGCACGCCCGCGGCTTCACCGCGTACGGGTTCTTCGAGGCCTACGGGGCCTGCGGCGACGAGCCCATCGCCCGCTTCACCCGCGCCAAGCTGCTCCAGGAGCGCGGCGCGCGCACCGACGTGGCCGTGCGGTTCTCGACGGTGGCCGGCGGCCGGGACTCCTCGGAGTGCGCGCGCGACCCGCGCGGCTTCGCGGTGAAGTTCTACACCGAGGACGGCAACTGGGACCTCGTCGGCAACAACCTCGGCGTCTTCTTCATCCGCGACGCCATCAAGTTCCCCGACTTCATCCACTCCCAGAAGCCCGACCCGGTGACGTTCCGCCAGGAGCCGAACCGCATCTTCGACTTCATCAGCCAGACGCCGGAGTCGATGCACATGGTCACCCTCGTGTTCGGCCCGCGCGGCATCCCCGCGAGCTACCGGCACATGCAGGGCTTCGGCGTGAACACCTACAAGTGGGTGAACGCGCAGGGCGAGACGGTGCTGGTCAAGTACCACTGGCTCCCGAAGCAGGGCGTGCGCAGCTGGACCCAGGCCGACGCGGCCGCCGTCCAGGCCGACGACCTCGGCCCCCACTCGAAGGACCTCTACGAGGCGATCGAGCGCGGCGACCACCCCGAGTGGGAGCTGTGCGTCCAGATGATGTCGGACGACGAGCACCCCGAGCTCGACTGGGACCCGCTCGACGACACGAAGGTCTGGCCCGAGGAGCAGTTCCCGCTCAGGCCGATCGGCCGCATGGTGCTGAACCGCAACGTCTCGAACGTCTTCGCCGAGAACGAGCAGATCGCCTTCGGGACCGGCGTGCTCGTGGACGGGCTCGACTTCTCCGACGACAAGATGCTCGTGGGCCGGACGTTCTCGTACAGCGACACGCAGCGCTACCGCGTGGGCCCGAACTACCTGCAGCTGCCGGTCAACCGGCCGAAGGCGCCCGTGGCCACCAACCAGCGCGACGGCCAGATGGCCTACGGCGTGGACGACCCGGGCGAGAACCCGCACGTCAACTACGAGCCGTCCATCACGGGCGGCCTGCGCGAGGCGCAGGCCCCGGCCCACGACGAGCAGGGCCCGGTGATCGAGGGCCGGCTCACCCGCGCGCGCATCCCGCGCACGCAGGACTACCGCCAGGCCGGCGAGCGCTACCTGCTCTCCGAGCAGTGGGAGAAGGACGACCTGGTGCTCAACCTGGTCACCCTCCTCGCCCAGTGCGACCGCCCCATCCAGGAGCGCATGGTCTGGCACCTGCTCCTCTGCGAGGACGAGCTCGGCCTGCGGGTCGGCGACGGCCTCGGCATCACGCCCGACGACGTGCGCTCGCTGGAGCCGCTCGCGAGCCAGACGCTCAGCGAGGAGGACGAGCGCCGGCGCGCGAACCTCGGCGCCAACGGCCCGCGCGACGTGCGCGGGCACGTGATGACGCACTGCGTCCCCAACGAGCGCGACGTGCGTGCCGCCGAGCCGGAGCGCGTCACCGCCGGGCAGCGGTAGCGGGCGCGGCCGCGGGCCCGCCCGGCACGTCCGGGCGGGCCCGCGCGGCCACGAGCGCGGCGAAGCGGGCCGGCGGCATCGGCCTGCCGACGAGGTAGCCCTGCGCGTAGGCGCACCCGAAGGCGTCGAGCGCCGCGAGCTGCGACGGGCGCTCCACGCCCTCGGCCACCGCCGGCACGCCGAGCGAGCCGGCCAGGTCGAGGATGCCCCGCACGAGCGCCGAGCGGTCCGGCCCCCCGTCCGCGCCCTCCACGAACAGCCGGTCGACCTTCAGGACGTCGACCGGCATGCGCGCGAGGTAGGCGAGCGAGCTGAACCCGGTCCCGAAGTCGTCGATGGCGAGGCGCACGCCGAGCGCCTTCAGGCGGCGCAGCGCCTCGAGCGCGCGGTCGGGGTCGTCCAGCAGCACGGTCTCGGTGAGCTCCAGCACGAGCGCGGCGGGATCGAGACCGGTCTCCTCGAGCGCCTCGGCCACCCAGCCCGGCATGCGCGGATCCTGGACCTGCCGCGCGGAGACGTTGACGCTCACCTCCAGGCCCGCCCCGCCCGGCAGCGAGGCGCGCCAGGCGGCGGCCTGCCGACAGGCCTCGCGCAGCACCCAGCGCCCGAGGGGGATGATCTGCCCCGTCTCCTCCGCGAGCGGCACGAACTCGGCCGGGCCGAGCAGCCCGCGCTCGGGGTGCGGCCAGCGGACCAGCGCCTCGGCGCCGACGACCTCGCCCGTCGCCACCCGGACGAGCGGCTGGTACTGCACCGCCAGGCGCCCGCGCTCCACCGCCCGGGCGAGCTCCGTGGTGACCCGCAGGCGGTCGGTGATCGCCTGGCGCATCGGCTCGCGGAAGACCTCGTGGCCCCCGCGCTGCCGGCGCTTGGCGACGTACATCGCGGCGTCGGCGTCCGCGAGCAGCTCGGTCGCGTCGCCGCCGTCCGGGCCGCAGAGCGCGACCCCGATGCTGGCCGAGAGCGGCAGCTCCAGGTCGCCCTCGCGCCACGGGCGGGCGAGCTCGGCGACGATGCGGCGCGCGACGCCCTCGGCCTCCGACAGGTCGGCGACCCGCCCCAGCAGCACCGCGAACTCGTCGCCGCCGAGCCGCGCCGCCGTGTCGTCCCCGCGCAGGGCGCCCAGCAGGCGCGCGGCGATCTCCCGCAGCAGCCGGTCGCCGGCCTCGTGGCCCAGGCTGTCGTTGACCTCCTTGAAGCCGTCGAGGTCGATGTAGAGCAGCGCCGCGTGCCCGTCGCCGCGGACGCGGCAGCGCGCGATCGCCGCGTCCGCCCGCGCGATGAACAGGGCGCGGTCCGGCAGCCCGGTCAGGCCGTCGTGGGTCGCCTGGTGCCGCAGGCGCCGCTCGAGCGCCTCGCGCTCGGTCACGTCGCGCGCGTTCACCACCAGGCCGCGCACGTCGGGGTCGCCCAGCAGGTCGGTGGCGAGCAGCTCGAGGCGCTTCGTGGCGCCGCCGACCTGGAAGGCGCAGAGGAAGCCCGTGGGCGCCGGCGCGCCGGCGGCGGCGCGCAGGTACGCGAGCAGCGCGCCGGGGTCGTCGGGCATCGCCCGCTCGAGCCAGCGCTCCGGGGGCCAGCCGACCGGGTCGTCGCCCAGGGCGCGCGCCGCGGACGGGCTCGCGTAGGTGATGCGCAGGCCCGCGTCGAGCACCACGATGATGTCGGCGGCGTGCTGGACGAGCGCCCGCACGCGGCGCTCGCCGCGGCGCCGCTGCAGGTCGGCGACCTGCGCCAGCGAGCGCTCAAGCTCGCGCACGAGGCCCGCCATGCGCAGCGGCACGAGCGCCGAGAGCACGGCCACCCCCGCGAGCGCGACCGCGCGGGCCCGGGTGTCGTGGGCCAGCAGGGCGGCAGCCGGCAGGGCCAGGCCGGCGACGCCCAGGGTGGCGAGGCGCGCCCGCGTCGGCCGCTGGGGCGCGACGGCCGAGCGCTCGGCCAGCCGCGCCGCGCCCGGCTCGAGCGCCGCGGCGGCGAGCAGCACGAAGAACGGCATCCAGGCGACGGCGAACGGGTCCCCGGCACCGACGGCGCCGCTCACGACCCGGACGCCGTGCACGAGGTCGGCCACGAGCAGGAGCACGCACCCGCCGACCAGCAGCCAGAGCGCCGCCGGCCGGGCGCCCGGGCTCATGGCGAGCCGGAGCACCGCGCCGAGCAGGACGAGGTCGAGCGCCGGGTACGCCACCATCAGCACCTGCGCCGCCCACGACGCGGAGCCCTGCCCCTCGTGCGTCGCCGGCTCGATCAGGACCACCCAGGCGGTGGCGGCCGCCGCGCCGCCCATCACCAGCGAGTCGAGCAGCCCGGCGCGGTCGCGCCCCGCCGTGCGTGCGCGCACGAGCAGCACGATGCCGCCGATGAGCATCGGGGAGCTGGTCAGGTAGAAGGCATCGGCGAGGCCAGGATGGCCCGGCGCCTCGCCGGTCAGGAGCATCGTCCAGAGCATCACGAGGTCGCCGGCCGCGAACACGGCCGTGCCGGCCGCGATGACCAGCCAGGGCCGCCGGGCGGGCGGACGGCGGCGGGCCGCCGCCGCGACGAGCACGCCGACGCACGCCAGGACCAGCACGTGGTACGCCGCCGCCCGGGCCGCCCCGCCGGGGGGCAGCGCCTGGTAGGCGGCGGTGGACGTCGCGCCGCCGGCGAGGAATCCCTTCCATGCACCGGACACAGATTCCGCGTCGGCATCGCGGCGCACGCGCTGTAGCGGCGGGTCCGGCGGGCTACCCTCGCGGGGTGGCGGACCCCCGGCGGATCACCGTGCTGCACGTCGCGCCGCACCCGGACGACGAGCTGCTCGGGGCGCCCGCGACGCTCATGGCGCTGCGCGACGCCGGCCACCGGGTCGTCAACCTGGCCGTCGGCCTGGGGCGTCCGGCCGACCGGCCGCGGCGCCGGCGCGAGCTCGAGGCGGCCTGCGCGGCGGCGGGGTTCGAGCTGCTGGTCGCCGCCGGTGCGCCCGGTATCGGCGCGAGCGACGACCTCGCCGCCGCGCGGGCGGCGCTCGCCGCGCTGCTCGGCAGGGCGCTCGACGAGCTGCGCCCGGCGCTCGTCGTGTCCCCCTCCCCCCACGACCGCCACCACGGCCACGAGGTGGTCGCCCGCGCCCTCTTCGACGCGCTCGAGTCCCGGCCCGTCCCGCCGGCCTGGTGGATGTGGGGCCTCTGGGGCCCGCTGCCGCTGCCGACGCTCGTCGTGCCGGTCGACGAGGCGCGCATCGAGGAGGTGCTCGCGGCCCTCGGCGAGCACGCCGGCGAGCTGGCCCGCAACGACTACCGGCGCCTGCTCAGCGGGCGCGCGCAGGCCCAGGCGGTGCTCGGCGCCGAGCTGGTCTTCGGCTTCGGCGCCCCGGCCCTCGGCGCGCCCGGCGCCGAGCTGCTGACGGAGGCGCGCCGGGACGGCCGCGGCGCGTGGCGGCTGGGCGCGCCCCGGCTCCTCGACCCGGCCCGGCCGCTCGCGGCCGCCGACGGCCCGGACGCGCGCGCCTGGCTGGAGGCGCCGAGCGCCGCGGGCCTCGTGCTGCGCTGAGCGTCGCCGCGGGCCCGGCGGGGAACCACCCGGTCCGTATCATCGCCGGTGCCCCCGCCGCCGGAGGAACGCCCCATCGCGAGCGTCGCCGACCTTCTGGCAGACAACACGCTGCTGCTGCTGTTCCTGTGCCTGGCCGCGGGCAGCGCGGCGGGCATGGCGGCCTGGCACGGGTACATGCTCGGCCCGGCGGCGGTGCTGTTCACCGCGCTCGCGCTGTCGGCCTGGGACGAGCGGCTGGTGCTGCCGCCGGTGCTCGGCCAGTTCGGCCTGGCGGTCTTCGCCTACTGCGTCGGCGCCGGGAGCGGCTCGGCGTTCTTCGGCGCCCTGCGCACCTCGCTGCGCCTCATCCTCGGCGTCGGCGCCGTGCTGGCCGGCCTGGCGGCGGTCACCTGGGCGGTCGGCGACGTCCTCGGCCTGCGCCAGGGGGTGATCGCGGGCGTCTACGCCGGCGCCCTCACCAACACGCCGGCCCTCGCCGCCGCGACCGAGGAGCTCGACGGGGCCGCCGGCCCGACCGTGGGCTACTCGGTGACCTACACGGGCGGCGTGGTGCTGATGCTGCTGGCCGCCGCCTGGGCGCTGCGGGCGCGCGAGCGCGAGGCCGCCGGCGACGACGACCTGCCCGACCCGATCATGAACGCCACCGTGCTCGTCACCCGGGAGGGGCTGCCCCCGCTCGCCGAGCTCGGCCACGGCGCGGTGGTGTTCTCGCGCATCCACCGCGACGGCGAGCTCAGCGTGCCGTCGCCGGACACGCGCCTGCGCGCCGGCGACATGGTCGCGGTGATCGGCCGGCCCGCCGACGTCACCGCGCTGGCCGAGGGCATCGGACGGCCGGCGCCCGACCACCTGCCGCTCGACCGCCACCAGCTCGACATGCGGCGCATGACCATCTCGAGCCGCGGCCTGTCGGGGCTCACCGTGGCGCAGCTGGGGCTGGGTCACTTCGGGGCCGTGGCGAGCCGCGTGCGCCGGGGCGACGTCGACCTGCTCGCCACGCACGACCTCGTGGTGCAGCAGGGCGACCGCATCCGGGTGATCGCCCCCCGCGAGCGCCTGGCGCAGGTGGCGCGCCACCTGGGCGACTCCGAGCGCGGGCCGGCCGACCTCAACGCCGTGGGCCTGGCGCTCGGGCTGACGCTCGGGATCCTGCTCGGGCTCGTGCCGCTGCCCTCGCCGGTCGGCGGCACCTTCGAGATCGGCCTCGCGGCGGGCCCGCTCGTCGCCGGCCTGGTCCTGGGGCGCCAGATCCGCTCGGGGCCGATCGTCTGGGCCGTCCCCTACACGGCGTCGATCGTCCTCCAGCAGCTCGGGCTGCTCATCTTCCTGGCGTACGCCGGGTCCAACGCGGGCGGGGCGCTGGCCGACGCGCTGGGCGGCACGGAATGGCTGCGCATCCTCGCGCTCGGCACGCTCGTGACGGCCCTCGCGGCCGGCGGTCTGCTGGTGGTGACCCGGCGCCTCGGCGTGCACGGCCCGCGCCTGGCCGGGGTCATCGCGGGCGCGCAGACACAGCCCGCCGTGCTGGCCTTCGCGCAGGAGCGCAGCCCCGACCAGCGGGTCGGCCTGGGATACGCGCTCATCGTGCCCGCCGCCATGATCGTGAAGATCCTCGCCGCCCAGATGATCGTGCTCGTCTAGCGAGTTCCTGCCGGCGGGCGCGGCGAGGCTCACGCCGCGTGGGGATGCCGCGGCCGGCCCGTCCTCGACGACACTGGCGCCGTGCCACCGCCCACCGCCACGGCCGAGCGACCGCCCCGCGAGGTGACCCGCTCGCTCGCGCGCCTGCGCGCGGCGCTCGACGACGCGATCCCCGCCAAGCGCGACGGCGAGAACCTGCTCGTCGGCACCTGGAATCTGCGCGAGTTCGGCCGGGTCACGCCCAAGTGGGCGCCCGGCCCGGAGGACAGCCCGCGGCGCTGCCTGTCGGACATCCTCGCCATCGCCGCTGTGGCCGAGCGGTTCGACGTGCTGGCGATCCAGGAGACGACGCGCTCGCTGGACGCGCTGCGCATGCTCGTGTCCCGCCTCGGACGGCGCTGGGGCTTCATCGTGTCCGACGTCTCCGAGGGCACCGACGGCAACGACGAGCGCCTCGCCTTCGTCTACGACGGCGCCCGGGTGCGGCCGTCCGGCCTCGTTGGCGAGTTCGTGATGCCGGACGACCGGCTCGGCGTCATCGGCGGCGGCCTGCGCCGCCAGCTCGCGCGGACGCCCTACGCGGTCAGCTTCCGCGCCGGGGAGCACGGCTTCACGCTGGCGACCGTGCACATCCTGTGGGGCGACGCCGCGGCCGACCGCACCCCGGAGATCGCCGCCTTCGCCGAGTTCCTGGCCGAAGAGGCCCGCGAGCCGGACGCCTTCAGCCGCAACATGATCGTGCTGGGCGACTTCAACATCGACCGCTGGGACGACGCCAACTGGCGCGCGTTCGTGTCGCGCGGGCTCTCGCCGCCGGAGGCGCTGCTCGACCTGCCCCGCACGATCTTCGCCGGCGGCGGCGGCACCCACTCGTTCTACGACCAGATCGCCTGGTTCACCCTGGGCGCCCGCGAGGCGCTGACCCTGCCCTTCGTGGCCGCCGGCAGCTTCCCCTGGGACGATCACGTGCTGGTGGGGCTGAGCAACGTGAGCAAGTCGTGGCGCATCTCCGACCACTTCCCGCTGTGGTCGGAGTTCGCCCTGCCGACGGCGGGCGGATAGGCTCGTCCCCGGGCGGCACCGAGCGAGGACGACGGCCGATGCGCCAGGATCGCGAGATCCCACGCGGTGCGGACGACCGGCACGCGGCGCGCCCGGGCGAGCCGGCGCGGGCGCCGCGGGCGCCGGCCGCCGCGCTGCTCGTGCCGCTGCAGCAGGGCGCCGGCAACGCGGCCGTGGCGCGGCTGCTGTCCCGCGAGCCGGCCGCCGCCCCGTCGGCGCCCGTGCCCGCGTACCCCCAGCCGACGTTCCCGCGCGAGGGCGAGCCGCCCGCCGGCCCGCCGCCGAAGGCCTACGAGATCGCCATCGTCCTGAGCGGCCGGGCATACACGCTGCCGCCGCTGCCCGCCGCCGAGGCCGTCCGGCGGCTGGAGAACTTCTGGCGCGGGCTCCACGAGAGCCTCGACCACGGCCGCGGCCACCACCTCGACCTGCTGGAGCACCGTAGGGAGCACTGGATCGCGGGCTTCTGGTCGGACACCCTCGGCGGCGTCGAGCTGCCCGACCTCGAGATGTGGAACGAGGTCGGCCGGGGGCCGCTCCAGGCCGCCAAGGCCGCGCTCGAGGCGAGCGACCAGGTCATGCGGGCCCGGTGGGAGCGCAACGAGGCCGCGATCGACCGGGGCCTGCCCGACGCCCTGCGGACGAGCCCGCTCATGGCCGAGGCGCTTGCCTTCGACGCCACCGAGGAGCGCATCGCCGCGGCCGTCCGGCACCTGGAGGAGGGGTCCCGGCAGCTGGACCGCTGCTGGGAGCGCATCGCCGAGTACTCCGAGGGGACGATCCGCGGCGGCGGGCGCGCGATCACCGGCATCAAGGTCAGCATCGTCGTGATGAGCGCCGCGGCCACCGGCGGGGCGGGCGGGACCCTCGGTCAGGGCGCCGGGCTGGCCGCGCGCTCGGGCCTGACCGCGGCGACCGGCGCCGGCCTCGGGATGGCCGAGGAGGCGTTCACCCAGGTCGGCGAGATGCGCATCGGGGCCCGCGACGAGTTCGACTTCGGGCGGATCGCCAAGCGCGGCGCCAAGGACGTGGTGGCCGGCTTCGTGGGCGGCGTCGTGGCCGGGCGGTTCTCCGACGCCGTACGGGGGCGGCTGGCGCAGTGGGTGACGGGCCTCAGCGACGAGGCGCTCGCGACGTACGGCGTCGCCCGCGAGGAGCTGCTCACCGGCGCCGAGCGCTTCTTCGCCGAGTGGGTGGGCGGCATCGGCGCCTCGCCGTTCTCGACGACGGCGCAGGTGCTGATGGACCGGGCGCTCGAGGGCCGCTGGCAGGTGCGCAGCTTCGGCGACTTCGCCGGCCTGGTGGTGGACGACATGGCGCAGGGCGCCGCGCTCGACGGCTTCCTCGCCTTCGCCGGCAGGGCCGCGCGCGGGCGCGGCGGGGCCGCCCACGACGCGCCGGCGGGACCGCCGCCGCCCCTCCCGCCCGCCGCCGGGGACGCGCCGGCGCCCGCACGGCCGGCGGCGGCCGGGCCGGCCGCCGCGCCCGCCCCCGTCCCCGCGCCGACCGGGGGATCACCCGCCGCGCCGGCCGGGCCCGCTCCGGCGCGGGCGCCCGGGCAGGCCCGCGCCCCCGAGCCCGCCGGCGCCGCCTCGCGCGTGCGGGAGGGCGGCACCGACCTGTCGTGGTCGGTGCTGGGCCACCCCGGCACCGGCCTGCGCAGCGCCGAGGCGCTGCTCAACGTGACCGACGCCGCCGGCCGGGTGCCGGCCCCCGCGGCCGGCACGCCGATGCAGCACTACGTCGCCCAGCTCGCGGCGCCGATCCAGGCCGAGCTCGCCCGCGCCGGCACGCCCGCGCCGGCCGTGGAGGCGCGCGACCTGGGCGACCCCGAGATGCTCGGCCTCTACGACCCGGCGCGCAACGTGATCGTGCTCAACGAGGGCGCGGTGTGGCAGGGGCAGCGGGTCTACGACGTCACGAGCGAGGCGAGCCGCCGCCAGATGCTGAGCACGCTCTTCCACGAGGCCCGCCACGCCGAGCAGGCGTTCCTCGCCCTCCGGTACATGGCGACCCACGACCCGGCCGGCCTGTCGGCCCAGGCGCTGGGCGTGCACGGCGCCCTCGTGCGCGCGGCGCGCGCCAACCCGATGCCGCGGGGCCGCAGCGCCGAGGCCGAGCTCGGCCGCCGCGCCTACGAGGAGATGTTCGGCGCCGGCGAGGCCAACGCCCGCTACCGGCACGGCGAGGACCACGCCGGCCGGGCGCGCATCCGCGGGGAGATCGCGCAGCTCGAGAGCGACCGGCTCATCGTGGAGGGCGAGATCGCCGCGATCCGGGTGGCCCGGTACTCGCGCTCCGGGCCGCAACGGACACGCATCGCGGAGCTCGACCGGCGCATCAACGCCCTCCAGGGGCAGCTCGCCTCGATGGAGCACACGTACTGGCGCCTGTACGTGGAGGTCGACGCGCGCGCCGCCGAGGCGGACCTCGCGCGCGAGATGGCCGACCTGCCACGCCGGCGCCAGGAGGCCGCGGCGGAGCTCGACCGGGTCATCGAGGGCCTCGAGGCGGAGGCGGCCGCCGACCCGGCGCTCGCCGACGCCGCCGCGGCCGTGCGCGGCTACCGCCAGGGCCTCCGGCGCCTGGACGAGGCGGTCGCGGCCGGTCAGGGGGCTGACAGCGGCGGCACGGGCGGCACGGGTGGCACGGGCGGTGCGGGCGGTGCGGGCGGTGGCGGCCGGTGACCGACCCCGCCCCGCTCGCCTGGATCGGCGAGGCGCGCGCCCTGATGCTGGCCGCCGACGCCTCCATGGCCGCCCTCGCCGCCTGGCTCGGCGTCGAGCCTGCCGCGGGCGACGGCGACCGGCTGCGCGGCGGGCCGGGCTCGCTGCCGGGCATGGCGCACGTCAGCGTGATCGGCGCCGACGGGGTGCCGGACTCGCTCAGCGCCTGGTACGCGCCCGACGCCGGGCCGACCCTCGATGAGGCCGCCGCGGTGCTCGGCTCGCCGCGCGAGATCGCGCGCGCGGTCGACGGGCCGTTCCGGATCGCCTTCCCCTCCGCGGCCTCCCGCACGGCCACCTGCCTGCTGGCCGGCTCCACCTGGGACCCGCCCCGGGGCCGCAGCCGCATCGTCGAGTTCGTGCTGCGGCGCGATCCGCTCGAGGCCGCCTGAGCACCGGCGGCGGCGGCCGGCGGGGCGGCGCGGGCGTTGCGCAACGGCTCGCGGCCGCCCCCGGCGCTTGCCACCCGGCCTCGCTGCGCTACCGTGGCCCGCGGATCGCGCCCCGTGCCCGGGGCCCCGATGCCCAGCGATCCGGGCCCGGCCCACCGCGCCGGGCGACGCAGCGCCCCGCCGACCACGCACAGGGGCGGCTGCCCGAGCGGCCCCCGCGCCGCCGAGTGCCCACCGACGAAGGATCCGACCTGTCCCGATTCATCACGGGCGCGTGCCTCGCCCTTGCCGCGTTCGCCGCCGTCGTCGCCACCTCCGACGACCGCGGCCTCGCCATCCCTCCCCTCGCCGCCCCCGCCGGGGCGCAGTCGGCGCCGCCGCCGACCCCCGACCAGCTCGCCGACTCGCTCGCCGCCCTCGAGGCCGAGGTCGCGCGCCAGGCCCGCCGTCTGGGGCTGCGCCGCCAGCCCGGACCCGCGGCGGCCGCCGGCGCCGAGGCCGCGGCCGACCCGGTCGCGCGCTCCGAGCGGCTCGGCGAGCTGATCGGCGTCCTGCGGGCGAGCCGGGAGCGCGCCCCCTCCCTCACGCCCCCCGCGCCCCGCCGCGGCGCGGCCGCCACGGCCACCGGCGACGCCCTCGCCGGCGCGCAGGCCCGCCTCGGCCGCGAGGCCGGCCGCCTCGGCATCGTCGTGCGCTCGGGCCCGCCCGCGGCGCCCGACCCCGCCGGGCGGGCCCGCCGGGCCGAGCGGCTGGCCGCCGTCAGCGCCTGGCTGGCCCGCCACGAGGAGCGGCCGCGCGCCGTCGAGCGCAACGCCGAGGCCGCCGCCGTCGCCATGGAGCAGCGCGGCACGCCGTACTCGTGGGGCGGCGCGAGCCCGGCCGGCTTCGACTGCTCGGGCCTCGTCATGTACGCCTGGTCGCACGTCGGCGTCTCGCTGCCCCACAACACGAACGCGATCTACGCCAGCCAGCCGAGGGTGCGCCGCGCCGACCTCGTGCCCGGCGACCTCGTGTTCTTCAGCGGCCTCGGCCACATGGGGATCTTCATCGGCGACGACCGCTTCGTACATGCGCCCTCGAGCGGGGACGTGGTGAAGGTGACCCGCCTGTCCTCGCGCGACGACTACGTGGGGGCCGTCAGGGTCTCCTGAGGCGCCTCGCGCATGAGGATGATCGCCTGCGGCGGGGCGATGAGGAGCTGCTTGCGCGTGGTGACCCCGACTACCCGCCAGCCCTCGGCGCCGAGCCGGTTGAGGTCGGCCTCGACCTCGCGACCGGTGTCGATCACCCGGTACCCGAACCGTCGCATCGGGACCCCGTTCGCGTGGTGACGAGCGCCGCCGGACCGCGCCCGCCCCGGTCCCCGCTCCGGGTGGCGGTCGCGGCGCCGGCGGTGCCCATCCTCGGCCGGGCGCCGGGGGACCGGCATCCGGGCGGGACCGGAGCGCCGGTGCGGCGTTCCCGCGGCGGCGGCCGTGCGCCGGCGAGCCGAGACGCCCGCCCGGAAGCGCGAGGCGCCGGAGCCCTCGACGGCCTCCTGAGGCCCCGGTGATTCCGGCGCGCGGTGCGTGCGCGCCCGCCACGCGGACGTCAGAGGCAGCTCCCGGTGGTTGTCCTCGACGACACCGGTGGGATCGGGTCGGCCAGGATCGTCGCGTGCACCACCTGGCCGGAGGTCATGTCATTGCCCGGGCCTCGGCCGATGAGCCTGGACGTCACCGTCCCCGTCAACTGGCTGGCCGCCGAACCCTCACCGAAGGTCGTCTCGCCGGCGCTGTCCACCGATCCCGACCGGGATGCCCCCGGCCTCGCCTGGACGGGGGCCGTCGACCATCGACGCGGGCGAACGCGACGACGATCAGCCGACCTCGGGCGAGGCTCGGCCCACACGCCGGCGGGATCGCGCCGGTGCCGCTGTCGGCCGCTCGGAGGCCGCCTGATCGCACCTGTTCCGTCGGGCGCCTCCGCGAGCCCGGCAGGGCTGGCCAGCCCGCCCCCGTCGCATCCCGGACGGGCACGCCTTCTCCGCGCGCGGCGGAGGCCCGCGTGGCGTCGACCTCGCCGACCATGGCGTCCGGCCGGGGGGCGCCGCCGCCGCTACTGCACCAGCTCGAAGATGTTGAAGAGCGGCAGGTACATCGCGATCACGACGACGCCGACGATGGCGCCGACGACGATCATCATCACCGGCTCGATGATCGAGGTGAGCGACTTCAGCGACGTGGAGACCTCGTCGTCGTAGAAGTCGGCCAGCTTGTGGAGCATGCGGTCCACGGCGCCGGTCTCCTCGCCCACGGCGAGCATCTGGGTGACCATCACCGGGAAGACGCCGGTGCGGCCGAGCGGCGTGGCGAGGGGCTGGCCCTCGCGGACGCGGTCGGCGACCTCGGCCATCGGGTCGGAGATGACGCGGTTGCCGGCGGTGCGGGCCGTGATGTCGAGCGCCTGCAGGATCGGCACGCCCGAGGCGGTCAGGGTGCCCAGGGTGCGGGCGAAGCGGGCGACGGCGATCTTGCGGACGATCTCGCCGATGCGCACCGGCATGCGGAGCTTCAGGGCGTCCCACATGTATCCGCCGCGCTCGGTCGAGCGCCACTTGCGGAAGCCGAGCACCGCCGCGACCGACAGCAGGAACATCATGTACCAGTAGGCGCGCATGAGGTCGGAGACGTCGACCATCAGCTGCGTGAAGGCCGGCAGCTCGCCGCCCAGGTCGGCGTACATGTCGGCGAAGACCGGGATGATGAAGAGGATCATCCCCATCAGGACGCCCACGGCGAAGATGCCGATCATCGCCGGGTAGACCATCGCCGAGCGCACCGTGCGGCGCAGGTTGTCGTCCTTCTCGAGCTGGATCGCGACCCGCTCGAGGACCTCCTCCAGGTTGCCGCCGGTCTCGCCGGCGCGCACCATCGCGACGAACAGGTCGGAGAACACCTTCGGGTGCTTCGACATCGCCTGCGAGAGGGCGAGGCCCGCCTCCACGTCCTGGCGGACGGCGACGATCGCGTTCTTCAGCTTGGGCGCCTCGGTCTGCTCCTCCAGCACGTAGAGCGCCCGCAGCAGCGACAGGCCGCTCGAGATCATGGTGGCGAGCTGGCGCGCGAAGACGGTGACGTGGCGGGCCTTGAGGCCGCGGTAGCGGTCGAGGAGGTCCTCGACCGTGGGCGTCGTCGACTTCTGGTCGACGTCCACCACCGTGAGGCCGCGCAGCCGCAGCTGGGCGGCGACCGCGGCCTTCGAGTCGCCCGCGAGCTCGCCCGTCTGGGCGGCGCCGCCCCGGTCGAGGGCCTTGTAGACGTAGGTGGCGCTCATGCCGCCTGCACCAGCCCGAGCAGGCGCTTGAGCTCGTCGGGGTGGCCGGCGCGCTCCATCGCCTGGTCGATCGTGACGACGCCCTGCCGCACGAGCGCGGCGAGGTTGGCGTCCATCGTCTGCATGCCGTGCGAGGAGCCGGTCTGCATGACCGAGTAGATCTGGTGCGTCTTGCCCTCGCGGATCAGGTTGCGCACGGCCGGCGTCGGGTTGAGCACCTCGCACGCCACCACCCGGCTGCCCGAGATGGTCGGCACGAGCTGCTGGCAGCAGACGCCCTGCAGGCCGTTGGCGAGCATGATGCGCACCTGCTCCTGCTGGTGCGGCGGGAAGACGTCGATGATGCGGTCGATCGTCTGCGGCGCGTCGGAGGTGTGCAGGGTGGCGAACACGAGGTGGCCGGTCTCGGCCGCGGTGATCGCGATCTGCATCGTCTCCAGGTCGCGCATCTCGCCGACGAGGATCACGTCGGGGTCCTGGCGCAGCACGCTGCGCAGCGCGTTGGCGAAGGAGTGCGTGTCGGTGCCGACCTCGCGCTGGTTGATCATCGAGCGCTTGTGGCGGTGGAGGAACTCGATCGGGTCCTCGACCGTCATGATGTGGCAGGCGCGGCGCTCGTTGATCTCGTTGATGAGGCTGGCGAGCGTGGTCGACTTGCCGGAGCCGGTCGGGCCGGTCACGAGCACGAGGCCGCGCGGCTTCGTGGTCCAGTCGTGCAGCGCCGAGGGCAGGCTCAGCTCCTCGAGAGTCTTGAGCTGTGAGGGCACCACGCGGAACGCGGCGCCGAGCGAGGCGCGCTGGTAGTAGACGTTCACGCGGAAGCGCACCCTGCCCGGCACCGAGTAGCTCATGTCGAGCTCGAGGTCGGTCTCCAGGCGCTGGCGCTGGTCCTGGGTGAGCAGCCCGTAGACCAGCTCGCGGGTCTCCTGCGAGGTGAGCGGCCGGTCCCCCAGGCGCACGAGCTCGCCGTTGAGCCGCATGACGGGCGGCGCGCCGACCGCCAGGTGGAGGTCGCTGGCGCCGCTGGCGATCACGTTGGTGATGAGCTCGGCGAAGTCGGCCATGGCACCTTCCGTGGAGGCTTCGGGTTCGGGCCGGCGCGCGCGGGGCGGCGCCGGATGCCCCCTCTATCGACCGGCGCGCGGCCCGTCTGTAGCGACGCGCCGGGGGCGGGCGGCGCCGGTCAGCCCACCGCCCGGGCGACCTCCTCGATGCTCGTGTGGCCGGCGAGCACCTTCAGCACGCCGTCCTCGCGCAGCGTGCGCATGCCCTCGCGGCGCGCCTGGGCGGTGATCTCCTCCGAGGTCGCGCCCGCCACCGTCATGCGCTCGGTGGCCTCGCTCATCACGAGCATCTCGTAGACCCCCAGGCGGCCGCGGTAGCCGGTCTCCTGGCAGCGCGGGCACCCCACCGGGCGGTGGATGGCCACCGGGTCCGGCAGCCCGGGCGGGAGGGTCGCCACCCCCATGGTCTCGCGCAGCTCGGCGAGCGGCACCGCGACCGGCGCCTTGCAGTGGCTGCACAGCCGGCGCGCCAGGCGCTGGGCCAGGATGCCGGTGACCGCGCTGGCCGACAGGTAGGGCTCCACGCCCATCTCGCTCAGGCGGGTGAGCGCGCCGGCCGCGTCGTTGGTGTGGAGTGTGGCCAGCACGAGGTGGCCGGTGAGGGCCGACTCGATGGCGATGCGCGCCGTCTCGTGGTCGCGGATCTCGCCGATCATCACGATGTCGGGGTCGCAGCGCAGGATCGAGCGCAGCCCGGCCGCGAACGTCAGGCCGGCCCTCGGGTTCACCTGCACCTGGTTGATGCCGGGCAGCCGGTACTCGACCGGGTCCTCGACCGTGATGATGTTCTTGTCGGCCGAGTTGAGCTGGTTGAGCGCCCCGTAGAGGCTCGTGGACTTGCCCGAGCCGGTCGGCCCGGTGACGAGGATGGCGCCGTAGGGCCGCCGGTAGCAGGCCTCGAACCTGGCGAGCACGTCCTTCGCGAAGCCGAGGTCGGACAGGCGCATCAGCACGTTGCTCTTGTCGAGGATGCGCATGACGATCTTCTCGCCGTACACCGTCGGCAGCGTCGCCACGCGCAGGTCCAGCGGCCGGCCGCCCACGGTGATGCCGACCCGGCCGTCCTGTGGGACGCGGCGCTCGGCGATGTCCAGGTCGGCCATGATCTTGATGCGGCTCGCCACGCCGTTGGCCAGGCGGTGTGGCACGGAGGTGACCGTGCGCAGCACGCCGTCCACCCGGTAGCGGACCGTCATCTCGTGCGCCTGCGGCTCCAGGTGGATGTCGGAGGCCCGCTCGTCCACCCCGCGCGCGATCACCGAGTTCACCAGCCGCACCACCGGCGCGTCGTCCAGCACGTCGGCGATGTCGGCGCCGTCGCCCTCGTCGGCCTCGTGGCCGCCCTCCCCCACCAGGTCGGCCACCACGGCGTCGATCGCCGACATCTGGCCGAGGAGCGTGCGGATTTCCTCCGCGCTCGCCAGCACGGGGCGGATCTCGTGGCGGGTGAGGATGCGCAGGTCGTCGATCGCGAAGACGTTCGAGGGGTCGGCCATCGCGACCACGAGCGTGCCGTCGGCGTCGGTGCGCACCGGGACGGCCTGGTAGCGGCGCGCGCTCTTCTCGTCGATCAGCCGCGACAGCGCCGGGTCCACGCCGTCGGCGAGCGTGAAGAAGTCGACGCCCATCCGCAGGGCCATCGCCCGGGCGAGCTGGTCGCGGGTGATGAGCTCCTCGGCGACGAGCAGTTCGCCCAACTTGCGACCGTCGGCGAGCTGGCGGGCGGCCGCGTCCTCCAGCTGCTCCTCGCTGAGCGCCCCCATCCGCACCAGCACGCGCCCCAGCGGCTCGCCGCGCGGCGGACGCGCGGGGGCGGCCCGGCCGGCGGGCGGCGGGGCCCCGGCGGCCGGCGCGGACGCGGGCACGGGGCGGTGATCGGGCAGGAGGGGCACCACCCCCTGGATCGGCGCGCCGCGCGGATCGCTTGACGCGCCATGGTCCGCGCGAACCCCCGCGGCGGGGGCCCGGGACCGCCTACGCGGCCGCGAGCGCCTCCCGCATCACCTGGACGGGGGCGGGCCGGCCGGTCCACTGCTCGAACGCCGCGGCGCCCTGGTGGAGCAGCATCCCGAGTCCGTCGACCGTGCGCGCCCCCCGGCGGGCCGCGGCGGCCAGCCAGGGCGTGCCGCCGGGCCGGTAGACGATGTCCGCCACGGCGCGGCCGTCGCCGAGGCCGGCCATCGGCAGCTCGGGCGGCACCTCGTCGCCGTGCAGCCCGAGGCTGGTGGCGTTGACCACGAGGGCGGCCGCGGCCGCCGCCGCGTCCATCGCGGCCGTCGTGAACGGCACCGGCTCGCCGAGCTCGGCCGCGCGGGCCCGCGTGCGGTTTGCCACCCGCACCCGCGCGCCCCGCGAGCGCAGCGCGAACGCCACCGCGCGCGCGGCGCCGCCGCCGCCGATCACCAGCACGTCGGCGCCCTCCAGGTCGAGCGGCGCGGCCTCGTCGAGCGCCCGCAGGAAGCCGGCGGCGTCGGTGTTGTCGGCGCGCCAGCCGCCATCGCCGTCGGGCACGAGCGTGTTGGCGGCGCCGATCGCGCGCGCCGCGTCCGAGACCGCGGAGCAGCACCCGAGCACGGCGGCCTTGTGCGGGATGGTGACGTTGAGGCCGGCGCACCCGGCGGCCGCCAGCCCGCGCACGGCCTCCGGCACGCGGGCGGGCTCCACCGGGAACGCGGCGTACGCCCAGTTGATGCCCAGCGCGGCGAAGGCGGCGTTGTGCATGACCGGCGACAGCGAGTGCTCCACCGGCCAGCCGATGATCCCGGCGAGCCGGGTGCGCGCGTCGATCATCCGCCGTTGCCGGCGGCGCGGGCGATGTTGGCCTCGTGCTCCGCCGCGGTCGACGCGAAGTAGTGGCCGCCGCTGCCGTCGTTCTTCGCCACGTAGTAGAGGTAGTCGTGGCGCTCCGGCCGGGCCGCGGCGCGGATGCTGTCCAGGCCCGGGCTCGCGATGGGTCCCGGCGGCAGCCCCGGGTAGCGGCGGGTGTTGTAGGGCGAGTCGACGGCCAGGTCGGACGCCGTCAGCTCGGGCTTCCACTCGCCCAGGGCGTACTGGACCGTCGCGTCGATGTCGAGCCGCATGTCCTGGCGCAGGCGGTTGTAGAGCACGCCCGCCACGCGCCGCCGCTCGCCGGGCACCGCGACCTCGCGCTCGATCAGCGAGGCCAGGATCAGCACGTCGTAGCGGGTCAGGTTGCGCGCCCGGGCGTACGAGTAGTCGACCTGGGCCTCGGCCGCGCGGTAGGCGGCCACCTGCTGGTCGACCAGCTCGGCGGCGGTGGTGCGGCCGGTGATCTCGTAGGTCGCCGGGAAGAGGAAGCCCTCCAGCGACACCGGCCGCGAGGAGCGCGCCAGCGCCCGCCCGCGCGGGCCCGGGCGGGTGAGCGCCAGGTAGCGCTCGCCCGGGATCGAGGTCTCGGCGTCCAGCAGGCGCGCGACGTCCTCCCGGCGCAGGCCCTCGCGCACGAGCAGCCGCTGGGCGGGCTCGGGGGCCGTGACGGCCTCGGGCGGGGGCGGGTCGTCGCCGTCCACCAGCCCGCGGCCGGCGGCGGCCAGCGCCGCGACGGCCATCACGAGCACGAGCGCCAGCCACAGCACGGTCCGCCCCCGCCCCGCCCGCTCGCGCGGCCGCCCGTAGCGGCGGTAGCGGTCGCCGGGCTCGCGCTCCGGGCTCACCCGCGGGCCGCCAGGTACGCCTCCAGGAGCACGCAGGCCGCCAGGCTGTCGAGGTCCGCGCGCGAGCCGCCCTCGCGTCCCCGGCGGGCGGCCTCGACCGTGGTCAGCCGCTCGTCCCACATCTCGACCGGCACGTCGACCCGCGCCCGCAGCCGCCCGGCGAAGCCGGCCGCCGCGCGGGCCTGCGCCCCCTGCTCGCCAGACAGCGAGCGCGGCTCGCCCACCACGATGCGGTCGGGGGCTTCGTCGGCGATCAGGCGCTCGAGGCGGCGGCGGCCGGCGGGCGAGTCGACCCGCTCGATCGCGGGGAGCGGACGGGCGAGGGTGCCGGTCGGGTCGCTGACCGCCACCCCGGTTCGCGCCCGGCCGTGGTCGAGCGCGAGAACCTTCACGACCCCCGGTCGGCCGTCAGGATCGCCCGGGCGGCGTCCAGCGCCTCGGGCAGGCGGGACGGGTCGCGGCCGCCGGCGCGGGCCATCGCGTCCTTGCCGCCGCCGCCCCCGCCCACGATGGGGGCCACCTCGCGGATGATCGCGCCGGCCTTCAGCCCGGCGGCCACCGCGCCCGGCGCGAGGTTGGCGACCACCAGCGCCTTGCCGTCGCTCGCGGCGCCCAGCACCACGGCGGCGGTGTCGCCGAGCGACTGCTTGAGGCGGTCGGAGATCGCGAGCAGCTCGTCCATGTCGGCCGCCTCGACCTGCGCCACCAGCGCGCGCACGCCGCCGGCCTCGACGGCGTCCCCGGCCAGCGACCCCACGTCGGTCCGGGCCGACTTGGCGCGCTTGAGCTCGGCCTGCAGCTGGCGGATGCGCTCGTCGCGGGCGGCGAGCTCCGCCTGCAGCTCGCGCTCGCGCTCGCGCAGGTACGCCAGCGCCGCCGTGCCGGTGAGCGCCTCGATGCGCCGGGCGCCGGCACCGGTGGAGCCCTCCGAGACGATCGCGAACGGGCCGATCTCGCCGGTGCGGCTCACGTGGGTGCCGCCGCAGAGCTCCTTCGAGAAGCCCCCGGTGTCGACCACCCGCACGCGCTCGCCGTACTTCTCCTCGAACAGGCCGATCGCGCCGGCCTCGGCGGCGTCCTCGCGGCCCATGATGCGCCAGCCGACCGGCCGGTCCTGGTCGACCCGCTCGTTGACCATGCGCTCGATGCGCTCGAGCGTCTCGGCGGGCACGCGGCCGCGGTGGGTGAAGTCGAAGCGCAGCTTGTCGGGGCCCACGTACGAGCCCGCCTGGCGCACGCCCGCGCCGAGCGTCTCGCGCAGGGCCCAGTTGAGCACGTGGGTGGCGGTGTGGTTGGCCTGCGTCTGGCGGCGGCGGGCGGCGTCGACCGTGGCGGTGACCTCCGCGCCCACCGGCAGCGCGCCCTCCTGCAGGCGCACGCGCAGCACCTGGTCGTCGCCGAGCCGGAACGCATCGATCACCCGCGCGCGCCCCTCGGAGCCCGCGATCTCGCCCACGTCCGAGACCTGGCCGCCGCCCTCGGCGTAGAACGGCGAGCGCTCGAGCTTGACGAGGGCGGTGCCGTCGCCGAGCTCCGCGGCCGCCGTCACGCGCGTGTCCGCGGTGGTGGCGTCCCAGCCCACGAACTCGGTGGGCGCGGCCTCGCGGGCGAGCGCCGCCGCCCCGTCGGCCACGCCGTCGGCGCCGGCACCGGCGCCGGCCCGCGAGCGCTCGCGCTGCTCCCGCATGAGCCGCTCGAAGCCCTCGGCGTCGACCTCCAGGCCGGCGTCGCCGGCGGCCTCGAGGGTCAGGTCGAGGGGGAAGCCGTACGTGTCGTGCAGCCGGAAGGCGTCCTCGCCGCGCACCCGCCCGCCGGCCGAGCGCTCGATCACCTCCGCCAGCAGCCGCCGCCCCTGCGAGAGCGTGCGGGCGAACTGCTCGGCCTCGGCGCCGATCACGTCGCGCACCTCGGCGGCGCGCTCGCGCAGCTCCGGGTAGGCGTCGCCCCAGCCCTCGACCACGGGGGCCGCCAGACCGGCGACGGCCTCCGGCTCCAGGCCGAGGTGACCGGCCTCGCTGACCGCCCGGCGCACGATGCGGCGCAGGATGTAGTCGCGGCCCTCGTTGCCCGGCCGCACGCCGTCGGCCGCGAGGAAGGTCATCGCCCGCCCGTGATCGGCCAGCACCCGCAGCGCCCGGTCGTCGCGCGCGTCGCGCCCGTAGGCGCGTCCCGAGGCGCCCTCCGCCCAGGCGATGAGCGGCCGGAAGGCGTCCGTGTCGAACACCGACGGCACGTCCTGCAGGATCGCCGCCAGGCGCTCGAGGCCGGCGCCGGTGTCGATGTTCTTGGCGGGGAGGCCCGACAGGGAGCCGTCGGGCCCCCGGTCGTACTGCATGAACACGAGGTTCCAGTACTCGAGGTAGCGGTCGCTGCCCGAGGCCGGGCCGCCGGGCGGGCCGAACGCCTCGCCGCGGTCGAGGTACAGCTCGGTGTTGGGCCCGCAGGGGCCGGTGGGCCCCGCCTTCCAGAAGTTGTCGGGGTCGCCGAGCCGCTGGATGCGCTCCGGCGGGACGCCCAGCGCGACCCAGCGCTCGAAGGCCTCCTCGTCGGCCGGCACGCCGGGCATGCCCTCGAAGATCGTGATCCAGATCCGCTCCGGGTCGAGCCCGAAGACCTCGGTCGAGACCTCCCACCCGAAGCGGATGGCGTCGTCCTTGAAGTAGTCGCCGATCGAGAAGTTGCCGAGCATCTCGAAGAAGGTGAGGTGCCGGGCGGTGTGGCCGACCTGGTCGATGTCGTTCGTGCGGAAGCACTTCTGCGAGCTCGTCATGCGCGGCGCCGGCGGCGACGCCGCGCCGAGGAAGTACGACTTCAGCGGCTGCATCCCCGCGATCGTGAGCAGCACCGACGGGTCGTCCTCGAAGGGCACGAGGGACGCCGAGGGGATCGCCAGGTGCCCCTGGCGCTCGAAGTAGCGGAGGAATGCCGCGCGGATCTCGCTGGTCGTCATGCGACCGCCGAGTGTACCAACGGCGCCGCGGGCGCCGGCCGGCTCAGGGCCGCTGCTCGAAGGCGGCGCGCACGTCGCGGTCGAGCTCCTCCTCGGCCGCGGCGGCCGCGCGCTTGCCGGCCTCCAGCGCCTCCTTGAGCTGCGCCGGGACGCGCTCGCGCTCGCGCCGGATCGTGTCGGCCCACAGCTTGGGGTCGAGGGCGCCGATGGAGCCCAGCCAGGCCACCACCCCGCCGACGACGCCGAGCTTCACCAGGCGGCCCATCAGTAGGGCGAGTCGTGCTTCTGCGCCGGCTCGCCCCCGGGCGGCGGCGGCGCGGTGGCCGGGGTGGGCGGCGCGGGCGGCGGCGGCGCCACCGGTCCCGCGGCGGCGCGGGCCTCAGCGGCGGCGGCCGCGTCGGCGGCGCGGCGGGCCTTGAGGGTGGCCACGGCCTCGCGGGCCCCGGCGGCGAGGCCGGTGAGCTTGCGGACGGGCTTCGTGATCGCGCTCGACACCGTCTGGACCGTCTTCTCGGCGCCCTTCGTGGCGCCGACGGCCGTCTTCATCATCTCGTCGACGCGCATCAGCTCGAGGTTGACCCCGTCAACCGTGGTCTGGGCCTTGTTGAGGATCGGCACCACCTCGTCGGTGATGCGGGTCACCGACGTGCCGACCCGCGCGAAGACGCCCGCCATGCGCAGGAAGAGGTACGCCAGCCCGACCCCGGTCAGGATCAGGAAGATCGACAGGGCGAGCTTCAGAAGGTCGGACCAATCCACGAGCTCAGCCTCCAGTGCGGTCTGCGTTCACCTGACGATCGCTGATCGTACCCGCCGCGAGCAGCCGGCCCCCGCGGTAGAGGGCGGCGACCTGGCCGGGCGCCACCCCGTCGGCCGGGTCGTCGAGGCGCACCCGCAGGCCGTCGCCATCCGGCGCGGCCCGTCCGCGCAGCGGGCGGCCACGGTAGCGGACGCGCACCTCCACCGGGTCGTCGCCGAGCTCGCCGTGCACGCGGGGCGCCTCCAGGTCGAGCCCCGCGGTGGCGAGCGCCTCGCGCGGGCCCACGACCACCGCGTTGCGCGCCGCGTCGGTGCGCAGCACGTAGAGCGGCTCCGTGCCGGCCACGCCGATGCCGCGCCGCTGACCGACCGTGAAGCGCCAGTGGCCGGCGTGGGTGCCGAGGCGCCGGCCGTCGGCGTCCTCGATCGGCCCGGGCCGCGCCGCGACGCCGGCCCGCTCGAGGAACGGCGCGTACCCGCCCGCGCCGACGAAGCAGACCTCCTGGCTCTCGACGGCGGCGGCGCCGGGCAGCCCCGCCTCGCGGGCGAGGGCGCGCACCCGGTCCTTCGTCAGGTCGCCGAGCGGGAAGCGCAGGCGCTCGCGCTCGCGGGGGCCGAGCATCGCGAGCATGTAGCTCTGGTCCTTGCCGGCGTCGGCCGCCCGGGCCACGAGCGGCCGCCCGGCGGCGTCGCGCTCGATGCGCGCGTAGTGGCCTGTGGCCATCAGCCGCGCCCCGACGAGGGCGGCGGCGTCGGCCAGCACCGAGAAGCGCACCCGCCCGTTGCAGGTGACGCAGGGGTTGGGCGTGCGGCCGGCGGCGTACCCGGCGACGAACTCCTCGACCACGCCTGCGCGGAAGCGCTCGGCGACGTCGAGCGTGAGGTGCGGCACGCCGAGCGCGTGCGCGGCGGCGCGCGCGGTGCGCACGGTCTCCGGGGAGCAGCAGGAGCGCTCGGCGGCCGCCGCGGCGGGGTCGTGCCAGAGGCGCATCGTCACCCCGACCACCTCCAGGCCGGCGTCGCGCAGGAGCATCGCCGCCACCGCGCTGTCGACGCCGCCGCTCATCGCCACGGCGACCCGCTCGGCGCGCTGCGGGACGCCGGGGGCGCCCAGGCGGGCGGTGTGCCAGCCCTCCAGGGCGCGGCCGAGCGCGTCGACGACCGCCTCGGGGCCGTGGCGGCGGTCCGGGCCCAGGCCGCCGAGGTCGCGGTCGAGGGCGTCCGGGCCCAGCGCGAGCGCCTCGAGGATCGTGGCGCCCCGCAGGCGCGCGCAGGCGGCGCTCGCGGCGGCCGTGGCGGCGCCGCAGCCGAAGGCCTGGAAGCGCGCCTCGCGCACGCGCCCGCCGCGGATGCGCAGCGCCACGCGCACGAGGTCGCCGCACGCGGCGCTCCCCGACTCGCCCGCCGCGTCGGGGGCGGGCATCGCTCCCGCGCCCACGGGGGCCGCCAGATGGCGCATGGCCTCGGGTGGGTAGGGCGGCACGCCGCCGAGGCTACCACGGGCCCCGGGGGGCCCCGGGGGCTACCGCGCGGCGGCCCCGCGGGCGGCCGCGGCGGTGGCGCGCGCGTCGGCGATCGACTGGCGCAGGATGCCGGCGTCCACCAGCCCCGACCAGCGGTTGGCGAGCGTGCGGTCGCGCGCGATCACGGCGACCGACGGCGTCCCGGTCACGCCGAGCACGTCGGCGAGGTCGCCGAAGCGGGTCCCCCCGAGCGTGTAGCTGAAGAACCGCACCCCGTCGCGCGGGCCGGCCTCGGCGCGCACCTCCTTCAGGGCCGCCGCCACGGCGCGGTCGTCCGCGGGGCCGGCCATGACGAAGGACACCACCAGGACGTCGCGGCCGCGCAGGGCCCTGCGGACCGCGGCCGGCGTGTCCGGGCCCGGCGTCACGACGCCGCCCGGGGCCACGGAGGCCACGGCGACGGGCGCCGCGGCGACCTGCGCCGTGATGGCGGGCTGCAGCTCGGCGGCCTCGTCGCCCCCGCAGCCGGCCGCCACGAGGGCGGCGGCCGCCGCGAGGGGCGCCAGCGCGACGAGCGCGTGGCGCCTCATCGGCGGAGGGGCTCGATGCCCCGCGGTGCCGTTCCGGCCTGTGACTTGAACCTGCCATAGCAGGTGGGCGACGGGCTGGCCACGCCTTCGCGGGACCGTGACGCCATCTCCCTCATCACTCGTGTTGGCTCAAGGTGTGAGCCGGTGGCGAACACTGCAGGGCACCTCCGAGTCTAGCCGCTGATCCTCGTGTCGGCACCCTCCGGGTGATCTTGAACCGGCGGGCAGCGGCGGCCTGGGCATCGTGTCCATGAGGCCTTCACCCGCCGGCGGCGCGGCGCGACCCTGGACCTCCCGCCCGCGCCGACCCGGAGCCGACGTGCTCGTCCCCCCGCCGCCCCCCACCTACACGCTCGCCCCCGACGTCCGGCCCCTCGGGCCGGGCGAGCAGGCCGCCCTCGAGAACACCCTGAGGGCCCTCACCGGCCGCGTCACCGGCGTGATCGTGACGGCCGCAGGCACCACCCTGAGCCACCACGTGCTCGAGCTCTCGACGCCGGCCGGCTCGCTGCTCGTGCTCGAGCGCGTCGCCACCCCCGCCGAGGCCGCCGTCCGCTGATGCCCGCCCCGGCGCTCCCCCGGGGCGCCGGGGGTCGGCGTCACGTGGCGCCCGGGGGTCGCGCCGAATGGCGCAGGGGGTCGACGCCACGTGGCGCGACGGCGGCGGCGCCCGGGGGTCGCGCCGAATGGCGCAGGGGGTCGACGCCACGTGGCGCGACGGCGGCGGCGCCCGGGGGTCGCGCCGAATGGCGCAGGGGGTCGACGCCACGTGGCGCGACGGCGGCGGCGCCCGGGGGTCGCGCCGAATGGCGCAGGGGGTCGACGCCACGTGGCGCGACGGCGGCGGCGCCCGGGGGTCGCGCCGAATGGCGCAGGGGGTCGACGCCAAGGGGCGCGACGGCGGCGGCGCCGGGGGTCGCGCCGAATGGCGCAGGGGGTCGACGCCAAGGGGCGCGACGGCGGCGGCGCCGGGGGTCGCGCCGAATGGCGCACGGGGGTCGCGCCGAGTGGCGCGACCCCGCGGCCGGCGCCCACCCCGCGCTAGGGTCGGCCGATGAGCGACGACGACGCCCTCGGCGAGCGCCTGGAGATGCTCCTGGTCATGCGCTGGCTGGAGGAGGGCGCGGACGAGCGCGGCGAGGTCGGCGTGCCGGTGCTCGACGCGGCGCGCGAGCTGGGCCTGGACGACGACCGCGCCGGCGTGCTCGCCGTGATGGGCGCGCTCGGCAGCCTCGAGGACCGGGGCGCGGTCCGCGTCACCTGGCCCGCCTCGCCGTCGGGCCACGCGCTCGTCGTGCTGACCGAGGACCTGCGCGGCGACGCCCGCCGCCTGTTCGGCGGCCCGCCCGGGCCGCCCGCGCCCCCCGGGCCGCCGGGCCCGGGCGGGCGGCCGCCGTCAGCCTGAGGCGCGCCCCGGCTGCTCGGCGGCCGCGGGCCGCACGCCCAGCTCGCGCAACTGCAGCGGGTCGACCGACGACGGGGCGCCCGTGAGGGGGTCGGCCCCGGTGGCCGTCTTCGGGAAGGCGATCACGTCGCGGATCGAGCGCTCGCCGGCGAGCAGCATCACCAGGCGGTCGAGGCCGAGCGCGATGCCGCCGTGGGGCGGCGCGCCCAGGCGCAGCGCCCGCAGCAGGAAGCCGAACTTCGCCTCGGCCTCCTCCTCCCCGAGCCCGATGAGGGCGAAGACGCGCTCCTGCACCGCCCGGTCGTGGATGCGGATGCTGCCGCCGCCGATCTCGAGGCCGTTGAGCACGACGTCATAGGCCAGCGAGCGCACCGCGCCGGGGTCGGACTCGAGGCGCTCGACGTCCTCGGGGCTCGGCGCCGTGAACGGGTGGTGCAGCGAGTCCCAACGGTCCTCGTCGGCGTTCCACTCCACGAGCGGGAAGTCGACGATCCAGACCGGCGCCCAGGCGCCCTCGGGCACCAGGCCATGGCGCTCAGCGAACCGCACCCGAAGGGTGCCGAGCACGGACTGGGCGACGGGCTCGGCGTCGGCCACCATCGCGACGAGGTCGCCCGGCGCGGCGCCGAGGTCGCCGGCCAGGCCGCCCAGGAAGCGGGCGACCGGCGAGCGCAGCCCGCCGTCCTCCTCCACCGCGGCCCACACGAGCCCCTTGGCCCCGAGCTCACGGGCCTCGGCCATCAGCTCGTCGCCCACCTTGCGGCTCACGCCGGAGCCGGCCCCCGGCACCACGAGCGCCCGCACCACGCCGCCGGCGCCGACCGCGCCCTCGAACACGCCGAAGCCCGAGGCCGCCGCCCGCTCGGTCCAGTCGAGGATCTCCATGCCGTACCGCAGGTCGGGCCGGTCGGTGCCGAACCGCCGCATCGCCTCGGCGTAGGACATGCGCGGGAACGGCGCCGCGATCTCGGCGCCGGCGGCGGCGAACGACTCCTCCAGCACCCGCTCGACCAGGCGCTGCACGTCGGCCGGCTCCACGAACGAGGCCTCGAGGTCGAGCTGGGTGAACTCCGGCTGGCGGTCGGCGCGCAGGTCCTCGTCGCGGAAGCAGCGGACCACCTGGTAGTAGCGCTCCAGCCCGCCGACCATCAGCAGCTGCTTGAACAGCTGCGGGCTCTGCGGCAGCGCGTACCAGGAGCCGCGCTGCAGGCGGCTCGGCACCAGGAAGTCGCGCGCGCCCTCGGGCGTGGAGCGGGTGAGCACGGGCGTCTCGACCTCGAGGAAGCCCTCGTCGTCGAGCACCCGGCGCATCGCGGCGGTCACCCGGGAGCGCATCTCCAGCGCCCGCAGCCGGCGCGGCCGGCGCACGTCGAGGTAGCGGTAGGTGAGCCGCAGCTCCTCGGAGGCCTCCTGGTTCTCGTCCTCCACGGAGAACGGCAGCGGGTCGGCCTCGGACAGCATCTCGAGCGAGTCCGCGCGCAGCTCGACCGCCCCCGTGGCGAGCGCCGGGTTGACCGTGGCCGGATCGCGGGCGACCACCTCGCCCGCCACGCTCACGACGTCCTCGGGGCTGAGGTCGCCGGCCGCCACGTCCATCGCGCCCTCGCCCTCGCCGGGGTGGAACACCAGCTGCAGCAGCCCCGAGCGGTCGCGCAGGTCGATGAACACGACGCCGCCGTGGTCGCGGCGGCGGTGGACCCATCCCGACACGCGCACGCGCTCGCCGAGAGCCGCGGCGGCGCCGAGGCAGGTGTGGGTCCTGTAGCGGTCAGCTCCGATCATCCGGTCAGCTCCTGGACGAGGTCGCCGAGCGGCACCTGGCGCTGCTCGCCGCGCTCCATGTCACGGATCGTCGCCACCCCGGCCTCGTGCTCGCGCGGCCCCACGATCACCGCGTGGCGCGCGCCGAGCGAGGCGGCGTGGCGCATCATGGCCTTCATGCTGCGCCCGCGCAGGTCGCTGTCGCAGCGCAGGCCGCCCTCGCGGAGCCGCTCGAGCACGGGCAGCAGGTCGAGCCGCAGCGCCGGGTCGGGCACCGCGAGGTACACGTCGATGCCCTCGGCGGGCGGCTCGGCCGCCGACTCGAGCGCGAGCGCGATGCGCTCGATGCCCGCGCCGAAGCCGATCCCGGGGGTGGGCGGGCCGCCGAGCCCCTCCACGAGCCCGTCGTAGCGCCCGCCGCCGCCCACGGCGCTCTGGGCGCCGAGGTGGTCGGAGACGAACTCGAAGACGGTCATCGTGTAGTAGTCGAAGCCGCGCACGAGGGTGGGGTCCTCCTCGTAGGCGATCCCCAGCCGCCCGAGCGCCTCCAGCACCCGCTCGCGGTGCGCCGCGGCGGCCGGCGACAGGTGGTCGAGCAGCTTCGGCGCCTCGCGCATGATCTCGGCGATGCGCGGGTCCTTCGCGTCGAAGAGCCGCAGCGGGTTGAGCCGCATGCGCGCGCGGGCGTCCTCGTCGAGGTCGCCGCGGTGGCGCTCGAGGTACTCCATCAGGCGCTCGCGGTAGGGCCCGCGGCTCTCCGCGTCGCCCATGGAGCCGAGGGTCAGGCGCACGCCCGGCACGCCGAGGCGGCGGTAGATGCCGTCGAGCAGGGCGATGACCTCGGCGTCGAGCAACGGGTCGTCGCTGCCGATCGCCTCGGCGCCCACCTGCCAGTGCTCGCGGTAGCGGCCCGCCTGGGGGGCCTCGTAGCGGAACATCGGGGCGGCGTACCAGAGCTTCACCGGCAGCGGCTGCTTGTGCATGCCGTGCTGCACGAACGCCCGCACGACGGGCGCCGTGCCCTCCGGGCGCAGGCTCAGCGAGCGGCCCCCGCCGTCCTCGAAGGTGTACATCTCCTTGCGCACCACGTCGGTGCTCTCGCCCACGCCGCGCAGGAAGAGGCCGGTCTCCTCGAAGGTCGGCGTCACGATGCGGCGGTAGCCGTAGCGCTCGAACGCGTCCCTGGCGACGTCGATCACCCGCTGGCGCAGGCTGCTCTCGGGCGGCAGGACGTCCCGCGTGCCGCGGGGCGCCGCCACGCGGCGGCCGCCGGCGCTCACCGGCTCTGCGGGCGGGCGCGCGCCTCGGTCCAGCGCTTCATCTGGCGCTTGTACCGGAAGCGGTCGAGGAAGAGCCCCAGCGGCACCATGAGCGCGAACGCCACCAGGCTCACGAGGAGCGCGCCGACGGCGCTCTCGCCCACGACGTAGACGAGGTACGGGTAGAAGATCGCGGCCACGATGCCCGCGCGCAGCAGCACCCCCCGCATGGACGGCGGCACCGGCTCGCCGGGGCGCCGCTTGGGCGCCGCCGGCCGCGCCGGGGCCTCGCCCTCGGGCGTGCGCTTGACGGGCACGGGCGGCGGGCCCGCGTTCTTGCGGCGCTTGCGCTTCGCCATCAGGCGGCCGCCCGCAGCTCGAGCACCTGCCCGGGCCGGAAGCCCGCGATGCCCATCGCGGCCGGGCTCGGGCCGCGCATGGCGTCGCGCGGCACCAGGCCCACCAGCTCGGCGTCGCCGGCCTCCACGCCGAGGCGCTCCGCCTCGGCGCGCACGGCGCGCAGCACCGCGTGCAGCGGTGCCCGGCGATGGTCCTCGACGTTCATCGAGACCTGGGCCATGCCCGCCTCCGGCAGCCACAGGCCGAGCGCCCGCACGCCGGGCAGGCCGCCGCCGTCCTCCCGCACGCGGGCGGCGATCGCGCGCGCCTCCGTGAGCGTGGCGTCGGGCAGCCAGACGTTGATCGCGATGAGCGGCGGCCGCACGCCCACCAGCACGGCGCCGGCGCTCGGGTGCAGCCGCGGCGGGCCGGCGTCGGGCACGATCGCGCCCTCGTCGAGCAGGTGCGCCAGGCCCTCGAGGCCCTCCCGGCGGAAGTCGCGGGGCCGGGTGCGCGCCGGGTCGGTCGCGACCTCGCCGTACAGGAAGACCGGCAGGTTGACCTCCTCGCCGATGCGGGCGGCCACGCCGCGGGCGACCTCGGAGGCGAAGGGCACGTCCTCGTCGTGCAGCGCGACGATCGGCGCCACGTCGAGGGCGCCCAGCCGCGGGTGCACGCCCCGGTGGCGGCGCACGTCGATGCGGTCGGCGCACTCGCCCGCGAGGTCCACCAGCGCGTCCTGCACGGCCAGCGGCGCCCCGGCCAGGGTGAGCACGCTGCGGTGGTGGTCCGGGTCGGAGTGCACGTCGATCACCCGCACGCCCGGCTGCTCGCAGGCGCCGACCAGCGCCTCGATGGTCGCGCGGTCGCGGCCCTCGCTGACGTTCGGCACGGCGACGGTCAGGGGCTGGCCCGGGGAGGGCGGCATGCCGGCCTCATCGCCGCGGGCCGCGGTCGCTTGTGCGGCCCGGTGGCCTCCTTTATCGTTCACCAGTGAATCACCTTGAGCGTTCTCCTCCGCCTGCTGCGCTTCCTGAGGCCCCACACCGCCCGGGTGGCCGTCACCGCCCTCAGCGCGGCAGGCCTCATGGCGTGCTCCGTCACCTTGCCATACCTGACCGGGAGGGTGATCGACGACGTCCTCGAACAGGGCGACCGCGGGGCGCTCGGCCCGCTCGTCGCGGCGGTCGTCGCCATCGTGGTGGTGCGGATGGCCCTCGGCGTGGTGCGCCGCTGGGTCTCGGGCGGCGTGAGTTTGGCGGTCGAGTACGACCTGCGCGCCCGCCTCTTCTCGCACCTGCAGCGCATGTCGCTCGCCTACTTCGATCGCATGCCCGTGGGCCAGCTCATGTCGCGCGCGACCAGCGACCTGCAGACCGTGCGCTTCTTCCTGGGCTACGGCCTCATCTTCCTGTTCATGCAGGCGTTCACCCTCGTCATCGTAGCCGGGGTCCTGCTGTGGATGGACTGGCGGCTCGCCGCCCTCGCCCTGCTGATGGGGCCGGCGCTGCTGGTGATCGCCTGGCGCTACAGCCGGCGCAACAACCCGGTGCAGATCGACGTGCAGCAGAAGGTGGCCGAGGTCACCGAGATGGCCGAGGAGAGCGCGGTCGGCATCCGGGTGATCAAGGCCTTCGGCCGCGAGGCCGACCGCTCGAGCCGCTTCGGCTCGACGTCGCGGCGGGCCTTCGACCGCAGCATGGACGGGGCCCACATCCGGGCGCTCTACCAGCCCCTCATGGGGTTCGTGCCGGTGCTCGGTCTGGCGGTGGTGCTGATCTACGGCGGCCTGCAGACCATCGAGGACAGGTTGAGCCTCGGCGAGTTCGTCGCCTTCTACCTCTACCTGACCCTGCTCATGGCGCCGTTCCGCTCGCTGGGGATGCTCGTGGGCCAGGCCCAGCGGGCGATCGCGGGCGGCACGCGCATCTTCGAGGTGCTCGACACCGTCCCCGAGATCACCGAGCAACCCGGCGCGCGGGGCCTGCCGCCCGGCGGCGGCGAGATCCGCTTCGAGGGGGTCTCCTTCGCCTACGGCCCCGACGCGCCGGAGATCCTGCGCGGCATCGACCTCGTCGTGCCGGCCGGGGCGACCGTCGCCGTCATCGGCCCCACCGGCTCCGGCAAGACCACCCTCACCCAGCTCATCCCGCGCTTCTACGACCCCACCGCGGGCCGGGTGCTGATCGACGGCGCCGACGTGCGCGACCTGCGGCTGGCCGACCTGCGCCAGGCCGTCGGGATGGTGTCGCAGGACCCGTTCCTGTTCTCGACGAGCGTGCGGGAGAACATCGCCTACGGCCGGCCCGACGCGACCGAGGAGGAGGTGCGGGCGGCGGCCCGCATGGCGCAGGCCGAGGCGTTCATCGACGCCCTCCCCGAGGGCTTCGACACGGTCGTCGGCGAGCGCGGCTTCACCCTCTCGGGCGGCCAGCGCCAGCGCGTGGCGATCGCGCGGGCGCTGATCACCGACCCGCGCATCCTGATCCTGGACGAGGCCACGGCGTCGGTCGACGCCTCGACGGAGCGCGAGATCCAGGCCGCCCTGCGGGCGGTCATGCGCGGGCGCACCACGCTCGTCATCGCGCACCGCCTCTCGACCCTCTCCCTCGCCGACGAGCTCGTGGTGCTCGAGGGCGGCCGGGTGGCCGCCCGCGGCGGCCACGACGAGCTGTACGCCACCAGCCCGGTCTACCGCGAGATCCACGACGGCGGGCTCGCGCGCCCCGACCTGATCGCGCGGGAGGCCTGATGTCGACGCACGCCTCCCCCGCCCCGCTGCCGGTCGCCCGCGCCGGCGAGGGCGGGCCGCCGCCCGCCCGCCGCAAGCTGCGGCGCCTGGCCCCGTACTTCCGCCCGTACCTCGGGCGGGCGATCGCGACCGTCGTGCTGATGCTGATCGTGACGGCGTCGGGCCTGGCGATCCCGGCGCTCGCGCAGTACGCGATCGACCACGGCATCCGCGCCGGCGACAAGGGCGTGCTCGTGCTTAGCGTGGTCCTGTTCGTGGTCGCCGGCGGCGTCGGCTGGCTGGCGGGCTACCACCAGTCGTTCCTCTCGAGCTGGGTGGGCGAGCGGGTGCTCCTCGACCTGCGCACCGAGACCTTCCGCCACCTGATGCGGCTCGAGCTGGGCTACCACGAGCGCACGCCCACCGGGCGCACCGTCTCCCGGCTGACGAGCGACATCGAGGCGCTCCAGCAGCTCGTCACCGACGGCGTGACGTCGCTCGTGATCAACGGCCTGACCTTCATCGGCGTCGTGGTGATCCTGTTCAGCTACGACGCCGAGCTGGCCCTGCTCACCTTCGTGATCTTCCCCGCCCTCGCGGTGGGCACCGCGCTGTTCCGCGTCTACTCGACGCGCGCC
This sequence comes from Miltoncostaea marina, assembly GCF_018141525.1. Taxonomy (GTDB): domain Bacteria; phylum Actinomycetota; class Thermoleophilia; order Miltoncostaeales; family Miltoncostaeaceae; genus Miltoncostaea; species Miltoncostaea marina. The sequence goes on from NZ_CP064655.1 coordinate 1,833,094, forward strand.
TACCGGCGCACCCGTGAGCGGGTCGCCGACGTGCTGGCCACGCTGCAGGAGACGCTCTCGGGCGTGCGGGTGGTGCAGGGCTTCGGCCGCCAGGAGCCCTCCGAGCGCGTCTTCGAGCGCGTCAACGAGGAGTACCGCGAGGCCAACATGGCCACGATCCGCCTGTCGGGCGTCTACTTCCCCGGCGTCGAGCTGCTGTCGGGCGTGGGGACGGCGATCATCCTGTACTTCGGCGCCACCCGGGTGCTCGACCAGGACCTCAGCGTCGGCGTGATGGTGGCCTTCGTCGGCTACCTGTCGAGCTTCTTCGACCCCATCCAGCAGCTCTCCCAGCTCTACAACACCTTCCAGTCGGCCATGGCCGCCCTCGAGAAGATCTTCGGCGTGCTCGACACCGAGCCCGAGGTGGTCGATCCGCCGGACGCCGTGGAGCTGCCGCGCATCGCCGGCGACGTCGAGCTGCGCGGGGTCGCGTTCGCCTACGACCGGGTGCCGGTGCTGCGGGACATCGACCTGCGCATCGCCGCCGGCGAGACCGTCGCGCTGGTCGGCACCACCGGGGCCGGCAAGTCGACGCTCGCGAAGCTGATCGCCCGCTTCTACGACCCCGTCGAGGGCCGCGTGCTGATCGACGGCCACGACCTGCGCCACGTGGCGGGGCGCTCGCTGCGCGACCAGCTCGCGGTGGTGCCGCAGGAGGGCCACCTGTTCGCCGGGACGATCGCCGAGAACCTTGCCTTCGGCCGCCCCGACGCCACCGACGACGAGCTGCGCGCCGCCGCCGAGGCCGTCGGCGCGGCCGGGTTCATCGAGGCCCTTCCGGAGGGCTACGACACGCCGGTCAGCGACCGCGGGTCGGGCCTGTCGGCCGGGCAGCGGCAGCTCGTCTCGTTCGCCCGCGCCCTGGTGGCCGACCCGCGCCTCCTGATCCTCGACGAGGCCACCTCGTCGGTCGACCTGCGCGCCGAGCAGCGCATCGAGGAGGCCCTGCGGACGCTGCTGGCCGACCGCACGGCGATCGTCATCGCCCACCGCCTCTCCACCATCCGCGACGCCGACCGCATCGTGGTGCTCGAGGCCGGCCGGGTCGTGGAGCAGGGCACCCACGACGAGCTGGTGCGGGCGGGCGGCCGCTACGCCGAGCTCTACGGCGACTGGGCCGAGGTCGCCGGGGAGGCCGCCCCCGGCGCTTGAGGGCGTGGACCCGTTTGGTACCATCGCCAGCGGCCGACGGCGATGGGGGATCGTCTAGCGGTAGGACGCCGGGTTCTGGCCCCGGTAGCGGGGGTTCGAATCCTCCTCCCCCAGCTTGCCGCACGGACCCGCAGCACCCATACGGCGCATTCGTCTAGGGGCCTAGGACGCCGCCCTCTCACGGCGGTAACACGGGTTCAAATCCCGTATGCGCTACCTCACCGCGACCCCGCCCCGGCGGGGTCGTCGTCGTTCCGGGCCCTCGGGGGCGCTCAGGCGAGCTCCCGGCGCAGCGCCGAGCGGGCGGCCCAGTAGCCGCACATGCCGTGGACCCCGCCCCCGGGCGGGGTCGACGACGAGCACAGGTAGACCCCCGGCAGCGGCGTCGCGTACGGGTCGGCGCGCGGCACGGGGCGCGCGAGGGTCTGGCGCAGGTCCTGCATGCCGCCGTTGATGTCGCCGCCCACGTGGTTGGGGTTGCGCCGCTCCATCTCGGCCGGGCCGCGGGCCGAGCGGGCGATCACCCGGTCGCGGAAGCCGGGCGCGAAGCGCTCGACCTGGGCCTCGATCGCCGCCGTCATATCGGCCGTGGAGCCGCCCGGCACGTGGCAGTAGGCCCAGGCCGTGTGCCGACCGGCCGGCGCGCGGGAGGGGTCGGCGACCGACTGCTGGGCGAGCAGCACGTACGGCCGCGCCGGGTGGGCGCCGCGCAGCACGTCGCGCTCGGAGGCGGCGATCTCCTCCAGCGTGCCGCCCAGGTGGACCGTGGCCGCCCGGGCGCACTCCGGCGCACGCCACGGGATGGGCCCGTCGAGCGCCCAGTCGAGCTTGAAGGCGCCCGGCCCGTAGCGGAAGCGCGCCAGCCGCCGCCGCGCCCGGGGGGCCATGCGCTCGCCGGCCATCGCGAGCAGCTGGCGCGGCGTCACGTCGAGCAGCACCGCGCGCGCGGGCGGCAGCTCGCCGAGCGCGGACACCGGCCTGCCGGTCACGACCTCGCCGCCGAGGTCCCGCAGGTGGGCGGCCAGCCCGTCGGCGATGCGCTGCGAGCCGCCGCGCACCACCGGCCAGCCCACCGCGTGGCCCAGCAGGCCCAGCAGCAGGCCCACCCCGGCGCTGGGCCGGTCCTCCAGGCGGATCATCGAGTGGGCGGCCATCCCGGCGAACAGCGCCCGGGCGCGGGCGCCCGCGAAGCGCCCGCGGGCGAGGCCGGTCGCCGACCGCAGCGCGTGCGGGGCCACCCGCAGGAGGGCCGCCGGGTGCCGCGGCGGGCGCAGCGGCGGCGCCAGCACGCCGGCCACGACCGCGTCGGCCCGCGCCACGAGGGGCTCCATCAGGCCGGCGTAGGCGTCCGCGTCGGGCCCGAGGCCGGCGGCGGTGGCGGCGACCGACCGCTCCAGCATCACGGCGGTGCCGTCGTCGAGCGGATGCGCGAGGGGCGCGCCGGGGTGCACGAGCTCGACGCCGAGCCTCGCGAGCGGCAGGCCGCGGAAGAACGGCGAGCCGGCCGCCAGCGGGTGGATCGCCGAGCAGACGTCGTGCACGAAGCCGGGCGCCGTGAGCTCGGCCGACCGGCAGCCGCCCCCCACGGTCGCCGCGCCCTCCAGCAGCAGCACCGACCGGCCCGCCCGCGCGAGCGTCACGGCCGCGGCCAGCCCGTTGGGGCCGGCGCCGACCACGACGGCGTCGCGGCGGCGGGTCACGCGGCCCGGCTCAGAGCGACGGCGCGGGCAGCGCCCCGAGCAGGATCGCGACGGCGGCCCCTGAGGCCACGACGATCAGGACCACCACCAGCCGCCGCCACAGCGGCGGGCGCGCGCCGACGCCGCGGGCGGTGATGCGGGTGGCGTCGACGCGCACCGGCCGCGCCCCGGAGCGGTGCGGGGCCCCGCCGGGCACCGGCAGCTCGCGCTCGGGCTCGCTCGCCGAGACCCCCAGGTGGGTCGCGTAGGCGCGCACGAACCCGGAGACGTATGCGGGGTCGGGCAGCGACTCGAAGCGGCCGTCCTCGATCGCCACCAGGTAGCGCTCGCGGATGCGGGTGGCCTCGGCGCACTCGGTGATCCCGAGGCCCTGGCGCATGCGGGCCTCGCGCAGGCGAGCGCCGATGGCGACCGGATCGTCCACCGGGCCAGCCTAAACCGCCCGGGGAGGCGGGCGCGATATGCGTCATGCTCCGCCGGCGGATGGATGCGCGATGAGCGAGCCCGACGACCACTACGCGGCGCTTGACGTCGCGCCCGACGCCGGCGCCCGGGAGATCAGGGACGCCTGGCGCTTCCGCATCGCCGCCTTCCACCCCGACCGCTTCCGCGACGCCGCCCAGCGGGAGCGCGCCCAGGAGATCACGAAGCGCGTCAACGCCGCCTGGCACGTGCTGGGCGACCCCGCCCGCCGCAGCCGCTACGACGCGCGGCGCACCCGGCGGGCGCGCGCCCGCACCGAGCCGGCCGGGCCGCCCCCGAGGCCGCGGCGCGAGCTGCCCTGCCCCACCTGCGCGAGCCGCTGTCGCGTGGACGACGCGGGCGGCGCGGTCGTGGAGCTGGCGTGCCCGGCGTGCGGCGCGCGCTTCCCCGCGATGATCGGCGCCTACTGCCTCGGCCGCCCCCGGCTGCAGCGCCGCTGGCTCGGCCTGCGCTACGAGGCCGTCTTCGCCGACGCGGCCGGCGGGCGCCGCTCCGTGAGCTTCCGGAGCCTGCCGCCCGAGCTCGCGCTGAGCGAGGGCGAGCTCTTCTCGGTGGTCTTCGACGCGCGCACGGGCCGGCCGGCCTACGCGATCGTGCACGGCACCGGCCTGGACATGGCCTGGCGCGTGCGCTGAGCGGCCGTCAGCGGCGCCGCGGGGTCACGGTCACGCGGACCGAGTCGCGCAGGCCGCCGGGCGCGCGGGCCAGGACGACGTAGGCCCCCGGCCGCACGGCCATCCGCCGCGCCACGCCGCGGGGCAGCCGCAGCGGGGTGGCGCCGGCGGGCATCCGGCGCGCGAGGACGGCCACGGGCCGGGCCGCGCCGGCCCGCCCGACGCGGACGGTGACACGGGCCGGCCGCGCCAGGCGCACCCGCAGGAGCGGCGCGCGCCCGGCGGCCAGGCGCGCGGGCGCGCGCAGCGTCAGGCGGCCGCGCGCCGGCCGGCGCGCGGCCCCGGCCGCCCCGATCACGGTCAGCGCGCGCGGCGGCCCGGCGGTCTCGTGGCCCGCGGCGTCCACCGCCACCACCTGCCAGAGGTGCGCGCCGCGGGCCAGCGTCAGCCGGTGCTCGGCGGCCGACGGCGGCAGCACGGCCGCGACGCGGCCGTCCACCAGCAGACGCTGCGCCGCGAGCCCGCTCGTGGCGTCGGTCGCCGGCCGCCACGCGAGGCGCACCGCCGGCCCCGCCGCGCGGGCGCCGTGGACCGGCGCGACGGGGAGCGCCGCCGAGGGCGGCGCGGTGTCGATCACCAGCGCACGGCCGGCGGCGGCGCGGGCGTTGCCGGCGCGGTCGACCGCCACGACGCTCCAGTGGTGCACCCCGTCGGCCAGCCCGGCGACGGCGGCCCGCGGGGCGGACGGGCGGGCGACGACCGCGCCGTCGATCAGCAGGCGGTAGCCCGCGAGCCCGGACGCCGCGTCCGCCGACGCCGACCACGCCATCGCGACCGCGCCGGCGGGCACCACGAGCCCGTCGGCCGGCGCGAGCAGGGCGAACGGCTCCGGCGGGGTCGTGTCGGGCGCCAGGACGCCGGCCCGGGTCAGCGCGCCCGCCATGTCCAGCCGCCGGCCGGACGCCGTCCGGCCGTCGAGCGCCGCGACGGGCGCGCCGCCCGACAGCAGGGCCGAGCGCACCTGCCACGGCGCCAGGCCCGGCCGCAGACCCAGCACGAGCGCCGCCGCGCCGCTGACGTGCGGTGCCGCCATGGAGGTCCCCGACATCCACCCCCACCCCCCGGCCGGCAGGGTGCTGTGGATCGCGGTGCCCGGCGCGCCGAGGTCGACCGACGTCACCCCGAGGTTGGAGAAGCCGGCCGGGGCGTCGTCCTCGTCGGTCGCCGCGACGGTCACCAGGTCGGGCGCGGGGCAGCTCGCCGGCCACGCCTTCACCTCGTCGATGTCGCGGCCGTCGTTGCCGGCCGCCGCGACGACCAGCACCCCGGCCGCGCCGGCCTCCGCGACCGCGTCGCACAGGGCCGGCGAGTAGGCGTCGCCGCCCCACGAGGCGTTGACCACCCGGGCCCCGTTGCGCACCGCGTACCGGATCGCCGCGATCGCGTGCGACGTCAGGCCGCTGCCGTCGCGCATGAACGTGAGCGGCATGATCACGGCGTTGGCGGTCACCCCCGCCACGCCCGTCGCGTCGCCGCGCCGGGCCGCGATGATGCCGGCCACGTGGGTGCCGTGGGCGTCGCCGCCGGCCGGGTCGAACACCGTCGGCGAGCCCAGGGCGAAGTTCCACCCGCGCACGTCGTCGACGTAGCCGTTGCCGTCGTCGTCGGCGCCGTTGCCGGGGATCTCGCCGGGGTTGGTCCAGATGCGCCCGGCCAGGTCCGGGTGGTCGGTCTGCACGCCCTCGTCGACCACCGCCACGACCACCTCCTCCGCGCCCGCGTCGGCCGCCCAGGCGACCGGGGCGCCGATGCGCGGCAGCGCCCACTGCAGGCCGTAGCGCGGGTCGTCGGTGGCCTCGAGCGCGCGCAGCGGCGGGTCGGGCTGCACCGACTCGGCGGCCGGCAGCCCCGCCAGCAGCGCGCGGGCGCGCTCGACGCTGATCGCCTCCGGCAGCTCGTAGACCCGCCAGCCCGCCATGAGCGGGCGCGCCGCGTCGGCGCCGAGGGCCCGCCCCACCCGGGCCCGCGCGTCCGGCGGTGCGCCGGGGTCGACCTTCACCAGCAGGCTGTCGGTGCGCGCCGCGGCGTCCGCGGCGCGCGCGGCGGCGTTCGCCGCGCCCGCCGCGGCGCCGAGCGCCAGCACGGCGACGGCCCAGGCCGCCGCGGCGCGGCGCGCCCGCGGGCCCATCGGTGGCGTGTGGTTCGGGGGGTCGGTCGGAGCGACTGCCGGCCTCCTTGCCGCGCGTCCGTCGCGCCGCGCCGGGCCCCGCGCGGGGGCCGGTGCGGCCACACCTCCCTATCGGCAGCCGGCGCCCGGGGCATCACCCCCCGGCGGGCGGCGGGCGCTCAGCCGGCGGCGGCGCCCCCGCGGCCGCCCAGCCGCTCGGCGAAGAAGGCCCGGATGGCCTCGCGGCCGCCCTCCGTGGCGACCTCCGCGAACCGGGCGGCCAGCGCGCCGCTGCCCGGGTCCCGGCGCACGACCTCCGCGTCCAGCGCATGCCAGCCGAGCTCGGCCAGCTCGATCTCGATCCGCACCTGCGACGCCGACGGGAAGTCCATGCCCGCCAGCAGGACGCCGCCCTCGCTCAGGTTGACGCTCTGCGCCTCCGCCACCTCGCCGCCGTCGGTCAGGACCCGCGCCTTGAGCGCGACGTCCTCGCGCCGGTGCAGGCGCCGGTCGTCGTGCGTGCTGTCAGCCATAGGGCGCTCCCTCGCTCCGCGTCCGTCCCGGGTCGGCCGCGATGCTAGCGGAGGGCGCCGCGCTCACGGCGGGTCGAGCGGGAGGCCGCGCTCGAACACGATGCGGTCGCCGTCGGGCCCCAGGAACCCCGGCTCCCGGCGGCCGGCGAAGCCGAGCCGCTCGTGGAAGCGGACCGACGCCGCACGGGCGGGCGCGGCCAGCGCCCGCACGCGCACGCAGCCACGGCCGGCGGCGCGGGCGCAGAACTCGCGGTAGAGGCGCTCGCCCGCGCCGCGCCCGCGCCAGGCCGGGGCGACCACGTGCATGTGCACGTACGCCAGGTCGGGCTCGCGCTCGCTGACCAAGCCGAGCAGGAAGCCCGCCGGCGCCCCGCCCGGCTCCTCGAGCCACACGCCCGAGGGGCCGAGCTGGTCGAAGAACAGCCGGTGCATGACCAGCCCCACCGGGTGGCCGAACCAGTCCTCGACCACCTCCCGGGCGCGCGGGAAGTCGGCGTCGCGCAGCGCGCGCGCGGCGAGCCCCGCCGCGTCGCCGGTCACTCGGGAGCAGGCACCGACCGGGCGACGTAGTCCTCGAGGAGCATGAGGTTGCCCTCGCCCACGCGCCGGGTGACCTGGAGCATCTGCTCCATCGTCGCGACCTCCTCGACCTGCTCGGTCACGAACCACTGCAGGAACGTGCTGGTGGCGTGGTCGTTCCTGGCGAGCGCGAGGTCCATGAGGCGGTCGATGTGCTCCGTCACCTGCTTCTCCCACTCGAGCGCCGCGCCCACCGCCTCCTCGGCGCTCTCGAACGTGGGCTTGGGCGCCGCGAGCGACGGGATGACCACCGGCCCGCCGACGTCCTGGACGTACTCGAGGAAGCGCATGGCGTGCTCGTGCTCCTCGGCCGCCTGCGCGGCGAAGAACCGCTTCAGCTCGGGCAGCCCCTCCGCGTCGAACCAGCTCGAGACGGAGAGGTACTGGAGGTGGGCCTCCAGCTCCCGTCCCATCTGGGCGTTGAGTGCGTCGATCGTGGCGCTGTCCACGGGCATGCTCGGCTCCTTGTGCGACTGCCGTGAGTCTAGTGGCCGCCCCCCGGACGGGGGATCGCAGCCCGCCGGGCCCGGCAGTAGTGTCCCGCCGTTCCCGGTACAAGGAGAAACTGAATGCGCGCCATCCGTCGCCGGCCCCTGGCCGGCCTGGTCGCGGTCGCAGCCGCGGCCGCCGTGATCGCCGGCTGTGGCGACGACGGCGGCAGCGGCCTGTCGGCCGACGAGTTCCGCGAGCGGGCCGACGCCATCTGCGCCGACGCCGAGCGGCAGCTCGACGGCCTCGAGGAGCCGACGTCGGCCGAGGGCCTGCTGCCGTTCCTGCGCTCGGGCCTCGAGATCCAGAACACCCAGCTCGAGGCGCTGAAGGGCCTGGAGCCGCCGGAGGACCTCAAGGGCACCTTCGACGAGGCCGTCGCCCTGCTCGAGGACCAGCAGGACGAGATCACCGCGACCGCCGACCGGATCGAGGCCGGCGAGGACGCCGAGACGGTGATCCGCGAGGCCGACCCGAAGATCGACGGGATCAACGACCAGGCCGACGCCAAGGCGAAGGAGCTCGGCCTGACGGTCTGCGGCTCCGAGGACGACGACGTCGACACCGACACCGACACCGGCACGAGCGCCGGCACGGCGACCGCGCCCGCGGCGACGACCGGCACCGCCCCCGAGACGACGGGCGGCACGGACACCAGCCCGGTCGGCCAGACCAACGCCTACGTCGACGACGTGCAGGCGGCGGCGGCGGCGCTCCAGAGCTTCGGCACCACGCTGCAGAGCTCCACCGGGCTGGAGGACCTGAAGTCGAAGATCCCGGGCGCGCGCACGGACCTCGACGAGTTCGACGCCGCGATCTCCAAGCTCGAGAACTACTCGCTGCCGACGGACCGGCTCGAGCGCCAGCGCACCGGCCTGCTGCGCACCGGCCCGCAGGTGAGCGACGTGCTGCGCCGCTTCCTCGACGCCGCCGAGGACGGCGACGCGGCCGGCGTGCAGAACCTGCTGCCCGAGGTGCAGAAGACGATCGGCGAGTTCCAGCAGGCGGCCACCGCCTCCTGAAGCCCCGCGGACGCTCCCCGCGGCGGGCCGCCGGCCCGCCGCGGGGGCGCCCCTACCTGCCCCGGCGCGCCTTCTCGGAGCGGCTCGCGCCGACGATCAGGGCCGTGACGATGAGGCCCCAGAACACGCCGTAGGCGAACCCGCGCCACAGCGGCTGGTTCATGAAGAGCACGTGCGCGGCCCACATGACGAGGACCGCCACGGGCCCGAGCAGGGCGACCTGCGTCACGACGTGCAGGTCCTCCCAGCGGCGCAGCCAGGCGGGCGGGTCCTTGCGGGCGGGGGCGGCCATGGGCCGAGGATACGCCGCCGCCGCGCGGCGGCCGCGCCACTATCATCACCGGCGTGCCGGGGCGATCGTCACCCGAGTGGGCCCTCGCGTCCGAGTGGATGGGGACGCTCGCCGACCTCGCCGGCGCCGCCGGGCTGCTGGGCTGGGACCGCGAGACGCTGATGCCGCCGGCGGGCTCCGAGGCCCGCGCGCTGCAGATGGGCACGCTGGCGGCGCTGCGCCATCGGGAGCTGGTGCGGCCGGACGCCGGCGAGGCGCTCGCCGCGCTGGCCGTGGACGCGGAGCTCGACGAGGACGCGCGGGCGGCCGTCCGGCTGGCGACGCGCGAGCGGGAGCGGGCGCTGCGCATCCCCGAGGCGCTCGTGCGCGAGATCAGCGAGGCGTGCTCGCGGTGCGTGGTCGCCTGGGCCGAGGCGCGCGAGCGGGACGACTTCGCGGCCTACGCGGGCCCGCTCGCCACGGTGATCGGGCTCAAGCGGCGCGAGGCCGAGGCCGTGGAGGTCGGCGACGAGCCCTACGACGCGCTGCTCGACGAGTACGAGCCCGGCGCGCGTGCCGCGGTGCTCGAGCCGGTGTTCGCGGGGCTGCGCGAGGCGCTGGCGCCGCTCGTGGCGGCCGCGGCGGAGCGGCCGCCGGTCGACCTGCCCCGCCGCGACTGGCCCGAGGAGGGCCAGATGGCGGTGGTGCACGAGGTCGCCCGCATGGTCGGGTTCGACATGTCGGGCGGGGTGGTCGCCAGGTCGCTCCACCCCTTCACCTCGTCGCCGCACCGGGGGGACGTGCGCCTCACCACCCGGGCGCTCCCCGACACCCCGATCGGCGCGATCAGCGCCGCGATGCACGAGCTGGGCCACGCCCTCTACGAGCAGGGCTTCCCGGCCGCCGCGGCCCGCACGCCGGTGCACGACGCGCCCTCGCTCGGCGCACACGAGTCGCAGTCGCGCTTCTGGGAGAACCAGGTCGGCCGCACGCTGGCCTTCTGGGAGACCCTCGAGCCGGTCATGCGGCGCCACCTGCCGGCCCCGATGGCCGGCATCGACGCCCACATGCTGCACGCCGCGGGGCGCACGGTGCGGCCGTCGCTCATCCGGGTCGAGGCCGACGAGGTCACCTACAACCTGCACATCGTGCTGCGCTTCGGGCTCGAGCTGGCCCTCGTGCGCGGCGACCTGGCCGTGGCCGACCTGCCCGGCGCCTTCGCCGACGGCATGCAGGAGCTGCTCGGCATCCGCCCGCCCACCGACGCGCTCGGCGTGATGCAGGACATCCACTGGGCCGACGGGCTCGTGGGCTACTTCCCCACCTACACCCTCGGCAACCTGTACTCGGCCCAGCTCGCCGACGCCCTCGAGGCCGAGCTCGGCTCGATCGAGGACCTGGTCGCGGCCGGGCGCCTCGACGCCATCCTGGCCTTCATGCGCGAGCGGGTGCACCGCCACGGCGCCCGCCTGCCCACCGACGAGCTCATGCGCCGCGCCACCGGGGTCGAGCTCGGCCCCGACGCGCTCGTGGCGCACCTGGAGCGGGCGGCCCTAGCGCACGGCTGAGGCCGCCGGCCCGCGCCCGGCGGCCGCGCGGCGGCGCGGCGGGTCCAGCAGCGCACGCGCCCGCAGCCCCGCCCCCACGATGCCCGCCTCGTTGCGCAGCGCCGCCGGCACGATCGGCGGGCGGGCCGTGAGGCGCGGCACGAACCTGTCCGCCTTGCGCGAGATGCCGCCGCCGAGGATCACGAGGTCCGGCCAGATCAGCTGGTCCACCCGGTGCAGGTACTCGTCGAGCAGGGGCGCCCACTTGGCCCACGACAGCCCGCGCCGGGTGCGCGCGCCCGCCGAGGCGCGCAGCTCGGCGTCCTTGCCGCGGATCTCGATGTGGCCCAGCTCGGTGTTGGGCACCAGCACGCCGTCGCTGAACAGCGCCGAGCCGATGCCGGTGCCGAGGGTGAGCACCAGCACGACCCCCGTCACGCCCCGGCCGGCCCCGAAGCGCATCTCCGCGATGCCCGCCGCGTCGGCGTCGTTGAGCACGACGCACGGGCGGCCGATCGCCTCGGAGAACATCTCGGCCGCGGGCACGCCGATCCAGGTGGCGTCGATGTTGGCCGCGGCGGTCACCACGCCGCCGACGATCGGGCCCGGCACGCCGATGCCGACCGGGCCGCCGTCCCGCGGCAGGCCGGCCACGACCTCGGCGGTGGCGGCCACGACGGCCTCCGGCACGGCCGGCTGCGGCGTGAGCACCCGCACGCGCTCGCCGATCAGCGCCCCGCGGCGGGCGTCGACGACGCCCGCCTTGATGCCGGAGCCGCCGATGTCGACCCCGATCAGCCCCCTCACGCGGGCACGCTCTCCGTGTCGTAGCGCACCAGCGAGCACACCTCGTAGCCGGCGAGCGTGCTGCGGCCCGGCAGGAAGGTGAGCTCGGCGACCACGCCGACGCCCGCGACCTCGCCGCCGAGGGCCTCGATCAGCCGGCACACCGCCAGCGCGGTGCCGCCGGTGGCGAGCAGGTCGTCGTGCACCAGCACGCGCATGCCGGGCCGCACCGCGTCGCGGTGCAGCTCCAGCGAGTCGGTGCCGTACTCGAGCTCGTACGACTGGCGCACCGTCTCCCAGGGCAGCTTCCCCGGCTTGCGCGCCGCCGCGAAGCCCACGCCGAGCTCGGCCGCCAGCGCGCCGCCCATCACGAAGCCGCGCGCCTCGACGCCCACCACGATGTCGGGCTCCAGGGCCCGCGCCCACCCGGCGATGCGGGCGACGCCGGCGGCGAGCCCCTCGGCGCTCTGGAAGAGCGGCATCAGGTCGTAGAACAGGATCCCGGGCTGCGGGTGGTCCGGGATCTTGCGGATCGCCGCGTCGAGGTCGAAGGCCTCCGCGCTCACGGGCTGGCGATCTGCCGCAGCTCGGAGATCAGCATCAGGTGCCGCATGTGCGAGGCGAGCGCGGCGAGGTTCTCCAGCGCCTCGAGCGCCTCGCGCCGCCGCTCCGGGTTGCGCGAGCGCAGGCCGGTGGTGAGCAGCTGCTGCAGCAGGCCCGCCTCGCGCTCGGCCGCGACGCGGAAGATGCGCAGGTGGCGCGGCTCCACGCCGTAGCTGGACAGCTCGAGCGCCGTCTGCACCACCTCGCGGTCGGTCTCGTCGAAGGCGTCGCCCGCGCGCTCGCCGATCAGGCCGTACTCCTGCAGCTGGCGCACCAGCGTCGGCGGGGCCCCGGTGGTGCTCGCGATCTCCTCGCCCGTGTACCGGCGGGTGGGCGGCGGCTCGGCGAGCTGGGCGCGCTTGAGCTGCTTCGCCTGGTTGGCGACGCTGAACGCGCCGGTGGTGGACGACTCGAGCTCCTGGCGGATCACCCGCAGCGGCAGGAACTCGTCGCGCTGCAGGCGCAGGATCGTGCGCAGGCGCTCGACCTCGAGCGGCGTGTAGAGCCGGTAGCCGCCCGCCGTGCGCTTCGGCGAGATCAGCTTCTGGTCCTCGAGGTACCGGATCTTCGAGATCGTGATCGACGGGTGGTCCTCGCGGAGCAGGTCGCAGACGGCGCCGATCGTGAGGGCCTTGCCGCCCCCGTCGGCGTCGTCGTCCGGCAGGAGGGTCGGCTCGTTCACCCTGCGAGGTACGTCAGTCGGAACTTCCCGATCTGCAGCTCGTCGCCGTCCTCGAGCAGCTCCTCCTCCTCGATGCGCCGGCGGTTGACGTAGGTGCCGTTGAGGCTGCCCAGGTCCCGCAGCGCCGTGCGCCCGCCCACGCGGCGGATGACCGCGTGGTTGCGCGAGACGGTGACGTCGTCGAGGAAGACGTGCGCCGACGGCTCACGGCCGATCGTGACGGTGTCCTCGTCGAGCGTGAAGACCGCGCCGGGCGGGCCGCCCGAGCGCACCGCCAGCGTCGGCCCCTGGACCGACGGGCCCTGCCAGGCGCCGGTCTCGGCCTGCTCGTCGCTGATCGCCAGCGGCCCGGTGATCTCGCCGGTGCCCTGGTTCTCCACGATCAGCAGCGCGCCGCAGCGGCCGCAGTACTTGTGCGCCTCGCTCTGATGGAACCCGCATTCGGGGCAATACACGCAGCCCTCCCCGCCTCGACGCGCCCCGTGCCCGCTAGCGCTCGTCCTCGAGCAGCTCCATGTCGCGGAAGCGCCCGGCCAGGATCTGGCTCAGCCGGTCCACGTCGACCACCGACAGGGCCTGCTCGTCCTCGCCCTTCAGGCGCCGGACCAGCTCGCTCCGCAGGAGGTCGATCCGCCCGTGCAGCACGCGCCGCTGCATGGAGATCTCCCGCTCCTCGTCGATCAGCTGGCGGATCAGGTCCTTCAGCTCGCCGTCCGAGAGCTGGCTGAGGTCGGGCTGGGCGTCCATCGAGGCTCCTCCTCCGGTGAACGCCCAGTGTAGCGGGCGCCGCGGCCAACCCTCAGGGGCGGGTCGAGGGAGCCTCCGCCGGCGCCCCCCGCGCCGCCCGCAACCGGCGCGCAGCGATCACCGCGTAGTGGGCGAGCGTGCCGAGGCTCATGGCGACCGCGGCCCAGAACAGCACGTCCACCCAGAGCGCGTCGAGCAGGATCGCCCCGCCCGCCCCCGCCATCGCGAGCGCCGACGAGACCTTCCCGGCGAAGTCCACCCGCATCTCGACCCCCCGCCGCAGCAGCAGCGCGAAGCCCGCCATGATCACCAGGTCGCGGGCGATGATCAGCGCCGGCCCCGCCGGGTGGATGCGGCCGAGCAGGATCACCCCCACCAGCCCCACCAGCACCAGCAGCCGGTCCGCGAGGGGGTCCGCGATCCGGCCGAAGCGCGACTCCGCGCGCAGCCGGCGCGCGAGCCACCCGTCGAGCAGGTCCGTCGCGCCGACCACGCCGAACAGCAGCGCCGCCCAGGGGGCCGTGGGGCCCTCGGCGCGCCAGAGGATCGCCACCAGCACCGGGAGCGAGGCGAGGCGGGCGACGGTGAGCGCGTTCGGCACCCAGCGCAGCCGCGATCGCCTGCCGGCAGGCGGATGTCGCTCGGGTGCTGGGGGCGCGTCCACGGGGCGGCATCATCGCCGACGACGGCGGCGGCGCGCCCCCGGGGGCGGTGCGGGGTGCGGAGTGCGCCACTTGGCGCGATCGGCGTGCGCCAAGTGGCGCATCCCCCGACAGCGGCGACCCGGACGCCGAACGCGGCGCCGTCGCCACCCGCGAGCCCCCGGAGGAGCCGGCGGCTCCGTCAACGGGGGGACATCGATCGGGGCGAGAGGATTTGAACCTCCGACCGCCCGGCCCCCAGCCGGGTGCGCTACCAGACTGCGCCACGCCCCGAGTCGCGCCTCACTCTACCGCAGCTCGCCGCCACTGTCGTGCCGGGCCGGGGCCGGTAGCATCCGGCGCCGATGGCAAAGGCACCGATTCTCGCCTCGCGCAGCGAGGACTTCCCGCAGTGGTACCAGGACGTCATCGCCAAGGCGGAGCTCGCGGAGAACGGCGCGGCGCGCGGGACGATGGTGATCCGCCCCTACGCGTACGGCATCTGGGAGCGGATGCAGGCCGACATGGACCGCCGCATCAAGGCGTGCGGGGCCGAGAACGTCTACCTGCCGCTCTTCATCCCCGAGTCGTACCTGCGGCGCGAGGCCGAGCACGTGGAGGGCTTCAGCCCGGAGCTGGCGGTGGTGACCGTCGCGGGCGGCAAGGAGCTCGAGGAGCCGCTCGTGGTGCGGCCCACGTCGGAGACGCTGTTCGGCGAGCTGATGGCGAAGTGGGTGCAGTCGTACCGCGACCTGCCGCTGCTGCTGAACCAGTGGGCCAACGTGGTGCGCTGGGAGCTGCGGCCGCGCACCTTCCTGCGCACGACGGAGTTCCTCTGGCAGGAGGGCCACACCGCCCACGCCACCCGGGAGGACGCCGCCGCCTACGCCCGGCGCATCCTGCTCGACGTCTACCGCGGCTTCATGACCGACATGCTCGCCGTGCCGGTGCTGGTGGGCGCGAAGACGGCGCGGGAGCGCTTCGCCGGCGCGACCAACACCATGACCTGCGAGGCCATGATGGGCGACGGCAAGGCCCTGCAGATGGGCACGAGCCACGAGCTGGGCCAGAACTTCGCCCGCGCCTTCGGGATGGACTACCTCGACGACTCGGGCACGCTCCAGCACTGCTGGACGACCTCGTGGGGCACGACCACCCGCATGATCGGCGGCCTCATCATGTGCCACGGCGACGACCACGGCCTGCGGGTGCCGCCCCGGGTGGCGCATGTCCAGGCGGTCGTGATGGTCGTGCGCGACGACGACGCGGGCGCGGTCTCGGCGGAGGCGCGCCGGGTGGCGGAGGAGCTGGCCGCGGCCGGCGTCCGTGCGCGGGTCGACGACCAGACCTCGACCGGCTTCGGCCGGCGCGTCACCGACTGGGAGCTGAAGGGCGTGCCGGTGCGGGTCGAGATCGGCCCGCGCGACCTGGCCGAGGGCGCCGTCACCCTCGCCCGCCGCGACGCCCGCACGAAGGAGACCGTTCCCGCGGCCGGGCTCGCGACGGCCGTCCCGGCGCTGCTGGAGGAGATCCAGGACACCCTGCTGCGCGAGGCGACGGCGTTCCGCGACTCGCGCACGGCGGACGTCGGCTCGATCGACGAGGCCATCGAGGCGGCGCGCACCGGCTTCGCCCGCATCCCCTGGGACCGGGTGGGCGACGACGGCGAGGACCGCCTGGCCGAGCACGCGATCACCGTGCGCTGCCTGCAGACGGCCGAGGGCACGGTGCCCGGCGACGACCCGCGGGACCTGCGGGCGATCGTCGCGCGCGCCTACTGAGCCCGCCCGGCCCGTCGCGCGGCCCTAGGAGCGGCTGAGCGCCTCGGCGCCGGCGCGCGGGAAGCGCGCCTCGACGTAGTCCTCGACCATCCGGATGAAGTCCTGGGCCAGCGTGGGGCCCTCGAGCGTCGTGGCCTTCTCCCCGTCCACGTACACGGGCGCCCGCGGCTGCTCGCCGGTGCCGGGCAGGCTGATGCCGATGTCGGCGGCGCGGCTCTCCCCCGGCCCGTTGACGATGCAGCCCATCACGGCCACCTTCAGCTCGGCGGCGCCGGGCCGCTCGACGCGCCAGATGCGCATCCGCTCGTCGAGGTGGCGCTCGATCGTCTGGGCGAGCTCCTGGAACACGGTGCTCGTGGTGCGGCCGCACCCCGGGCAGGCCGTCACCTGGGGCCGGAAGGCGCGCAGGCCGAGGCTCTGCAGCAGCTCGCGGCAGACGCGCACCTCCGTGGAGCGGTCGCCGCCCGGCTCGGGGGTCAGGCTGGCCCGGATCGTGTCGCCGACGCCGTCCTGCAGCAGCACGGCCAGCGCGGCCGTGGTCGACACGATGCCCTTCACGCCCATGCCGGCCTCGGTGAGGCCCAGGTGCAGCGGGTAGCTGCAGCGGGCGCCCAGCTCCCGGTAGACGGCGATCATGTCCTGCAGCCGGCTGGTCTTGCAGGAGATGACGATCATGTACGGCGGCAGGCCGAGCTCCTCCGCCGCCGCGGCCGAGGTCAGCGCGCTCTGCACCATCGCCTCGCGCAGCACCTCGTCGGCGGTGAGCGGGTCGTCGCGACGCCCGTTCTCGTCCATCAGCCGGTCGAGCAGCTCGGGGTCGAGCGAGCCGGCGTTGACGCCGATGCGCACCGGCCGGCGGTGGTCGATCGCGGCCTGCACCATCGTCGCGAAGTTCGCGTCGTGGCGGGCGCCGCGCCCCACGTTGCCCGGGTTGATGCGGTACTTGGCCAGGGCGTCGGCCGTCTCGGGGAACTCGCGCAGCAGCGTGTGGCCGTTGTAGTGGAAGTCGCCCACCAGCGGCACGTCGACGCCGTGCTCGTCGCGCAGCCGGTCGCGGATCTCGGGCACCTTGGCCGCCGCGGCGCGGTTGTTGACCGTGATCCGCACGACCTCCGAGCCGGCCTCCGCCAGTGCGGCCACCTGGGCGGCCGTGGCCACGGCGTCGGCCGTGTCGGTGTTGGTCATCGACTGCACCACGACGGGGGCGCCGCCCCCGATCTGCACGTCGCCGACGCGGCAGGCGTGGCTGTGCCGGCGCAGGATGGTCACGCCGTTGAGGTTAGCCGAGCGCCGCGGCGCCCGCCGACGTGATCCGGGACAACCGGGCCAGCGAGTCGACGGCCAGCCGTCGCGCCGCCGGCAGGCGCGCCGCCTCCGCCTCGGGCACGCAGACCTCCATCTCGACGGCGCAGCCGGCCGGATGGGGCTCGAGCGCCACCCGGATGTCGATGTCGGAGACGAGGCACGAGATCACCACGCGCGCGCCGTCGGCCCGGGTGGTCACGCGCGTCGGCATCGGGAAGTCGGGCCAGCCGTGCAGGTAGCGGGTCACGGTGCCGTCGTCGCCGCCCTCCACCCGCTCGGTGTCGACCAGCCACTCGGGCATGCGCTCCGGGTCGTGCACGAGCCGCCACACCTGCGCGGGCGGCGCGGCGCAGACCGTCCGCTCGGTGAAGGCCGGCACGTCAGCGGGCCGCCGCGCCGGCCACGGCCGCGGCCCGGGCCCGGACGAGGTCGGCCCGCACCCGGGCCAGCTCGCCGCGGTGGTCGCTCAGGCCGGCGACGGGCGGCCGCCCCAGGTCGATCATCATCGACACGATCTCCTCCCCCGTCGCCCCCGGCGGGCGCGCCGCGCCGACCACACGGGACAGCCGCGACTCCGCCGCCTCCAGGTGGGCGACGCCCTCCGCCCGGCGTCCCTCCGCCAGCCGCAGGAGCCCGGTCGCCCGGTCGAGGCGCGCGACGAGCCCCACCGGGTCGTCCCCGGGCCGGACCGGCTCGAACGGGAAGCGCTCGAGCTGGTCGCGGGCGCGCGGCAGGTCGCCCGCCAGCACGGCCGCCTCGGCCGCCGCCAGCCGCAGCATCGCCCGGGGCACCCGCCCCTCCGGCGAGGCGAGCGCCTCGGCGATCGCCGCGCCGGCCTCGCGGTGCCTGCCGCCCGCCAGCAGGGTCAGGCCGGCGTCCGCCGCGGCGGCGGCCTCCAGCGCGGCGTTGCCGAACCGGCGCGCCACCCGCATCTCCTCCATGGCCGCCGCGACCGCATCGTCGTGCCGGCCGATGCGCGACAGGGCGTAGGCGCGGCCGGCCCAGAACTGGCAGGCGAGCGCGGGACCGGTGCGCGCCGGGTCGGGCGGCTCGGAGAGGATCGCGAGGACGTCGGCCACGCGCCCGGCGGCGGCGGCGCAGGCGGCGGCGCTCATCCGGGCGTCCAGGGCGAGGGCCGGCCGGCCGGCCGCCGCCGCGGCGTCGGCCGCCGCGCTCGACCGCTCGCTCGCCTCGGAGGCGTGACCGGCCCGCACGAGGGCGTAGCTCTCGGCGAGCAGCATCTCCACGCGCAGCACGGCGTCGCCGGTGCCGAGGGCCTCCGCGACCGTCCCGATGAGCTCGCGGGCGCGGGCGGGGTCGCCCGCCACCGCCTCGCCCCAGGCGAGCCCGGCCAGCGCCAGGAGCCGGGTCTCCGGCGCCGCCAGCCCGGCGTCGTCGAGCAGGTCGAGCGCCTCGCGGCTCGAGCGCAGCGCCTCGTCGGGGTAGCAGATCGTGGTGCGCAGCCAGCGGGCGCGCTCCGCCAGGGCGCTGGCGAGGCCGAGCACGTCGCCGCCGGCCGTCATCGCCTCCCGCGCGCGCGCGAACGCCGCGTCCATCGCGGCCCGGTCGTTGCGCCACGCCTCGATCTCCGCCAGCCCCAGCCACGCCTCGCCGGCCGCCGCGGGGGAGCCGGCCTCGGCCGCCGAGGCGGCCGACTCGCGCAGGAAGCCGGCCGCCTGGTCGAGCGCGCCCAGGGCGCGGGCCGACGCGGCCGCGGCGGCGAGGTACGAGCGGGCCCGCTCCTGGTCGCCCGCCGCGCGCAGGTGGTGGGCGACCTCGGCCGGGGCGCGCGAGGGCTCGTCGCCGAGGATCGCCGCCAGCCGGGCGTGCGCCGCCCGCCGGCGGGCCGGCGGCAGCTCGCCGTAGCAGGCGCGGCGCACCAGGTCGTGCGCGAAGCCGACGCCCGCCCCGCCCGCCGGGTCGAGCAGGCCGCACGCGACCCCCTCGGCGGCGGCCTCGTCGAGCCGCTCGGCGCCGGTCACCGCGAGCGCCTCGTGCACGGTCAGCGCGCGCCCCGCCGCCGCGGCCGCGGCCACCAGCTCGCGCGCGGGCGGCGAGAGCCGCGCCAGCGGCGCCCGCACCGTGCCGCGGAGGCCGTCCTCCGGGTCGACCCCCGCCGCGGCGGCGCGGGCCGCCTGGCGCGCCAGCAGGGGGTTGCCGTCGGCGGCCGCCGCGACCGCGGCCGCGACCTCCTCCGCCAGGCCGGGCGCCTCGCGCCGCACGATGCGCAGGATGTCGTCGTCGGGCAGGGCGCCGAGCGCGATCTCGTCGGCCAGCCCGCCGCGGCGCGCGAGCGCGTCGCGCGCGCGCTCCAGCGCGTCGCCGCCGGCCGCCGTCCGGGCCGTCCCCACCACGAGCGCCGCGATGCCGCGCAGCGGCAGCGCGAGGTGCGCGAGCAGGGCCAGGCTCGACGGGTCGGCGCGGTGGAGGTCCTCGAGCACGACGAGGACCGGGCCGGTGCGGGCGCACCAGTCGAGCGCCTCGGCCACCGCCTCGAAGAGGCGCGCCTGTGCCATGGCGGGCTCGAGCGCCGCCGCGCCGGGGCGCCGCCCCCACGCGCCCTCGACGGCCGGGCAGAGGCGTGCCAGGTCGTCGGGCCACGCCACCCCCGCCGCCGGCGCGGCGGCCGTGCGCACGAGCTGGCGCAGCGCGTCGGCCCACGGGCCGAACGGCGGGCCCTCGTCGATGTCGAGCGCGTGGCCGGTCGCGCTCAGGTGGCCCTCGCGCTCGGCGAGCCCGGCCAGCTCGGCGGCGAGGCGGCTCTTGCCGACGCCGGCCGCGCCCTCCAGCAGCACCACGCCGCCGGCGCCCGCGGCCGCGGCGCGCCACGCCGCCCGCAGGCGCTCGAGCTCGGCGGCGCGCCCGACCATCGCGGGCGGCGCCGGCGCGCGGGGGCGGGCGGCCGGCGGCGCGACGACGGTCGCGCCGGCGCGGATCTCCTCGGCCAGGTCGCGGGTGGCGGCCGACGGCGGCACGCCCAGCTCCGTGGCCAGGGTGTCGCGGCAGCGCGCGTAGGCGGCCAGGGCGCCGGCCCGGTCGCCGGCCGCCGCCAGGCCGCGCATGAGGGCCCGGTGGGAGGGCTCGCGCAGACGATCGGCGTCGAGCGCGCGCCGGGTGTACGCGAGCGCCCGGGCGGGGTCGCCGGCCGCCTCGGCCGCGGCGGCGAGCGCCGCGAGGGCCTCGATCATCCGCTCGCGGTGGCGCTCCTGGGCCTCCATCGCCCACTCGTCCGGCACGTCCGGCAGCAGCGGCTCGGCGCCCAGCAGCACCGCCCGCTCGAGCGATGCCGGGTCGCCCGCGTCGAGGAGCCGCGCGACCTCGAGCGCGTCGATCTGCGCGCCGGGCCCGGGATCGAGGGCCACGGCGAGGCGGTCCGCCACGAGGTGGCCCGCCCCGCCGGCCGCGTCGAGGGCCGCCCGGATCGCCCACAGCGCGCTCCGCAGGGACCCGCGGGCGCTGGTCTCGAGCACGTCCGGCCAGAAGCGGCCCGCCAGCCGCGACCGCGGGTGCGGGCCGGGGTTCAGCAGGAGGTAGGCGAGCACCGAGCGCGGCTTGACGCCGCCGATCTCCGGCATCCGCCGGTCGTCCACCCAGACGGCGAGGCCCCCGAACAGACGGGCGCGCAGCATGGGCCGATCATGCGCCCGCCGCGGACGGGCCGTCAACGCGCGCCGCCCGGCTTGACGCTGCGATGACGGGCGCCGTGACGGGTGGCTCACGGGCGTGCCGGAGGGTGGGGCGCGACAGCACGGCGACCGGAGGGAGGACACGATGGCGGTGGACCAGGAGCGGCTCGAGGCCCTGATGGGCAAGGTGATCGACGACCTCGGCGCGGCGCTCGACGTGGGGCTGATCTCGCTCGGCGAGCGCGCCGGGCTCTGGGCGGCGATGGCGGGCGCCGGCCCGCTGACGTCGGCCGGGCTCGCCGGGCAGGCCGGCGTGGAGGAGCGCTACGCCCGCGAGTGGCTGCGGGCGATGGCCGCCGGCGGCTACGTGGACTACGACCCCGGCGCCGACGCCTACTCGATCAGCGACGAGGTGGCGTTCGCGATGGCGGCCCCGGACGGGCCGACCGTGCCGGGCGCGGCGCAGGTCGCGCTGGCGGTGCTCGACGCCGTGCCGCACGTGGCGCAGCGCTTCCGCAGCGGCGACGGGTTCGGCTGGCACGAGCACCACCACGACCTCTTCGAGGGGACCGAGCGCTTCTTCCGGCCCCAGTACGCGATGCACCTGGTCGAGGAGTGGCTTCCGGCCCTCGACGGCGTCGAGGCGACGCTGCGGCGCGGCGGCCGCGTGGCGGACGTCGGCTGCGGTCACGGCGCGTCCACGATCCTGATGGCCCAGGCGTACCCGGGGTCGCGCTTCACCGGCTTCGACTTCCACGGGCCCTCGATCGAGCACGCCCGCGCGGCCGCGCGGGCCGCCGAGGTCGACGACCGGGTCGACTTCCAGGTGGCGCCCGCGGACGGGTTCCCGGGCTCCTCGTACGACCTCGTCGCCATGTTCGACTGCCTGCACGACATGGGCGACCCGGTCGCCGTGGCGCGCCACGTGCGCGGCGCGCTGGACGGCGGCGGGGCCTGGATGATCGTCGAGCCCGCGGCCGGCGACCGGGTGGAGGACAACCTCACCCCGGTCGGCCGGGTGTTCTACGCGGCGAGCACGCTCATCTGCACGCCGGCGTCGCTGGCCCAGCCGGGCAGGGCCGCGCTTGGCGCCCAGGCGGGCGAGGCCGCGCTCAGCGAGGTGGCCCGGGCGGGCGGGTTCTCCCGCGTGCGCCGCGCCGCCGAGACCCCCGTGAACATCGTCCTGGAGGCGCGCCCCTAGGCCACCGGGCCGAGGGCCGCCCCGCGAACCGAGAGGAGCACGTCATGGGCACCACCACGAGCAGCCTGCACGAGACCATCCGCAGGGCCGTCGAGGGGCGGGACGCCGCCGCGCTGGCCGGCCTGTACGCCGAGGACGCCTCGGTCACCGTGGTCGACCGCTCGACGCCGCCGAGCTCGCCGCGGCGGATCCACGGGCGGGAGGAGATCGCCGCCTACCTGGCGGACGTCTGCTCGCGCGAGATGAGCCACGAGGTGCGCGACTACGTGGAGGGCGACGGCCGGCTCGCCCACACCGAGCACTGCCGCTACCCCGACGGCACGCGCGTGCTGTGCATGACCGTCGCCGACCTGGACGCCGACCGGCGCATCGCGCGCCAGACGATCGTCCAGGCCTGGGACGAGTAGCCGCCCCCGCCGGGCCGGGCCCTCGCCGGGGCCCGGCTCAGCGGTCGATCTGGAAGCCCTCCCCGGTGATGCGCCCGATGTCGTTCTGGAGGGCGATCACGAACACGAGCATCACGAGCGCCAGGCCGATGAAGGAGGCGCGGCCGTAGGTCGCGGCGCTGAAGGCCGAGCCCTTCACCTTCTCGGCCAGCGCGAACGCGATGTGCCCGCCGTCGAGCGGCAGGATCGGCAGCAGGTTGAAGATGCCGAGCGCCAGGCTCACGACGCCGATGAAGCGCAGGAGGGTGATGAGGCCGTCGTCGGCGACCTCGTTGAACACGGCCCCGACGCCGACGATGCTCGAGACCTGGTCGCGCGCCTCGCTGTCGGTGAAGGCGTCGCCGATCACCTCGACGTTCGTCTTCATGATGAACCAGGCGAAGTCCCATCCCTCGATGAGGCCGTCGACCGGCCCGAGCCGCTGCGTCGGCCCCTCGCGGATGCCGAAGGTGAAGCCCAGGCCGCCGAGCGGCCGCCCGGTCTCGGGGTCGGTGCGCGGGTCGCCGGTCGCGTCCTCGAGCACCTGGAGCGTGGCGGTGCGCTCGACCGTGCGGCCGTCGCGCTCGATGGTCAGGCGCACGGTGTCGCCGGGCGTCCCGGACTGCAGCTCCCGGCGGATGATCTCGGCGTCGCCCCCCGCCCGCACGCCGTTCACGGCGACCAGCTCGTCGCCGGGCCGGAGCCCCGCCTGCTGGGCGGCCGAGTCCTGGACCACGCCGGCGACCTGGGTGGTCGGCGTGCCCGTGGGGACCCCGATCCAGAAGATGGCCGCGAACACGATGATCGCCAGCACGATGTTGACCGCCGGACCGGCGAGGATCGTGGCGACGCGCTTCCAGACCGGCTTGGCCGAGTAGGCGCGGTGGGCGTGCTCCTCCTCGATGGACTCGCCCACGACCATCCCGCTGATCTTCACGTAGCCCCCGAGCGGGATCCAGCCGATCGCGTACTCGGTCTCGCCCTTGCGGAACGCGGCGATCGGGCGGCCGAAGAAGATCGAGAAGCGCTCCACGCGCATGCCGCACCACTTGGCCACGACCATGTGGCCGGCCTCGTGGATGAGCACCAGGGCCATGAGGATGAGCGCGAACCACAGGATGTTCAGGCCGAGCACGCGGCCACCCCCTCGATCGCCTCGCGCGCCGCCGCGCGGGCGCGGGCGTCGGCGTCGAGCACCGCGTCGAGCGTGTCGGCCGGGGCGGCCGGCACTGCGTCGAGCGCCGCCTCCACGGTGCGCGGGACGCCCATGAAGCCGATCCGCTCCTCCAGGAAGGCGCCGACGGCCACCTCGTTGGCGGCGTTCAGCACCGCGGGCGCCGTGCCGCCGGCCACGCCGGCGGCACGCGCCAGCGCCAGGCACGGGAAGGCCCCCTCGTCGGGCGCCTCGAAGTCGAGGCGCCGCCCCACCAGGTCCATCGGCGCGCCCGGCGGCGGCGGCTGCGGGTGGCGCAGCGCGTGGCCGATCGGCACCCGCATGTCGGGCGGCCCGCAGTGGGTCAGCACGCTGCCGTCGTCCAGGCGCACCATCGCGTGCACGAGCGACTGCGGGTGCACGATCACCTCGATGCGCTCGTACGGCAGGCCGAACAGGTGGTGCGCCTCGATCACCTCGAGGCCCTTGTTCATCAGCGTCGCCGAGTCGATCGTGATCTTCTCCCCCATCGCCCACGTCGGATGGCGCAGCGCGTCCGCGCGCGTGACGCCCTCGAGCTCCGCCGCGGCGCGGCCGCGGAACGGCCCGCCCGACGCGGTCAGCACGGCCGCGCGCACCCGCTCGGCCGGGAGGCCCTCCAGGAGCTGGAAGAGGGCCGAGTGCTCCGAGTCCACCGGCACCAGGCGCGCGCCCGTGCGGGCCCGCACCGCGGCCACCAGGTCGCCCCCGGCCACCAGCGACTCCTTGTTGGCGAGCGCGACCGCGATCCCGCGCTCCAGGGCCGCGAGCGTCGGCCGCAGCCCCGCCGCGCCGACGAGGGCGTTCAGCACGATGTCCGGCTCGCTCGCGTCGATCAGCGCGGCCAGGTCGTCGTCGAACGGCACGCTCCCCCCGCCGGCCGCGCACGCGGTGTGACGGATCCCGCGCGCCGCCGCCTGGGCGGCCATCGCCTCGGCGGCGCGGCCGCACGCGAGGCCCACCGCCTCGAGGTCCGGCGCCGCGTCGATGACGTCGAGTGCCTGGACGCCGATCGATCCGGTGGACCCCAGGACGAGTACGCGTGCCACCGGGCGAGTGTAGCGAGGGCGCCCTCCGCGGCCCGTTAAGGGGCGGTTGGGGTCGGGAGCGCCCCTCGCCGCCGGGGTGCGCCAAGTGGCGCATGCGTCGCACGCCAATTGGCGCCGGCCCCGTCCGTGCGCCACTCGGCGCATGCGCCGTGCGCCATTCGGCGCGGACCCCTTGGCACGTCACCCGGCGCGTGCCTCGTGCGCCGATCGGCCGGAGGGGCCCGGTGCGCCACTTGCCCGGTGCGCCACTTGGCGCGCGCGGTCGGCGACAATCGGCACCGATCCCCGAGGCGGACACGGAGGAGGGGCGATGGGCGACATGGCACCGAGGCGGCGCCCCGTCGGGGGCCCGGCGAGGCGCGCGGCCGGCGCCCTGGCGGCCCTGGTGCTCGCCGGCGTGCCGGGCGCGGCCGCCGGGGCCGGGATCGTCGCGGGCCCCGACGGCGCGATGTGGTTCGCCGCCGGGGAGCGGATCGGGCGGGTCACGACCGACGGCAGGATCTCGTCGTTCGCCGCGGCCGGGCCGCGCAGCGCGGTGGGCGGCGTGGCCGCCGCGCCGGACGGGGCCGTCTGGTTCACCGACACCCGCCGCCGGGCGGTCGGGCGCGTCGCGCAGGACGGCGCGCTGACCCGCTTCCCGGTGGCGGACGGCGGCCCGCCGCTGGGCGACATCGCGGCCGGGGCCGACGGGAACCTCTGGGTCGTCGCCGACGACCTGGCGCGGCGGGAGGCCGGCCGGATCGGCCGCGTCACCACGAGCGGTGCCGTCACGTGGTTCGCGGCCGGGACCGCCCCGGGGAGCGGGCTGCTGTGGATCACGGCGGGCCCCGACGGGAACGTCTGGTTCACGGCGGCGTCCGGCCGGCGCATCGGGCGCGTCAGCCCGGACGGGCAGGTGACCGAGCACCCCGTCGCCGCCGGCGTGCCGGTCGGCATCACGGCCGGGCCGGACGGCGCGCTGTGGTTCGGGCTGATCGGCGCGGGCCGCGCGCCGAACGCCGTCGGCCGCGTCACGCCCGACGGCGCGATGACGCGGGTGCCGCTGCCCCGGCGGGTGGTCCCCCTCGACATCGCCACCGGCCCCGACGGCGCCCTCTGGGTGACCGGGGTCGGCGGCGAGGTGGCGCGGGTCGCGCCGTCCGGCGGCGGCGCGACGGTGTTCCCGGCGCACACCGAGCCCTCCGAGGACGGGATGCGGATCGCCGCCGGACCGGACGGCAACCTGTGGCTGAGCGAGCCCGGGCGCGTCGGGCGCCTCACGCCGTCGGGCGTGCGCAGCTCGTTCCCGGCCGCGCCCGTCGTGCTCGCCGTGCGCCGCGTCCGCGGCGGCCGGGCGGCGCGGGTGACGCTGCGCTGCCCGCCCGGCGAGCTGGTCGCGTGCCGCGCGCGGGTGCTCCTGGAGGGTCACGGCCGGCGGCTGGCCGTCGCCCGGCGGCTCGTGCTCACCCCCGGCCGGCGCGTCCACGCGAGCGTCGCGCTGCCGCGCCCCTGGGCGCGCGCGCTGGCGCGCGGGCGCCTGCTGCGCCTGCGGACCGTGGTCGCGCCGCGCCCGGCGCCGGGCAGCGCGCCGTTCCCCGGCGGCGCCGCCGTGGTGCGCCGCGCGCACGTGCTGCGCCCCTGAGGGCGGGAATCAGTCGACCAGCGTGTGGGCGGTCTCGCAGAAGGCCGCCACGAGGGCGACGCAGGCGTCGAGGTCGTCCGGGTGGCACGACTCCACGACCTGGTGCACGTAGCGCGTCGGGATGGAGACGCAGCCGGCGACGGCGCCGTCGCCCGACAGCGCCAGCTCGCGGGTGTCGGTGCCGCCGCGCACCATCACCTCGAGCTGGGTGGGGATGCCGCGCGCCTCGCCGAGCCCGACCAGGTGGTCGACGAGCGCCTCGGGCACGATGGCGCTCGCGTCGTAGACCTTCACGGCGGCGCCGCCGCCGAGGGTCGTGATCTTCTCGTGCGCCTTGGCGCCGGGCACGTCGTTGGCGAGCGTGATGTCGATGGCCAGGCCGATGCGCGGCCGCAGGCGCGCGGCGGCCACGCGGGCGCCGCGGATGCCGACCTCCTCCTGGACGGTCGCCACCGCGACCACCTCGCAGTGGTGGTCGCGCAGGGCCCGGAAGGCCTCGATCATCACGTAGAGGCCCGCGCGGTTGTCGAGGCTCTTGGAGGTGACGAGGTCGCCGAGGCGGCTGACGGTGCGCCGGCGGGTGACGACGTCGCCGGGCCGCACGAGCTCGCGCACCCGCTCGGCCGGCAGGCCGAGGTCCACGTAGTAGTCCTCGAGCTTCGGCGGGCGGCGCTTCTCCTCGTCGCTCATCAGGTGGACGGCCTTCGCCCCGAGCACGCCGAGCAGGTCCTCGCGCCCGTGCACCACCACCCGCTGGGCGGTGAGCGTCTTCGCGTCGTGGCCGCCGAGGGCGTGGAGGCGGAGGAAGCCGCCCTCCTCGACGTGCGTGACCATGAAGCCGATCTCGTCCATGTGGGCGGCCAGCATCAGGCGGGGCCCGCCGCGGCCGGCGCGCCGGGCGACGAGGTTGCCGAGCGGGTCGACCTCGATCGCGTCGGCGTGCGGCTCCAGCTCGCGGCGCACGACCTCGCGGATGCGCTCCTCGCGCCCGGAGACGCCGGGCGTCTCGCAGAGGAGGGTGAGCAGGTCGAGGTTCACGCGGGCAACCTACCTGCCGGGGGCGGCCGCCGCCCGCCCCGCCGGGGGCTCAGTAGACGAGCCAGATCGTCGCGAAGTACGCGGCGACGGCGCCGAACAGCAGCGCGTCGAAGCGGTCCAGCACGCCGCCGTGGGCCAGCAGCAGGCGGCCCGAGTCCTTGGCCCCCACGTCGCGCTTCAGCATCGACTCGAACAGGTCGCCGAGGAAGGCCGCCGGGCAGATCGCGAGCCCGAGGACGAGCGAGTCCCACCCGCCGATCCAGTCCATGTAGAGGCCGGCGACCCACACCGCGAGCGTCGCGGTGACCAGGCCCACGACCGCGCCCTCGACCGTCTTCTTGGGCGAGGTGAGCGGCGCGATCGGACGCGTGCCCCACAGGCGGCCGCCGAAGTACGAGGCGCTGTCGAACACCCACACGCCCACGAGCACGTTGACGATGGCCTCGGCGCCGTGCGGCAGGTCGCGCATCGCCACCAGCAGCGCGAACGGCAGGCCGAGGTAGACCGACCCGAGCAGGGTGGACGCCATGCGCGCGGTGATGTCCTCGCGGCGGGCCAGGATCAGGCCGGCGATCGCCGTGAGCAGCAGGCTGACGGCCAGCCCGAGCACGATGCCGCGCTCGGTGTCCTCGACCCCCCAGGCCAGCAGCACGGTGGCGATCGTGCCGAGGTACCCCGCCCAGCGCAGCGGCCGGGCGGCGGCGGTCAGGCTGTAGAGCTCGTAGAGCCCGAGGGCCGCGACCACCGCCAGCGCGACGGCGAAGGCGAGGCCGCCGAGCCACACCAGGCCGACGGCCACGGCGATGCCGGGGATGGCGACGGCCACGCGGGCCGCCAGGTTGGAGCCGCCCGCGGTCCCGCCCGCGGGTGCGGGGGGGTCAGCGGCCACCGAAGCGGCGGTGGCGCCGTCCGTACTCGGCGATGGCCGCCTCGAGGTCCTCCGGGCCGAAGTCCGGCCACAGGCGCGGCGAGAAGTGCAGCTCGGAGTAGGCGCACTGCCAGAGGAGGAAGTTCGACAGGCGCTGCTCGCCGCTCGTGCGGATGACCAGCTCGGGGTCACGCATGTCGGGCGCGTAGAGGTGGGCCGCGAACTCGGCCTCCCCCGCCTCGGGGCCGCACTCGGCGGCGAACCGGCGCGCCGCGTCGACGATCTCGGCGCGCGCGCCGTAGTTCATCGCCACGAACAGCCGCATGCCGGTGTTGGCGGCCGTCGTGGCCTCGGCGCGCGCGATGCGCGCGCGCAGGTCCTCGTCGAGCTCGTGCAGCCGCCCGATGAAGCGCATGCGGACGCCCTCCTCGTGCAGCTCCGGCAGCTCGCGGTCGATGAGCTCGCCGAACAGGCCCATCAGCTCGCCGACCTCGCCCTCGGGGCGCGTCCAGTTCTCGGTCGAGAACGAGAAGATCGTGAGGTCCTTGACGCCCCAGTCGGACGCCGCCCGCACCACCCGCTTGAGCGACCGCGCGCCGGCGCGGTGCCCGGCGCCCACGGGCACGTGGTGCTCACGCGCCCAGCGCCCGTTGCCGTCCATGATGATCGCGATGGACTCGGGGACCTCCGTCAGGCCGGCGGGGCGCTCCGGCCGCAGCACCCGGCCCAGGCCGAGCACCGTGCGGGCCGTGCGCAGTCGGGTGAGCAGCGTCATGCGACGACGAGCTGGCGCGGGCCCGCTCAGACCTCGAGGACCTCGGCCTCCTTGCGGGCCATCGCGTCGTCGATCGACCTGATCTCGGCGTCGGTCAGCTTCTGCACCTCGTCCTGGCCGCGGCTCAGCTCGTCGCGCGACAGCTCGCCGTCCTTCTCGGCGCGCTTCAGCTCGTTGAGCACGTCGCGGCGCACGTTGCGGACGGCTATGCGCGCCTCCTCGGCCATCTTGTGGACGAGCTTCACCATCTCCTTGCGCCGCTCCTCGGTGAGCTGCGGCACGGGCAGGCGGATGAGCTGGCCGTCGTTGCTCGGCGTCAGGCCGATGTCGGCCTCCATCAGCGCCTTCTCGATCGCGCCCAGGATGTTGCGGTCGTACGGGGCGACGGTCAGCAGGCGCGGCTCGGGGGCGTTGACCGTGGCGAGCTGGGTGAGCGGGGTGCGCGTGCCGTAGGCGTCCACGGTCACCCGGTCGAGGATCGCCGTCGACGCCCGCCCGGTGCGCACCGTGGCGAACTCGTTCTGGAGCGCGTGCACCGCGCCCTCCATCCGCCGCTTGGCGTCCTTCAGCCGGTCGTCCACTGCCGCCTCCTCACTCGCTGCTCTCGGTGACGACCATCGTGCCTATCCGCTCGCCGTCGAGCAGCCGGCCGATGTTGCTCTCGTCGCCCATGTTGAACACGAAGATCGGGAGGCCGTTGTCCATGCACAGCGTCAGCGCCGTGGTGTCCATCACCTTCAGGCCCCGCTCGATCGCCTCCATGTGGCTGATCCGCGGGATCAGGCGCGCGTCGGGCACGACCCGGGGGTCGGCGTCGAGCACGCCCTCGACCGCGTTCTTCGCCATCAGGATGCACTCCGCGCCGATCTCCAGCGCGCGGAGGGCGGCCGTGGTGTCGGTGGTGAAGAACGGGTTGCCCGTGCCGCCGGCGAAGATCACGACCCGCCCCTTCTCCAGGTGGCGGATCGCCCGGCGCCGGATGTACGGCTCGGCGACCTCCTGCATGGCGATCGCCGACTGCACCCGGGTGGTGAGCCCGAGCTTCTCGAGGGCGTCCTGGATCGCCAGCGCGTTCAGCATCGTCGCGATCATGCCCATGTAGTCGGCCGTCGCGCGATCCATGCCGATCGCCATCCCCTGCAGGCCGCGGAAGATGTTGCCCGCGCCGACCACGATCGCGACCTCCACGCCGCGGGCGACCGCGCCGTCCACCTGGCGGGCGATCACCGCGATGCGCTCGGGGTCGATGCCGTAGGGCTCGTCGCCCATCAGCGCCTCGCCGGAGAGCTTCAGCACCACCCGCCGGAAGGCGGGGCCGTCCGGCCGCGCGTGCGGCCGGACGGCGTCCCCGGACCCGTCCGGGCTACTGGCCAAGCTCGAAGAGGCTGAAGCGCCGGATGGTCACGTTCTCGCCGAGGCCGGCGGCCACCTCGGCGCGCAGGTCCTCGATCGTGCGCGGCTTCTTCTCGTTCTGGTCGCGCACGTACTCCTGGTCGAGCAGGCAGATCGAGGCGAGGTGCTTCGCCAGCTTGCCCTCGATCGCGCGCTCGCGCGCGTGCTCCGGGATGTCGGCGGCCTGGCTCTCGTAGATCGCGCGCTCGGCGGCGACGTAGTCCTCCGGCACCTCGTCCTTGCTGACGAAGCGGGGCTTGAGCGCCGCGATGTGCAGGGCGACGTCGTGCACGAAGTCGCGGAACTGGTCGGTGCGCGCGACGAAGTCGGTCTCGCAGTTGACCTCGATCAGCACGCCGACGCGGCCGCCCGCGTGGATGTACGAGTCGACCAGCCCCTCGTTGGCGGCGCGGCCGGCGCGCTTGGCGGCGTCCGCCAGGCCCTTCGTGCGCAGGGCCGCGACGGCCGCCTCCAGGTCGCCCCCGGCCTCCTCGAGCGCCTTCTTGCAGTCCATCATCCCGGCGCCGGTCTTCTCGCGGAGCTCCTTGACGAGCTTGGCGGGGATCGTGGTGCTCACGCGGCGTCCTCTCCGTTCGGGGTGGCGATGGTCTCGTCGGCGACGCCGGCGGCCTCGGCCGGCGCCGGCTGCGCGGCGGCCTGGGCGGCCTCGGCCTCGGGCGCCGCGGCCGGGGCCTCGGCGGCGGCGGCGCCGTCGCCCTCGGCGGCCGGCTGCGGCAGGGTGCCCTTGCCCTCCAGCACGGCGTCGGCGAGCGCGCTCAGCACGAGGGTGCAGGCGCGGATCGCGTCGTCGTTGCCCGGGATGACGTAGGTCGCCTCGTCGGGGTCGCAGTTGGTGTCGACCAGGCCGATCACGGCGAGGCCGAGGCGGTTCGCCTCGCGCACGCCGATGGCCTCCTTCTTCAGGTCGACGATCACGACCGCGTCCGGCAGCCGCTGCATGTCGGCCACGCCGCCGAGGTTGGTCTCGAGCTTGGTGAGCTCGCCCTCGCGGGCGAGGCGCTCGCGGGTCGGCAGCAGCTCGAGCTGGCCCTCGCGCTTCTGGTTGCGCAGCTCGTGCAGCCGGCGGATGCGCTGGGAGATCGTGCCCCAGTTGGTGAGCAGGCCGCCGAGCCAGCGGTGCGAGACGTAGGGCATGCCGCAGCGGGTCGCCTGCTCCTGCACGGCCTCCTGCGACTGCTTCTTCGTGCCCACGAACAGGACGGTGCCGCCGCGCTCGGAGATGTCGCGGACGACGTCGCAGGCCTGCTGCAGCAGCACGATCGTCTGCTGGAGGTCGATGATGTAGATGCCGCCGCGCTCACCGTAGATGTAGCGCTTCATCTTCGGGTTCCAGCGGCGGGTCTGGTGCCCGAAGTGGACCCCGGACTCCAGCAGTTGCTTCATGGTCACGGTCGGCACGGCGGCTCCTGGGAACGCGGTTCGGATGGGTGATGCGCCGGCGCGGGCCGATGGATCCCGGGCACCGTCCGCGGACGCGCGGAAGCGCCCGGGCACCGCCATCGAGCGGAGGCGCGCCGGGGAGGGGATCGACTGGGTTCGCCGGGACTCTAGCGCAGGCCCGGGCCGTCGCCGGGCGCGGCCTCGCGGCGCGCCCGCGCGAGCGCGAGCTCCAGGTCGTGCGGCAGGGGGCTTCGCACCTCGACCGGCTCCCCGCTCTCGGGGTGCGGGAACGCCAGCCGCGCCGCGTGCAGGAACTGCCGCTCGAGGCCGAGGTCGGGCTGCCGGCGGCCGTAGACCCGGTCGCCCACCACCGGGTGCCCCGCCGCCTCCAGGTGCACGCGGATCTGGTGCGTCCTGCCGGTCTCGAGGCGCACCTCGACCAGCGTCATCCGCCCCAGCCGCTCCAGCACGCGCACGTGGGTGACCGCCTCGCGGCCCTCGGCGTCGATCGCCATCCGCGTACGGTTGCGCCGGTCGCGGCCGATGGGCCGGTCGATGGTCAGGGCCGGGGGCGGCGCGCCGTGCACCAGGGCGAGGTAGTGGCGCTCCACCCGCCGGTCGCGCAGCAGGCGCTGCAGCCGCCGGTGGGCGCGCTCGGAGCGCGCCACCACGAGCAGCCCCGAGGTGTCGCGGTCGAGCCGGTGCACGATGCCCGGCCGGCTGGGGTCGGCGCCGCCCGCGACCGCGTGCGCGAGCAGGCCGTGCACGAGCGTGCCCCCGGCGTGCCCGGCGCTCGGGTGGGTCACCACGCCGGCGGGCTTGTCGACCACCAGCAGGTGCTCGTCCTCGTAGCGCACCGTCATGGGCACGGCCTCGGGCTCGAGCTCCGAAGGCGGGGCCGCCTCCGGCCGCACCTCGACCTGCTCGCCCGCGGCCAGCAGGTGGCGCTTCGGCCGGGCGGCGCCGTCGACGAGCACCCGCCCCGAGGCGATCAGGCGCTGCGCCTCGGCCCGGCTGCCGACGGCCTCCATCGCGCCCACCACGGCGTCGAGCCGCCGCCCCGCCTCCTCGGGGCCGGCGCGCAGGCGCACGGCTGGCGGGTCAGCCGTCAGGCTCGTGCTCCGCCTCGTCGGCGTCGGCCATCAGGCCGATCACGATCAGCGCGGCGCCGATCGTGATGCCGCAGTCGGCGACGTTGAACGCCGGCCAGCGCGCCGGGTCGAGGAAGTCGGTGACCGCCCCGTGGGCGAGCCGGTCGATGAGGTTGCCGATGCTGCCGCCCACGAGCAGGCCGGCGCCGGCGGCGACGGTGGCGTTGCGGCCCACGAGCCCGGCGAGCGCGATCGCGATCGCGCAGAGGGCGAGCACGGTCAGCACGGCGACGATCGCCTGGCGGCCGGGGAAGAGGCCGAACGCGATGCCCTCGTTGGAGACGCGGGAGATCTCGAACCCCGGGAACACCTCGTGGCGCTCGCCCGGCTCGAGGGTCGCCCGGATCACGATCTTCGCCACCTGGTCGGCGGCCAGCACGAGCACGGCCAGCACGCCGAAGCGCCACCAGCGCGCCTTCGTCTGGCGCCGTTCCCGCCGGTCGATCGCCCGCACGACGGCGTCGCTCACGTCGCGGTGGGCCCGGGTCACGGGCCCTCCCCCGCCGCCCCGACGGCCTCGACCAGGCGCCGCGCGAGCTCGCGCGGCTCGCCGTCGACCTCCACCAGCTTGCGCGCGCCGCCCGAGCCGCGCCGCAACCGCGCCGCCGGCGGGCGCACCCCGGCGGCCGCCGCCAGGTGCGCGCACAGCGCGGCGTTGGCCTGGCCGGCGTGCGGCGGGGCCGCGATCTGCACCCGCAGGGCGCCGTCCTGCACGCCGACGACCCGCGTCGCGCGCGAGCGCGGCACCGCCTTCACGGCCACCGTGACGCCCCCCTCGCGGAGGTTGAGCCAGGGCGGCAGCGCGGTCAGAACGAGCCCAGGAGCTCGAGGACGAGGCTGCGCACGATGTAGAGCACGATGATCGCGAGGATCGGCGACAGGTCGAACATGCCGAGCGGCGGGATCAGCCGCCGGAAGATGTCCAGGTACCAGTCGGTGCTCTCGTGCACGAAGTTCCACACCGCGCGGCCCGGGCCGGCGAACGGCGGGCGGGGCGCGAACGAGAGCAGGATCCGCACCAGTATCACGAGCAGGAAGACGGTGAACAGCGCGCCGACGTAGGTCTCGACGTGGTCCATCAGCGGCGCGGCTCCTCGGTGGGCACGGACATGCTCCTACAGCTCGGACGCCCGCCGGGCGGCGGCGAGCACCGCGTCGGCGAGATGGGCGCGCACCGCGCCGCGCTCGAGCACCGCGAGGCCGGCGACGGTGGTCCCGGCGGGCGAGGATACGCGCTGGCGCAGCAGGGCGGGGTCGGTGCCGTCGGCGAGCAGCGCCGCCGTCCCGGCCACCACCGCGCCGACCATCTCGCGCGCCTGGGCGCGCGTCAGGCCGGCCGCCACGGCGCCCTCCTCGAGCCCCTCCGCCACCAGGGCGAGCAGCCCGGGGCCGCTGCCGGCAAGCGCGGTGGCGGCGGCGAACAGGTGCTCCGGCAGCGGCACCACGGCGCCCAGCGGGCGCAGCAGGGCCAGCAGGGCCGCCTCGCGGTCGCCGTCGAGCCCACGCGTGGCGACGGCGACGATGCCCGCCCCGTGGCGCACCGCGAGGTTCGGCATCGTGCGCACCAGCGGCACGCCGGGCAGCGCCGCCGCCAGGCGGTCGAGGTCCCAGCCGGCGACCACCGACAGCACGACCGCCCCCGGGCGCAGCGCGGCCCCCACGGCGGCCAGCGCGTCGGCCGCGTCCTTCGGCTTGACCGCCACGCACACCAGGTCGGCGGAGGCCGCCTCCCCAAGCGTCGCCGGCCGGCCGCCGCAGTCGGCCACCGCGGCCTCGACCGCCGCGGGGACGGCGTCGGCCACGGCCAGCGCCCCGGGGGCGAGCCGGTCGCCGCGCGTCAGCCCGGCGGCGAGGGCCCGGCCCATCGCCCCGGCGCCGACGAGGCCGATGCCGGCCGGCCAGCCGTCGTCGGAGGGGCGCACTAGTACTGGTTGAAGAAGCCCTTCTCCAGCAGGCGCGCGCGCTCCTCGGCGGAGACCTCGACGTTGCGCGGCGTCAGCATGAAGACCTTGTCGGCCACCCGCTGCATGCCGCCGTCGAGCGCGTACGTGAGGCCGCTGGAGAAGTCGATGAGCCGCTTGGCGAGGTCGGTCTCGGCGCTCTGGAGGTTGAGGATGACGGGGACCGTCCCCTTGAACTTGTCCGCGATCTGCTGCGCGTCGTTGAACGACTTCGGCACCACGAGGTGGACCTCGGCCGGCTGCGGGCGCGACTCGACCGGCCGCATCACCGGCCGGCTGGTGCGCGTCTCCTCGGCGAAGATGTCGTCGAAGTCGTTGTCGCGGCGGCGGGGGCCCAGGCGGCGGACGTTGGGGCGCTCGCGGTAGGTGCGCTCCAGGTCGTCGTGCGCCGAGGCCCGGCGGTCGCGGTCGCGCTCGTACCGGTCCGGCTCGTCGTCGTACTCGTCCACGTAGTCGTCCGGCTCGTCGGCCATGCCGAAGTAGACGAGTGTGCGGTGCCAGAGGTCGGTGACGGCCATCTACGAGAGTCCCTGGGTGGTTGGACGGACGCGCTCGAGGAGCCCGCGGCCGACGCGGACCATCGTCGCGCCCTCCTCCGCGGCCACCAGGTGGTCCTGGCTCGTCCCCATCGACAGGTCGCGGAAGTCGTGACGGCCCCGCCACTCCGCCGCCAGCCCCTCGGCGAGGTCCCGCACGGCCGCGAAGTACGGCCTGCTGCGCTCGGCGTCGGTGTGCTGGGGAGGCATGGCCATGAGACCACCGATCACGATGTCGGTCTCCGCCGACACGTCATGGACGAACGCCCGGATTCGGGGCGGCACGATACCACCTTTGCTGGGTTCCTCGGCGACGTTCACTTCGACGAGGACCCGCGCCGGACCTTCCGAACGGGCGTCGATCTCGGCCGCCAGCCGCAGCGAGTCGAGCGAGTGCACGAGCCGCACCGCGGGCAGCACGTCGCGCACCTTGCGCCGCTGCAGGTGGCCGATGAAGTCGAAGGTCAGCCGGTCGCCCGCGATCGCCCGCCGGGCCTGCAGGTCCTGCAGGCGGTTCTCGCCCACGGTCCGCACGCCGGCCGCGATCAGCGCCTCGGTGTCCTCGGCCGGCACGTACTTGCCGGCCAGCACGAGCTCGACGGCGCCGGGCCCGCGCCCGCCGCGGGCGGCGGCCTCGTCGAGCCGCTCGCGCGCCTCCTCCAGGACCTCCCGGAGCCGGTCCGGGTCGATCATCCCACCTCCTCCGCCAACGCGATGACCCCCGCCTGACGGCCCGTGGCGGCGCCGTCGCGACGGTGTGAGAAGAAGCGCCCCGGCTCGCACGACGTGCAGGCGGCGGCCGTCGTGACGGCCGCGTCCGGCACCCCCGCCGCGACCAGCGCCCGCCGCGCCGCGGCCGCCAGGTCGACCGCCGGCGGCGCCACCACCGCGTCGCCGAAGCGGGCCGCGAAGCGCCTCCGCACCTCCGCGGACACCGGGTAGCAGCAGGGGCCGATGCCCGGCCCGATCGCCGCGCCCACCCGGGCCGGCGCGCCGAGCGCCGCCACGGCCGCCTCGAGCACGCCGCCCACGAGCCCCCGCCAGCCGGCGTGGGCGGCCGCGACGGCGGGCGCGTCGCGGCGCCACAGCAGCACGGGCAGGCAGTCGGCGCCGAGCACGGCCAGCGCGCCGCCCGGCGCGCGGGTCACGAGCGCGTCGCCGTCGCGCCACCCGCGCAACGCCCCGAGGAAGCGCCCGCGGTCCGCGTCGTCGGCGTCGGCGTCGCGGACGCCCGCGCCGTGCACCTGGCGCGCCATCGCGACGGCCTCCGGGCGCAGGCCGAGGGCCGCGCACACGCGGCGCCGGTTCTCGCGCACCGCCGCGTCGCGGTCGCCCCGGTCGGCGGCCAGGTTGAGGGAGGCGAGCGGCCCGGCGCTCACCCCGCCCGCGCGGGTCGTGAACGCCGCCCGCGCCGGGCCGCCCGTCGCCACCTCCAGCAGGTCGAGGCCGGGCCCGGCGGTCACCGGCCCCCCCGCGCCACGTCGAGCGCCAGCGCGAGCTGATCGTCGTAACCGGCGACGCGGCCGTCGAGCACGGCGGCCCGCACGGCCTCGAGCGCGCGGCCGATCGCCGGCCCGGGCGCCACGCCCGCGCGCACGAGGTCGGCGCCCCGGACGGCGGGCTCGCGGGCGCGGCCGTGGCTCCACCACTCCCCCACCGCCTCGGCGCCGTGGGCGAGCGCGGCGACCGCCGCGGCCGGCGGCGCGGCCCGCAGCAGGCGGTCGACCTGCGAGGGCGCGGCGGCCGCGGCGATCCGCTCGGCCAGCGCGGCCCCCCCGAGCACCTCCGCCGCCACGGCGCGGGCCCAGCCCGGCAGGGCGGCGTGCGCGAAGGCGCCGGCCTCGACCCCCGCCCCCAGCCGCAGCGCCCACAGCGGCACATCGGGCGCGTCGGGGTGGGCGAGCGCCGCCTCGAGCCGGGCCATCCACGGGCCCGACCCGGGGCGCACCCAGGCGACGCCCAGGTCGCGCAGCAGGTCCAGGCCGTCCGCGGCGGACGGCTCCTCCAGCAGCCGCCGCAGCTCGTCGGCCACCCGCGACGAGCCCGGGTCGAGGCCCGCGGCGGCGGCCCGGGCGGCGCGCTCGGTGCCGGTGGCGAGCACGAAGCCCAGCCGCGCCGCGTAGCGCGCCGCCCGCACCAGCCGGCTCGGGTCCTCCCGGAAGGCGTCCTCGCGCAGCGTGCGCACGATGCCCGCGCCGAGGTCCGTCAGCCCGCCGTGCGGGTCGACCAGCTCGCCGGCGCGCGCGCCGCACAGGCGCAGCGCCATGGCGTTGACCGTAAGGTCGCGCCGCGCCAGGTCGTCGGCCAGCGTGCCCGGCTCCACCTCCGGCAGCGCCCCGGGCGCCGCGTAGCGCTCGCGGCGCGCCGTCACGAGGTCGACCCGGCCCGCCCCGTGGGGCAGCTCGACGACCGCGGTGCCGAAGCGGCCGTGCGTGGTGAGCGGCGCGCCCAGGTCGTGCGCCACCCGGCGGGCGAGCGCGATGGCGTCGCCCTCGACCACCAGGTCAACCTCGTCGCCCGGCGGCCGGCCCAGCAGGGCGTCGCGCACCACGCCGCCGACGGCGCTCACCTCGCCGTCGAGCAGCCCGTGCACGCGGCGCACGATGGGGTGCGCGGCGACCCCCTCGGACGCCCGGCGGCTAGGATCACGGTCGTGGCCTACGATCCCGTCTCCCGCAAGCTCTCCGCCGTCGCGCCGGTCGACCCGGCGCTGGTCGCCGCCTTCGAGCGCTTCGAGGGGCTCTCGCTGCTCGAGCTCCAGGCCGAGTTCGCGGCCGCCGACGAGCGCTTCAAGGCCTGGGTGCGCGACCCGGTCAACGAGGGCCGCCCGATCGCCGAGGCGCCCGACTACCTGGACCGCATCGCGCTCGACAGCCTGCTCGAGCGCCGCACCTGGGCCGAGTAGCGCCGCTCACGCCGCGCCGATGACGGCGACGGCCGCGATCTCGACGCGCGCCCCCATCGGCAGCGCGGCGACGCCGACCGTCGCCCGGGCGGGCGCGTGGCCGGCGAGGCCCTCGGCGTACGCGGCGTTCATCCCGGGGAAGTCGGCCGCCAGGTCGGCCAGGTAGACGGTCGTCGCCACGACGTCGCCGAGCCGCGCGCCGGCGGCATCGAGGATCGCCGCCACGTTGCGCAGCGCGGCCGCGGTCTGCTCGCGCACCCCGCCGTCGACCAGCGCGCCCGTGGCCGGGTCGATCCCGAGCTGGCCGGAGACGTGCACCGTGCGCCCCGCCCCGGCCACGACGGCCTGGCTGTACGGCGCGCCCGCCACCGGCGCGGGCGCCGCCTCCGTGCGGACGATCCTCACGGCGCCGCCGGCGGGTCCGGGCGCTCGGGCCCCACGGCCAGCAGCACGGGGCACGGCGGGTCGCTCAGCAGCCGCCGCAGGTCGCGCCGGCGCGGGGTGACCACGATGAGGGTCGCCGCCTGCTCGCGCGCCCACTCGTACACCGCGTGCGGCACGTCGTCGGCCGTGATCACGACCGCCTCGGCCCCGCTGCGCCCGGCCAGCGGCCCGAGCCAGGCGCGCGCCTCGGCGCGCAGGCTCGCCGCGACCTCGTCGGCCGGGCGGCTGCGGGAGGTGCGCCCGCCCGAGAAGCGCCCGGGGGAGTCGGCCACGTGCAGCAGGGTCAGGCGCGCGCCGCCCTTCTCGCGGGAGACCCGCATGGCCTCGGTGACCGCCCGCCGCGACCCCTCCTCGGAGGAGACGTAGCAGACGACGTGGTGGTGGCTGCGGCCCGGCGTCGGATCGGCGCCCATGGGCGGCAGCCTACCGCCTGACCGGAACCCCGGCCGCCGCCATGGCGTCCTTCACCTGCGCGATCGAGTAGACGCCGTCGTGGAAGACCGACGCCGCCAGCACCGCGTCGGCGTGGCCGGCCGTCACCGCCTCGGGGAAGTGGCGCAGCGTGCCGGCGCCGCCGGAGGCGATCACCGGCACGTGGGCGGCGTCGGCGACCGCCGACAGCAGCTCGACGTCGAAGCCGGCGTGGGTGCCGTCGCGGTCCATGGAGGTCACGAGCAGCTCCCCCGCCCCCCGGCGCACGGCCTCGGCCGCCCACGCGACCGCCTCGAGGCCGGTGGGCTTGCGGCCGCCGTTGAGGAAGACCTCCCAGCCGCTGCCGTCGTCGCGGCGCTTGGCGTCGATGGCGACGACGATGCACTGGGCGCCGAAGCGGGCCGACGCGCGCTCGATGAGCCCGGGGTCGCGGATGGCCGCCGAGTTGAGCGACACCTTGTCGGCCCCCGCCGCCAGCACGTCGCGGATGTCCTCCTCCGACCGCAGGCCGCCGCCGATCGTGAAGGGGATGAACACCTCCTCGGCGGTGCGCCGGGCGAGATCGACGATGGTGCCCCGCTCCTCGTGGCTGGCGGTGATGTCGAGGAAGACCAGCTCGTCGGCGCCCTCGCGGTCGTAGCGGGCCGCGAGCTCGACGGGGTCGCCGGCGTCGCGCAGGCCGACGAAGTTGACGCCCTTCACGACCCGGCCCCGATCGACGTCGAGGCAGGGGATGACCCGGATCACAGCCGGGACCCGGAGCCGAGGACCTCCAGCGCCTCGGACACCGTGAAGCGCTCCTCGTAGAGCGCCCGCCCGACGATGACGCCGTCGAGGTTCGGCAGCTGCAGGTCGCGCAGGCGGCGCAGGTCCTCGAGCGAGGAGACGCCGCCCGAGGCGATCAGCCGCAGCGGCGGCGCGGCCTCGGCCAGCCGCCGCAGGGCGGCGAGGTTGGGCCCCCCGAGCGTGCCGTCGCGGTTGATGTCCGTGTAGGCCAGGTGCCGCACGCCGAGGCTCACCAGGCCGCTCGCCACCTCGATGGCGTCGCGGTCGGTGACCTGGGTCCAGCCGTGGGTCGCGACCTTGCCCTGGCGGGCGTCGAGCGCCACCACGAGCCCGTCGCCGAGCCGGTCGATCGCCCAGGCGAGCAGGCCCTGGTCGTCGATCACCGAGGTGCCGAGCACCACCCGGTGCACGCCCGTGGCGAGGGCGGTCTCGATGGCCGCGCGCGAGCGCAGGCCGCCGCCCAGGTGCACCGTGCCGGGGAAGGCGGCCGCGATGCCGGCCACGAGCGCGGCGTGCACCGGCTCACCCTGGCGGGCGCCGTCGAGATCGACCACGTGCAGCGCCACCGCGCCGTCGTCGGCGAAGCGGCGCGCCTGGTCGATGGGGTCGTCGCTGAAGACGGTCGTCTGGCTGAAGTCGCCCCTGCGCAGGCGCACGGCCTGGCCGTCCTGCAGGTCGATGGCCGGGTAGAGCGTGATCACGCCGCGGGCACCGGGACCGACGCCAGCCAGCGGCCGAGCAGGCCGAGCCCCGCGGCGCTCGACTTCTCCGGGTGGAACTGCACGCCCGCCACGGCCCCGCGGCCGGCCGCCGCGCAGAACGGCACGCCGTGCTCCGCGCGGCCCAGGACCAGCCCGGGGTCCTCGGGCTCGCAGCCGAACGTGTGCACGAAGTAGTAGGTGGCCGCGGCGTCGTCGTCGCCCTCGGGCGCCAGCGCCGTGCCCGGGGACCACGCCACGCGGCTCCAGCCGATGTGCGGCAGCTTGCGCTCCGTGCGCAGGCGGCGCACGGCGCCCGGCAGCACGCCGAGGCCCCGGGCGCCCGGGCTCTCCTCGCTCTCGTCGAACAGCAGCTGCAGACCCAGGCAGATGCCGAGCACCGGCACGCCCCGCTCCACCGCCTCGCGCACGGCCGCGTCCAGGCGCTGCGCGCGGATGCGGCGCATGGCCTCGCCGAAGTGGCCGACCCCCGGCAGCAGCACCGCGTCGGCGTCGCGCGCCGCCTCCGGCTCGCACACCACCCGCACGTCGGCGCCGAGGCGCTCGAGCGCCTTCGTCGCGCTGCGCAGGTTGCTCATCTCGTAGTCCAGCACGGCGACCCGGGGCACTAGAGCGTCCCCTTGGTCGAGGGCACCCCGGCGACCCGCGGGTTGGGGGCCACCGCGGCGGCCAGCGCGCGCGCCAGCGCCTTGAACGAGCCCTCGATCGCGTGGTGGGCGTTGCCGGGCGTCAGCAGCGTGAGGTGCAGGGTGAGGCCGGCGTGGTTCGCCAGCCCGCGCATGAACTCGGTGAGCAGCTCGGTCTCGAAGCCGCCGATCGTCGTGACCGGCAGCGGCACGTCGACGTGGGTGTACGGGCGGCCCGAGAGGTCGAGCGCGGCGCGCACCAGGCACTCGTCCATCGGCACGAAGGCCCACCCGTAGCGCTCGATCCCCGAGCGGTCGCCGAGCGCCGACGAGAGCGCCTGCCCCAGCGTGATGCCGACGTCCTCCACGGTGTGGTGGCTGCCGGTCTCCAGGTCGCCGCGGGCCTCGACGTCGAGGTCGATCAGCGAGTGCCGGGCGAGCAAGGTGAGCATGTGGTCGAAGAACCCGACGCCGGTGGCGACGGTCGACGCCCCGGCCCCGTCGAGGTCGACGCGCACGCGCACGTCGGTCTCGCCGGTCGCCCGGTGCGCCTCGCCGACCCGGCTCACGGGGTCCTCCGGCGGGCCTCGGCGGACATCCGGTGCAGCGTGAAGCCCTCGGCGTCGGCGAGCGCGGCGAGGTGCGGCGTGAGCGCCTCGACCGCCTCGTCGGTCATCTCGACCACGGACATCCTCCGCAGGAACGTGGTGGGCCCGAGGGCGGACGCGTGCCGCGCGGCGCCCCCGGTGGGCAGGACGTGGTTGGACCCGGCGATGTAGTCGCCGAAGGCGGTCGCGCAGTTGGGCCCGACGAACACGGCCCCCGAGCTGGTGATGCGCTCCGCGATCGCCTCCGGCTCCGCCGTCGCGATCTCCAGGTGCTCGGGCGCGAACGCCTCCGCGAGCTCGACCGCCAGCGGCATGCTGGCACACTCGACGAGCGTGATGGGGCCCGGCGCCCCGGGCAGCTCGCGCAGGTGCGCCTCCACGGCCGACACCACGGACGGGTCGTCGCTGGCGAGCACCGCCGGCGAGTCGGGGCCGTGCTCGGCCTGGGCGAGCAGGTCGAGCGCGAGCGCCCGCGGATCGGCCGAGCGGTCGGCGATGATCAGCACCTCGCTGGGGCCCGCGACGCCGTCGATGCCGACCACCCCCACCACCTGACGCTTGGCCTCCTGCACCCAGGGGCTCCCCGGCCCCACGATCACGGCGACCGGCGCGATGGTGGCCGTGCCGTAGGCGAGCGCGCCGACGGCGGCCGCGCCGCTCGCGGCGTAGACCTCCTCCACGCCCAGCAGGCCGGCCGTGGCCAGCACGACGGGCGACGGGCGGCCGTCCGGGCCGGGCGGGCTCACCGCGACGATCCGCTCCACGCCGGCCACCTGGGCCGGCACGACGCCCATGATGAGGCTCGACGGGTAGGCCGCGCGCCCGCCCGGCGCGTAGCAGCCCGCCGCGTCCACCGGGATGCTGCGCACCTGCACGCGCTGGCCGAACGGCAGCGTCACGTGTCGGTCGTCGGGCAGGAGCGCCTCGGCGACGATGCGCACCTGGGAGGCGGCCGCCACGATCGCCGCCCGCAGTCCCTCGTCGATCGCGTCCATCGCCCGCTCGATCGCCGCCGCCGGCACGCGCAGCCGGTCGTGGGTGAACTCGGCGCAGTCGAAGCGCCGCGCGCCCTCCACCAGCGCGTCGTCGCCGCGCGCGCGGACGGCCTCGAGCGTCTCGGCGACGCCGGCGGCGAGCCCCGCGACGTCCACCTCGGGGCGCAGCGTGTGCGCGATCGCCTGGACGCCCCCGGCGCGCAGGCGCGCGCGGCGCGGCTCGCTCATCGGTCGCCCTCCATGCGCGCGACCAGCGCGTCGATCTCCTCGGCGCGCAGGGTCCGGCTGACGCGGTTCGCGATGAGGCGCGCCGACGACTCGAAGATCGACTCCCGCTCCACCAGCCCGTTCTCCCGCAGCGTCCTGCCGGTCGCGACGAGGTCGACGATGCCGTGCGCGAGCCCCACGAGCGGCGCGAGCTCGACCGACCCGTTGACCTTCACCACCTCGGCCTGGCGGCCGGTCGCGGCGAAGTGGCCCGTCGCGGTGACCGGGT
This sequence comes from Miltoncostaea marina, assembly GCF_018141525.1. GTDB lineage: Bacteria > Actinomycetota > Thermoleophilia > Miltoncostaeales > Miltoncostaeaceae > Miltoncostaea > Miltoncostaea marina. The sequence continues at coordinate 1,876,485 of NZ_CP064655.1, forward strand.
ACTTCGTCGCCACCCGGACCACGCCGAGGTGCTCCAGCGCCGCCGGGGTGGGGTCGTCGCCCGCCGGGGTGGCGTAGACCATGCGGCACCCGCCGAAGCCCAGGTCGAGCAGCTCGGCGACGTCCGGGGCGCGCTCGCGGAGCACGTCCTTGCCGACGATGCCGACGTCGGCCGCGCCGCTCTCGACGTACGTCGGCACGTCGCTCGGGCGCGTGGTGATGAAGGTGACGCCGTCGGCGCCCTCCACCACGAGGCGCCGGCCGGCGTCGCGCAGGGCGGACACGTCGATGCCCGCGCCCTCGAGCGCATCGACCGCGCCCGCGAAGAGCGCGCCGAGCGGCACGCAGATCCTCAGGCCGGGGACGCCAGCACCTCCTCCAGCCGCGCGCAGTCGCGCGCGTCGCCGGTCACGCGGTCGACCACCCGGTAGCCGTCGCCGCTCGGGCGGGCGACCCAGCGCCAGCCGTCGGCCGCCGCGAGGGCGTCGGCGTCGCCGGCGTCCGCGCCGCCGCCCAGGGCGACCACCGGGATGCCGGCCCGCCGGGCGGCGGCCGCCGCGGCCAGGTCGCGGTCGAGCCCGCCCTCGAGCACCACGCCGGCGCGCGGCCCCGGCGCCGGGGCGCCCGCGGCCACCAGCGCGCCGTGCAGCAGGTCGAGCGCGATCGCGAAGCCCACGGCCGGGCGCGGGCGGCCGAAGCGCCCGGCGAGGCCGTCGTAGCGGCCGCCCATGGCCACGGGGGCGGCCACGCCGGGGGCGAACGCCTCGAACACGACGCCCGAGTAATAGCGCCAGTCGCGCAGCACGCCCAGGTCGAGCAGCACCGCATCCCCCACGCCGTGGGCATCGAGCTGGTCGAGCAGCGTGGCGAGGCGCTCGCACTCGGCCGCGCTGGCCGGCACCTCGGCGCCGATGCGCTCCGCGAGCGCGCGGCCGCCGCGCATGGTGGGCAGCTCGCACAGCAGGCGGCTCGCCGCGCCATCGCCGAGCGCCTCGCGGGCCAGGCGCCGCCACTCCACGAGGTTGCGCACGGTGAGCGCCGCCTGCAGCGCCTCGCGGCGCTCGGGCGCCACGCCGAGGCCGTCGAGCACCGCGCGCGTCAGGGCCACGTCGCCGACGCCCACGCGCAGCTCGCGCAGCCCGGCGGCGCGCAGCGCGCCGACCAGCAGCGCCAGCGCCTCGGCGTCGCCGCTCGGGCTGCCCTCGCCCACCAGCTCCACGCCGGCCTGGCGCTGCTCGGTGGCGCGCGGGCGGCCCGGGGCCGGCGGGCGGAACGCGCTCGCCACGTAGCAGACGCGCACCGGGCCGGGGTGGTCCGCCATGCGGGTCGCCACCAGCCGCGCGACCGGGATCGTCAGGTCGGGGCGCAGCACCAGCACGCGGCCGCCGTCGTCGAAGAGGCGGAAGGCGTCGCGCAGGACGTCCTCCTGGGCGCGGTCGACGACGTCGGCGAACTCGAGCACCGGCGTGCGCACCTCGCGGTAGCCGAAGGCGGCGAAGGCGCCGCGCAGGGCGCGCTCGACCTCGCCGAGCTCCTGCGCCTCGACCGGCAGCACGTCCTTCGCGCCGGCCGGGAGCGTCGCGGCCGCGACGCGCCCGGTGGCGGGGTCCACCTCAGTCACGGACGCGCTCGATGTCGGCCCCGACCGCCCGCAGCCGCTCGTCGATGCGCTCGTAGCCGCGGTCGATCTGCCCGACGTTGCCGATCACGCTGACGCCCGTGGCCGCCAGGCTCGCGATGAGCATGGCCATGCCGGCCCGGATGTCGGGGCTCTCGAGCCGCTCGCCGAACAGCGGCGCCGGCCCGCTCACCACCGCCCGGTGCGGGTCGCAGAGCACGATCCGCGCCCCCATGGCGACCAGCTTGTCCACGAAGAACAGCCGGTTCTCGAACATCTTCTCGAAGATCATCACCGTGCCGTGCGTCTGCGTGGCCACGGCCGTCGCGATGCTGGTGAGGTCGGCCGGGAAGGCCGGCCAGATGCCGTCGTCGATCTTCGGGATGGCGCCACCCTCGTCGGCCACCACGCGCAGGCTCTGGTCGGGCGGCACCCGCAGGGCGTCGCCGTCCATCTCCACGCGGATGCCGAGCCGCTCGAACGTCAGGTTGATCATCCGCAGGTCCTCGGCGCGGACGTCGCTGATGGTCAGGTCGGAGCCCGTGATGGCGCCGAGGCCGATGAACGAGGCGATCTCGATGTGGTCCGGCCCCACCCGGAAGCGGCCGCCGTGCAGGCGGTCGACGCCGTCGATGATGAGGCGGTTGGTGCCGATGCCGTCGATGACCGCGCCGAGCTCCACCAGGAAGTGCGCGAGGTCCTGCACGTGCGGCTCGCACGCCGCGTTCCAGATGACGGTGCGGCCCGGGGCCAGCACCGCGGCCATGAGGGCGTTCTCGGTGGCGGTCACCGAGGCCTCGTCGAGGAAGATCTCGGCGCCGCGCAGACCCGAGTGGCGCAGGTCGTACGAGCGCTCGACCACGCACTCGGCGCCGAGCGCGCGGAACGCGAGCAGGTGGGTGTCGACGCGGCGGCGGCCGATGAAGTCGCCGCCGGCGAGCGGCAGCTCCACCTCGCCGCAGCGCGCCAGCAGCGGCCCGGCCAGCAGCAGCGACGCCCGCAGGCGCCGGCACAGGTCGGGGTCGAGGTGGGTGGTGCGCACGCCCTCGGCGCGCAGGGCGAGCGCGTTGGGGCCCTCGTCGCGGATGCTCACGCCGAGGTCGTCGAGCAGCGCGAGCATCACGTGCACGTCGAGGATGTCGGGCACGTTCTCGAGCACGACCTCCTCGTCGGTGAGGAGGCACGCTGCCAGGATGGGCAGCGCCGCGTTCTTGTTGCCGCTCGGCACGATCGTGCCGGAGAGGGCGCGGCCGCCCCGGATGACCAACCTGTCCTGACTCACGCCCGTGGAAGCTAGCAGTCGCCGCGCGCCGCGACCGCGCGCACGGCGTCGGCCAGCCGCGAGAGGTCGCGATCGTCGGTGAAGAACCCCGTCGAGGCGCGCAGCGCGGCGGGCCGCTCGAGCCAGCGCAGCGTGACCCCGCGCGCCGCGATCCGGGCGCAGGCCTCCTGCGGCCCGCAGCCCTCGACGGTGAAGGTCACGAGCCCCGAGGCCGGGGGACCGGGCGCGACCAGGCGCACGCCGTCGATCGCCGCGAGGGCCGCCCGGGCCGACGCCGCGGCGGCGAGCGTGCGCTCGCGGATCCACTCCCAGCCGAGCCCCTCGAGCCACTCGATCGCCGCGATCCACGCCCCGAGCAAGGCCGCCGGCAGCGTCGACGCCTCGTGGCGCCGGGCGCCGGCGTGCAGGGTCAGGCCGCCGCCCTCCTCGTGGGCGGTGCCGCTCTCGAAGCCGCCTCTGGTGATCTCGAGGCGCTCGATCGCGCCCCGCGACAGCCACAGCGCGCCGAGCCCCTCGGGCCCCAGCAGCCACTTGTGGGCGGGGAAGGCGTACGCGTCGGCGCCGAGCGCCTCGGCATCGACCGGCATGGCGCCCGCCGCCTGGGCGCCGTCGACCAGCAGCAGGGCCCCCGCGGCGCGGGCCGCGCGGGCGGCCCCCTCCACGTCCAGGCGCTCGCCGGTGGCCCAGGAGACGTGCGACAGCGCCACCAGGCGCGTGCGCGGGCCCGCCACGGCGCCGACCGCCGCCTCGAGGTCGCCGCCGGGCGCGACGCGGCGCAGGCGCACCCCGTGGCGCCGCGCGACGGTCGCCAGCGGCACGGTGAGCCCGGGGTGCTCCAGCCCCGCCATCACGATCTCGTCGCCCGGCCGCCAGGGGAGGCCCCACGCCACCACGTTGACGCCGTCGGTGGTGTTGGCCGTCAGGGCGATGCGGCTCGCCGGCGCGCCCACGACCCGGCCGGCCGCCTCGCGCGCCCGGGCGGCCTGCGCGGCCACCGCCTCGAACCCCTCGAGGCTGCCGCGCGCCCGGCGCGGCGCCGCCTGCGCCCAGCGCTCGAGCGCCCGCGCGGCGACGACGGGCATCGGCCCGGCGCCGCCGGTGTTGAGGTAGGCCTCGGCGGCGAGCAGGGGCAGCTGCTCACGCACGACGTGTGGATCCGGCGGCACCGGGGCACCCTAGCGGCGCATGGCAGAGGTCAGCATCACCGTGGTCGACGACGGGCCCTACCTGGTGACGGGCCCCGTCGCCCTCACCGGCCCCGAGGCGGCCGGGCGCCCGCCGGGCCACCGGACCGTCGCCCTCTGCCGCTGCGGCCGCTCGGCGGACAAGCCGTTCTGCGACGGCAGCCATGCCCGCCCGCGCGCGACGCGGCCATCCCGCAGCGCGGCGCCGTAGCGGCGCGGATGCGCGCCGCCCGGGCGCGCGAGCGTCGGGCCATGGGCACGACGGGCGGCATGCGGGTGCTGGTGACCGACGCGTCCCAGGGGCGGACGGCCGGCGAGGTGGCCGCCCGGATCGCGTCGCGGCTGCGCGACGCGGGGCTCGCCGCGGAGGTCCGCCCCATCGGCGCGGCGGGCGACCCCGCCGGGGCCGGCGCCGTGGTGCTCGGCAGCGCGGTGTACGACCAGCGCCGGCTGCCGGAGACCGAGCGCTTCGCCGGCGAGCACGCGGACGCGCCGGCCTCCCGCCCGCTGTAACTGTCCAGCGTCGGCTCGCTCGGCGACCCGGGGCGGCTGCCGGGCCCGCTCGTCCGCCGCGGGCCGCGGGGCATCGGCCGCCTGCGGCGCCGGCTGCGCGCCAGCGACCACCGGGTGTTCGCCGGCCGGGTCCGCACCGACGGCTGGCCGCGCGCCGGGCGCCTGCTGTTCCGGCTGCTCGGCGGCCGCGCCGGCGACGCGGGCGACCCGGCCGCCATCGACGCGTGGGCGGAGGCGATCGCCGACGCGCTCAGAACGGCGGCGGCGGCGCCTCCCCGCCCGGGGGCGGCGGCAGCTCCTCGGCCGTGAGCTCCTCGATGCGGCGCTGCGCCGCGGCGAGCCGCTCGCGGCAGACCGCCAGGTAGCCCTGGCCGCGCTCGAACAGCGCGACGGCCTCCTCCAGCCCCACCTCGCCGCTCTCCAGCCGCGCCACGACGTCGTCGAGGCGGCGCAGGGCCTCCTCGAAGGTGGCCGGGGCGTCCTCCGGCGCGCCGGTGCTCACGCCGCCTCCACGCGGGCGCCCACGGCGCCGTCGCGCAGCTCCAGCCGCACCCGGTCGCCCGGCGACAGGCCGGCCGCCGAGCCGATGACGCGGTCGCCGGCCCCCGAGCGCACGATCGCGTAGCCGCGCGCCACGGTGCGCGCCGGCGAGAGCAGCCCGAGCATGGCCTGCGCGCGCTCGACGCGGGCGGCCGCCTCGCGCACCCGCGCCCCGGCGGCGCGGCCGAGCGCCGCCTCACGGGCCTCCAGCTGCCCCGGCGCCCGCGCCGCCGCGCGGGCGAGGCCGGCCTCCAGGCGGGGCGCGAGGCGGTCGACGCGGTCGCGCCCCAGCGCCCCGTGGCCGCGCAGCGCCCGCAGCATCCCGGCCGACCGGCGCCCGAGCGCCTCGCGCGCGGCGGCGCCCGAGCGCACCAGCCCGCGCGCGATCGCGGCCCGGGCGTCGTCGAGGTGGGCGGCGAGCGCCTCCGCGCTCGGCACCACGGCCGCCGCCGCGGCCGTGGGCGTGGACACGCGCACGTCGGCGACCAGGTCGCACAGCGTCACGTCGCGCTCGTGGCCGACGGCCGAGACGACCGGGGTGCGGGCCCCCGCGACCGCCCGGCAGACCGCCTCGCTGTTGAACGCCATCAGGTCCTCCAGCGAGCCGCCGCCGCGCGCGACCACGATCACCTCCACCTCATCGACGGCGTCGAGGTGCTCCAGCGCGCGCACGATCAGGCCCGGCGCCGCGTCGCCCTGCACCGGCACGGACATCAGCAGCACGTCGGCCGCGGGGAACCGCGCCCACAGGTTGGTCAGCACGTCGTCGCGGGCGGCGCCGTCCGGGCTCGTGACCAGGCCGATGCGGCGCGGCAGCATCGGCGGCCGGCGCTTGCGCGCCGGATCGAGCAGTCCCTCGCCCTCGAGGCGCGCGCGCAGCTCGGCGACCCGCGCGCGCAGCAGGCCCTCCCCCGCCAGCTCGAGCCGCTCGACGCGCATCGACAGCTGGGAGCGCGGGCGCCAGTACTGCATGCGGCCGTAGGCCTGCACCAGGGTGCCGTCGGCGGGCCGGTGGGCCAGGCGCTCCCAGAGGACCCCGCTCATCGACGCGTCGATGACGTGCTCGCCGCGCAGCGAGAAGCGCATCTGGGAGCCCGCCGGGCGCAGGTCCTGCACCTCAGCCTCCACCCAGAACGAGCGCAGGTCCTCGAACATGCCCGCCAGCCGGGCGGTGACCTCCTCGACCGAGAAGACCCGGCGGCCGCCGACGAGCTTCACGGCAGCAGCGCGTCGACGATCCCGGCGGCGCGGGCGCCGGACTCGATCGCGCCCTCGATCGACCCGTGGGCGGTCGCGTCGCCGGCCAGCACGAGGTTGTCGAGGCGCGTCCGCGGCCCCGGCGGGTCGCGCCGCACCCCCGCGAGGGGCCGCGGCATCGCGTGGGCGTGCTCGTAGACGCCGATGGGCTCCGCCAGGCCGCGCCAGTCGAAGCGCGGCGCCCACCGCCCCACCAGCTCGCCGACCGCCTCCACCAGGCCGTCGGCGGGCGCGCCGCCGGTCGTGATGCGCGTGGCGAGCAGGATGTGCGGGCCGTCGGGCGCGTCCGGGCGGGTGATGTTGGTCGTCTGGCAGAGCACGTCGACCCCCGGCGCCCCGGGCCCGCCGGGGGCGCCGTTCAGCACCACGGAGCGCCCGGAGTAGAGCGGGCGACGCATCGCGAACGCCGCGGTGACCGCGGAGGCCGCCTCCCGAGGCAGCCGCGCCGCCGCCGCGTCGTCGAGCCCCTCCAGCAGCCGCCGCGCCGCCGGCGCGTCGACCGCGAGCACCACGCGGCGCGCCTGCAGGCGCCGGCCGTCGGCCGTCACCACGGCCGCCACACGGCGGCCCGCGGCGTCCGGCTCGAGCGCCGTCACCGGCGCCGCGACGTCCACGGCGCCGCCGGCCTGCCGCACGGCCGCCGAGGTCCACTCGGCGATCATCCCCATGCCGTCGCTCGGGATCGCCACCCCGCCGCGCACGAGCATGGACAGCAGCCAGCGGAACCAGCCAGGGTCGGCCGCGAGCGCGCGGTCCAGGGTGAGCGCCGCGAACAGCGGCCGGAAGAGGCCCTCGATCGCCGCCTCGGAGAGGCCCTCGCCGCGCAGCAGGTCCTCGGCCGTCGGCGCGTCGTCGTCCTGGGCGAGCAGCACCTCCGCCGGCCGCGTGGCGACCGAGGCCACCAGCCGCGCCACCCGCGCCCGGTCGCCCGGCGTCAGGCCCGGGAAGCGCGCCAGCCCCGCGCCGCGAGCCGAGCGCAGCCGCGCCGGCGCGCCGTCCGGGCCGACCACCACGAAGCCGCCCGCCACCGGCCGCAGGTCGCGGCGGGGCAGGTCGACGTCCTTCAGCAGCCGCGCCGTCCGCGGGTACGCGCGCAGCAGCAGGGCGACGCCCCGGTCCACCGGCCGCCCGCGGTGCCAGACGGTGCGTGCCCGCCCGCCGGGCGCCTCCTCGGCCTCCAGCACGTGCACCGAGCGGCCGGCCGACACCAGCCCGTGGGCGCACGCGAGCCCCGCGAGGCCCCCTCCAACGACGATGCAGTCGAGCATCGGGGCCCCGGGCGAGTCCGTCATCGCGCCGATCGTACCAGCGACCCCGGGCGGCCCCGGGCGGCCCCGGACGGCCCCGGCGCGCGCGGAGAGCCCGGCCGCCGCGCCGGTTCCGGCGCCGCCCCCGGTCCCGGCACGCCGGCGCGCGGGCCTCGCAGGGGGCTCACGTCTGCCTCCGCCCCCCCAGGTCCTCGGCGCCGTCGCGCCGCGCCGGCCGCGGCGCCCGGCGGGCCGTCGCCGCGACGGGACCGCGCGCCGGCGCCGCTAGCCTGGCCGGATGCCCGCCCCCTTCACGGCCCTCCATCGCGGCGGCGCCGGGCCGCCGCTGGTCTGCCTGCACGGCTTCACCGACACGTGGCGCACGTGGGAGCTCGCGCTGCCCCACCTCGAGCGCCGTCACGAGGTCCTCGCGCCGACGCTCCCCGGCCACGCCGGCGGCCCGCCGCTCGACGCCGAGCCCGGTCACGACGCGCTGCTCGACGCGGTCGAGCGGGCCATGGACGCCGCCGGCATGGCGACCGCCCACGTGGCCGGCAACTCGCTCGGCGGCTACCTGGCCCTGCGCCTCGCCGCGCGGGGCCGGGCCCGCACGGTCGTCGCCTTCGCCCCCGCCGGCGGCTGGGAGCCGGCCGACGCCGCCTTCACGCGCATGCTCCAGGGCTTCGTCGCGCGCCAGCGCGAGGTGCGCGCCATGGCCCCGCAGGCCGACGCCCTCGTCGCCACCCCGGCCGGACGGCGCCGCGCGACCAGCCTCATCACCGAGCGCTCCGACCACATCCCGGCCGGCCTCATCGTCCACCAGCTCCTCGGCGTGGCGGCCTGCCGGGACGTGGGCCCGATGGTCGAGGCGGCCCTCCGCGACGGCTACCCCCTCGACGCCGCCGCCGTCGACTGCCCGGTGCGGGTCGTATGGGGCACCCGCGACCGCCTCCTGCCCCTGCCGGCGGCCGCGGCGCGCCTCCGGCACCGCCTCCTCCCCCACGCGGACTGGGTCGAGCTCGACGACGTCGGCCACTGCCCGCAGCTCGACGTGCCCCTCGAGGCCGCTGAGCTCATCCTCGGCCTCACGGGCGCCTGAGGGGGCGCCCGGGGGGACCACGCGATCGGCGCATCGGTCGTGCGCCAATCGGCGCACGATCCCACCGGCCTGCGCTCCGCCCCCCGGCAACGCCCGCGCACCGTGCGCCGGACGTGACGTCGATACGGTCCGTCGGCTCACGCCCGGTGACCACCGAGCTCCGCGCGAGGCCCTCGTGTCGTCGCGCCGACCGTGGGACGGCGCGATGGCGCGACGATCACGCGGCGTCCGCGCACCCTCGGTCCCCGCGGCACCCGGCCGATACACCACCCCACCGGCCGGCGGCGCCGCCCACTCGCCGGCCCCCGCCCGGCGGCGCCTGCGCGTCGCGCCTCGCTGACGCCCCTCCGCACGACCCGGCGCCCGACACCGCCAGATCGGCCGCGCCCGGCGCGGGTGAGGGCCGACGCGCCGGCGCCGGTCGCTTGGGGGCGGACGTCGGCCGGCCCACGCCCGCCCGCGGCAGGCGATACGTCGCCACGCGTGGACGCCCCGGGGTGACCCTCGACCGTCACCCTGAATCGGCACCCCCGCGCCGCGCGTCCGCCGTCGGGATCGCGCGTGAACGCTCACTCACGGTGCTCACTACGTCACACGACACGACGACGCCGAGCATCGGGGGCGGAGTTCGGAGCCGGGACCCGCGACAGCACGGTGGGCACCGGCGCCGGCGAGGCGCACCTCCGGGGCCGCGCGCGCCACGCTTCCCGCGCGATGGGTCCCCACAACGACGACGAGCCGCGGGACCGGAGTCCTGCGGCTCGACGCCACTGCTGCAAATCAATCCCGGCGGCGACCTACTCTCCCGCGAGCCTTCGCTCGGAGTACCATCGGCGCGGAGAGGCTTAACGACTCTGTTCGGAATGGGAAGAGGTGTTTCCCTCTCGCTCAAGCCACCGGAAAACCTCGAGGGCATACCCTCAAGACTGCATAGCGGCGTCAGTGTGCTCGTGTGATCTTTGTGGTCAAGCCCTCGGCGTATTAGTACGGGTCTGCTGAACGCATTACTGCGCGTGCACATCCCGCCTATCAACCAGGTGGTCTACCTGGAGCCTTACCCGCTTGAAGCGGTGGGAGATCTCATCTTGAGGTGGGCTTCCCGCTTAGATGCTTTCAGCGGTTATCCCGTCCAGACGTAGCTAGCCAGCAGTGCCGTTGGCACGACAACTGATACACCAGAGGTCTGTTCATCCCGGTCCTCTCGTACTAGGGACGACTCCTCGCAAATCTCCAACGCCCACCACAGATAGGGACCGAACTGTCTCACGACGTTCTGAACCCAGCTCGCGTACCGCTTTAATGGGCGAACAGCCCAACCCTTGGGACCAACTCCAGCCCCAGGATGCGACGAGCCGACATCGAGGTGCCAAACCCTCCCGTCGATGTGGACTCTTGGGGAGGATAAGCCTGTTATCCCCGGAGTACCTTTTATCCGTTGAGCGACGGCAATTCCACTCTCTACCGCCGGATCACTAAGGCCTACTTTCGTACCTGCTCGACCTGTCAGTCTCGCAGTCAAGCTCCCTTATGCCTTTACACTCTACGCACGATTTCCAACCGTGCTGAGGGAACCTTTGCGCGCCTCCGTTACAATTTGGGAGGCGACCGCCCCAGTCAAACTGCCCACCTGACACTGTCCGAGAGCCGGATCACGGCCTCCCGTTAGACGCACAGAACATCCAGGGTGGTATCCCAAGGGTGGCTCCACAGCAGCTGACGCCACTGCTTCACAGCCTCCCACCTATCCTGGACAGGATGTCCCGAACACCAATATCAAGCTGCAGTAAAGGTTCACGGGGTCTTTCCGTCTTGTGGCGGGTAATCGGCATCTTCACCGATACTACAATTTCACCGAGTCCTTCGTTGAGACAGCGCCCAACTCGTTACGCCATTCGTGCAGGTCGGAACTTACCCGACAAGGAATTTCGCTACCTTAGGACCGTTATAGTTACGGCCGCCGTTTACCGGGGCTTGGTTTCAAAGCTTCGCCTTGCGGCTAACCTCTCCACTTGACCTTCCGGCACCGGGCAGGCGTCAGCCCCTATACGTCGTCTTTCGACTTCGCAGAGACCTGTGTTTTTGGTAAACAGTCGGTTGGGCCAATTCTCTGCGGCCCCCTCGAGCTCCCGGCGCGAGGCCGTTCACTCTACCGGGGCGTCCCTTCTCCCGAAGTTACGGGACAATTTTGCCGAGTTCCTTAACGAAGGTTCTCTCGATCACCTCGGTATGCTCTACCTGCCCACCTGTGTCGGTTTTGGTACGGGCGCGTTCCCACTC